>DHJO01000118.1:40913-43444 GCA_002404375.1 Gemmatimonadales bacterium UBA4718 | reverse complement strand
ATGGGGACGTCGCGCGACCAGGGCGCGATGAATGGCAGCAGCAGGAGCGGTGGGATCGCCATCGTCACCGTGATCAGGAAAAACGACGGCCAGCCGACTGACTCGGCGATTTTTCCCGCGGGGGCAACCAGTATGTCCCTGCTCGCGGCCATGAGGCTCGAGAGCAGTGCGAACTGAGTGGCGGTGAAGCGCTTGTTGCACATGCTCATCAGGTAAGCGGTCATTCCCGCTGTGACGAGACCCAATCCGAAGTTCTCCGTTATTATCGCAGCCACCATGAAGCCGTGGCTCTTCCCCGCCAGAGACAAACCGTAATAGGTAAGGTTGCTCAAGCCCTGAAAGACGACGAAGATCCAGAGCGAGCGATTGATCCCCCACCTCCCGATCGCTGCCCCGCCGGCGAGAACCCCCAGAATCGTCGCGACGACCCCCACGCCAAGAAAGACGGCGCCCACCTCGCTCTGTGAAAAACCCGCCTTGAGAAGGAAAGGAGTCGTCATGCTCCCTGCGAGGCTGTCGGAGTATTTGTACACGACGATAAAAAACAGAACGAGCACGGCTCGCAGTATGCCCACCCGCTGAAAGAAATCGGCGAATGGGAGCACGACGGCTTCCAGGAGGGTTTTGGGTGGCGCGTCGCTCAAGACCGGCTCGCGCGCCAGGAAAGTGGCCGCGATGCCGATGAGCAGCAACAGCGAGAGGATGAGGTACACCGTCGGCCATGGTATTCGATCCGCAAGGAAGAAGGCCAGGGCCCCGGTGGTGATCATGGCGATGCGGTACCCCATCACGAACACGGCTGCGCCCGCACCCATTTCGCGATTCTCCAGTACGTCGGTGCGATAGGCGTCGAGCGATATGTCCTGCGATGCACTGAAGAAGGCAATGGCTATTGCGTTGACAGCAAGCATTCTCAGGCCTAGTCGCGGGTCGTGTAGCGACATCGCTGCGATCGCGATGAGGAGAAGTACCTGGGTGATGAGCACCCAGCCGCGGCGACGCCCGAGGAAGGGTGGGATGTAGCGATCCATCAAGGGCGCCCAGACGAACTTGAGCGAGTACGGCAGGGTGACGAGACTGAAGAACCCAATGGTTGCGAGGTCGACTTTCGCCGTGGTCATCCAGGCCTGAAGCGTTTTGCTCGTCAGGTAGAACGGCAGCCCAGAGGAAAACCCCAGGACCAGAAGCGTTGCCATCTTCGGCTGACCGAAAATGCGGATCGGCGAACTCTTAACAGTGGCCTCGCTCATCGGACTCCCCCGTTTGAAGCGACTATCGTGCTGTGCCGATACTCCGTTCAATGCGTGCCGCAGCTTCGCGGAGCAGCACGCGCGCAGCCGCCCGCTGCATCACGGCTTCTCCGCCCCATGCGCAAACAATCGGAGCATCGACGTCGAGCTCGTCGGCGAGTCGCGGATGACTGAACGCCACTATCACGCGGTCGCTCCGTGACGATCGGCTCAAGGCCTGCCGCACAGCGTCCTTTGCCCCGGCGGAATATCCCGGCCGGCCTTTCCAGGCACGGATGTCACCGAAGACGGCGACGACGGTTGATCCTGATTCGTCGACCGGGGCATCCGCGTCGAGCACTAGATCGATTCCACCGGCGCGCAGCGCGGATATCAGTGGCTCACGCGACGGAGCCGGATATGGACCGCCAATATCGTCGTCGACGATCGTGAGATGCCACGGTTGCGGGAGCTGCGGCATCCTCTCACGTACCATGTGGACGACACGCTCGGCGATCTGACTCGACCAGCCGCTCTCGTCGCGGGTGGGGCGATTTGTTTCTTTCGATAGCGCCGCCCATCGCGCCCATCTCCTGCGGCGCTCGAGAGAGTGCTGGATGCTGTCGGCGTCGAGACGCTTGTCATCGATCGCTTTTTGTACTGCTCTGACGGAGTCGCCGAGGTTAGTGGGATAGAGAAGGCAATCGCATCCGGCGTACAACGCGCGCACCACTGCCTCTGCTTCTCCTCCCGCCAAGACGCCTTCCATTATGAGCGCATCGGTGACAACGAGGCCGGTGAACTCCATCTCCTTGCGAAGGAGATCGGTCAGAATGACCCGTGAAAGTGTGGCGGGTGCGCCGGTCGGGTCGAAGGCGGGAAACGCAACGTGCGCGGACATGATTGACGCGACGCCACGCTCGATCGCGCGGCGGAACGGGACGAGATCCGTTTCTCGCAGTATCTCGGCCGACTCTTCAACCCGCGGCGTTTCCTTGTGGGAGTCAACGGTCGTGCGGCCGTGTCCCGGAAAATGTTTGGCGCAGGCGAGCACGCCTTCCGCCTGGCACGCGTCGATCCACGCGGCGGCGTACTCGGCAACTCGCTCGGGGTCGCTGCCGAAAGAGCGCGTGCCGATGATCGGGTTATTCGGCTCGACGTCGATGTCGCTATCCGGAGCGTAGATCCAGTTTATGCCGAGCGACCGCGCTTCAATTGCACTCACCGCGGCTGACCGGCGAATGGATTGCAAGTCTTCGAGCGAGGCAATCGCCGCTAGCGGAGGAAGTGCGGTTTGACCCG
>DHJO01000118.1:39123-40856 GCA_002404375.1 Gemmatimonadales bacterium UBA4718 | reverse complement strand
CAAAGGCCACCGCCTCCTTCGCCTCTCCATCGAAATAGACTTCGTCGAAGTGGCGAACACGAATCGGGGCGGCGGATTTCATGATCGCGGCGAAAAGCGCCGGATTTTTTGCGCCCCCGCCGGAGACGAGGACTTCGCTTATCGGCTCGGCGATGAAGCGTCGATACGCATCGCCGACGCTCTCGGCCGTCAGCTGTACCGCGGTTGCGACGATGTCTTCGTCACTCGCCCCGTCGGCGCGGCCGCGCGCGATGAGCCTTGTGAAGTAATCGGTATTGAAGAGCTCACGTCCAGTCGATTTCGGCGGAGGGGATGCGAAGTACGGTGCTGCGAGCAGCTCCTTTACGATCGCCATGTTGGGGCGGCCGGCTTTGGCGAGCTTTCCATCGACGTCATACGGAAGGTCAGGCCGCAGGGCGCGCGTCACACCATCGATCACCGCGACCCCGGGCCCAGTGTCGAACGCGCGGACGCCCTCGATCTCGCCGTGCGGCGGCACGACTGTGATGTTGCCGATGCCGCCCAGGTTCTGCAGGCCGCGCCAATCCGATCCGGAGGCGAAAAGCATTGCATCCGCGACCGAGACGAGAGGCGCTCCCTGCCCACCCGCCGCGACATCGCGCACGCGAAAATCGCTGACGACGTCGATTCCTGTGCGCTCCGCGATAACTGAAGCCTCTCCGGTCTGCCAAGTGGAGTGACCGGGCTCGTGCCAGATGGTCTGTCCATGCGAAGCGATCGCAGCAATGTCATCGCGCGCGATTCCCGCTTCTGCCATCACTTCTATCGCGGCATCCGCGAGCCATCCGCCGAGGTCGAAGTTGAGCCGGCAGTACTCGGCAGGTGTACCACCGCCGAGGGCCGCGCTGAGCCGCAAGCGCTGCGCCGGCGAGTAGGAGCGCGACGTGTAGGCCAACAGGTCGACTTCGATTCGCCCATCCGCTGAATCCCTGAAGCGCGCGACCGCAGCGCTGATACCATCCAGCGAAGTGCCAGACATCAAGCCGACGACGACGCCAGAGGACACGTCAGCGCTCGCGGATGGGAGGGGGCTCGTCTTTGGTGATGCGCCGGATCACACCGCCGTTCTCGGCGAGAAGTCGCTTGGCCTCTTCGCGCGACACGCCCTTCTTCCGCATGACGATCGCCGTCTTGACGCTCTTGTCGGCCTCTTCGAGGAGTTTCTTCGCCTCCTCCCGCGAGACTCCGCAAACCTCCATTACGATCCGCTGGCTCCGATCGACGAGCTTGTTGTTCGTGGCGCGGAGATCGACCATGAGGTTGCCATACGTTTTGCCGAGTCGGATCATCGCGCCGGTGGTGATCGTGTTGAGCACGAGCTTCGTCGCAGTTCCGGCCTTCATGCGCGTCGAGCCGGTGACCGCCTCGGGCCCTACGATAGGCAACATGGTCACGTCAACTCTGGCGACCAGATCCGCCGGCGGCGGTGAGCAGGCCACAATCCCTGTTGTCGCGCCGAGCTCGGCGGCGCGCTCGAGAGCCGCGCGAACGTATGGCGTCGTTCCGGAAGCCGCGATGCCGATCACGAAATCCTTTTCGCCGACGCCATGCTCGTCGATGGCGCGAGCGCCGTTTCCGACGACGTCCTCGGCGCCCTCCTGCGAGCGTGTGAGAGCGGGCAAACCCCCGGCGATGATTCCCTGCACCATTTCCGGCTTTGTTCCGAAGGTTGGGGGACATTCGCTTGCGTCGAGCACACCCAGTCGTCCTGA
>DHJO01000118.1:36734-39004 GCA_002404375.1 Gemmatimonadales bacterium UBA4718 | reverse complement strand
AGCGGTACGCGGGTTGCGGCGCTCCGTTTCGCGAGGATCCAACATCAATGCGCTGCCGAGCGGTGAGCCACGATCTAACTTACCCGACGCATCGCGCGAATCGCAAGACAACTTGGAGCAAGATGATGAGACACTTTTTCTTTGCGTTATTGGTGTTGATGTTTGCTGCCGAATCGCTCAGCGCGCAGATACGGCGTCCTCCCAGAGTGTACACGACCAATGATCCCGATTGGTGGGTGTCAGCTGGTGTTGGAGGGTTCAGAGGCAATGGCGTCAACGACGGCGTGACAGGCAGCAGCTGGGACTTCGGTAACGCCACCAACCTTCAGTATCGAGCATCTCTCGAGAAGGCAATGGACAACGGCGCCTCATTCGGCTTTGCCGGAAGCTATGCCCGGGTTCCTTTCACCTACTCCGCGGATTTGGCCAAGCCCCTGCCAGTGGGTGAAAATGGAACGAGGTGTTTGAGCTGTAACGCGCATCTGGACATGACTACACTCGTCCTGGGGTTTCACTCCGGGTCGGGCAACGGATTCCATCAGATCGTAGAGCTCAATGGTGGAGTCGTCATGTACAAGAACCTGAAGGAGGACGCCGGCGGAGCGAAGCTCGCCCCAAGCAAGGGAAACATCGATCCGCTCTTCTCGCTCGCCTACGGTTTCGGATACGGCTTCAGTACCCGCATGGCGCTCGACTTGATTTTTGCGGACTACACTTTCGCCATACACGAACGGAAGGGCCTGGCGAATGGCACGAGCAATACGAACAGCATGCCTTCGCTGCGAGTTGCGCTGCGCATGGGTTTCGGCTCGCACACGATTACCCGATAGCTCACGCGGCTGTGCGATGCCTGATAGAATTCACCGGACTGTGGTAGAATTTGCCGAGCTGACGCGCATTGCTTCGGGAGCGCCCCTGAAAAACAAAATTGCAATTGCGGGTGTAGTAGCCGCCGCTTTCATCGGCTTGAGCGCGTCGCTGCCGCTCGATCGCTCGCCGCAGGCGTCCGCGATCCCGGCGCGGATCCCCGCCACGTTTGCACGCACCTGGAACTACCGTGCGGGATCGCATGCTACTTTCGCGCGTCACGCGATGGTTGCCAGTAACAATGGACTCGCCGCAGAGGTTGGCGCCGAGATCATGAAGCAGGGCGGCAATGCGGTGGATGCGGCGGTCGCCACCGGCTTCGCTCTGGCCGTCACGTTCCCTGAAGCAGGAAATCTCGGCGGCGGAGGATACATGGTGATCCGGTTGGCCGACGGTCGCGTAGCAGCGCTCGATTACCGGGAAACAGCGCCACTCACCGCGACGCGCGACATGTACGTCGGCGCCAATGGGAAGCTCACGGGCGAGAGCGTGATTGGTCCGCACGCGTCGGGCGTACCCGGCGCGGTCGCCGGGATGCTGGAAGCCCAGCGGAAGTACGGCGTGCTACCGGTGGCGAAGGTGCTCGCGCCGGCGATCCGCCTCGCGTCGGAGGGATTCATCGTCGACAGCACGTTATTCCGCTCACTCTCCGGCGATAAGTACCGGATCGAAAGCTTTGCCGGGAAAGCGGTGTTTTTCCCCAACGGCGCCCCGCCCCCAATCGGGTCACGACTGCGCCAGCCACAATTGGCGCGCACGATCAGGCTGATTTCTGACAGCGGCGCCGTGGTGTTTTATCGAGGGAGCATTGCCGATTCAATCGCGGCACAGATGGCGCGCGACCGGGGACTCATCACCAAAGCGGATCTCGCGCGATACCGCCCAGTGTGGCGCGACCCTATCCGCAGCTCCTACCGCGGCTACTCGCTCATCTCGATGCCGCCGTCTTCGTCGGGCGGAGCTACCGTGTCGGAGATGCTGAACATTCTCGAAGCGTATGGCCCGCCTGCCCCATTTGGGACCGCCGAGCGAATGCATGCGGTCGCGTCGGCGTCACAGCGCGCGTTCGTCGATCGCAACTCGAAGCTCGGCGATCCGGCATTCGTGCGCGTTCCGCTGTCGATGCTTACGAGCAAATCGTACGCGCGGTCCGTTGCCAGATCGATTTCCCGAGACCATGCCGACCCGACCACGCGAGTCGCATCCCGCATGGGCGAGGGTAGTGAGACGACGCACTGGTCGGTGGTGGACCAATCTGGCAACGCGGTCGCCACCACGAGCACACTGAATGATTTGTACGGATCGGGCGTGTACGTCAGCGGGGCGGGATTCTTCCTCAACGACGAGATGGACGATTTCACCACGCAGCCCGGGACGCCGAACATGTACGGCCTGATTCAGGG
>DHJO01000118.1:28091-36600 GCA_002404375.1 Gemmatimonadales bacterium UBA4718 | reverse complement strand
CGTCGCAGATAATACTGAACGTGATCGACCACCGGATGTCGCTGGCGGATGCGATGAGCGCTCCGCGGCTGCACCACCAGGCGCTGCCCGATTCGATCCGGCTCGAGGCCGGGGGGTTCGATCCGGCGGTGATCGCGCGGCTAAGGGCCATGGGACACTATGTGTATGAGCTAAGCAGCGGGATCGCCGCCGCCGCGTCGGTCATGCGCGTGAAAGGCGGTTACGAGGGAATGGACGACCCCCGCTCTCACGGAGGCGCAGCAGGCTTCTAGCACGGCGATCGGTCTTCTGTCGCGGCGCGATAGTCTCTCGCGCAATCTCTGCCATCGCTGGTCAGTCGGGGGGAGTATCCCCTTCGGGAGCTCTCGCCTGCCGCTTCGCCTTACGGCTCGCGTCACCGCGCCGCCTTGCAGCGGCGCTGGCTGCGGCCGCTCCCTCAGAGGACACTCCCACCCTCCTTCCCTCCGGTTCCCTGACTGCGCGGACGCCCTGCGCCGCGAAGGCGTGTGATCACCGGGTCGCGCCTTTGCGTCGGCTTGGGCGGAGTCAGCATCTCACGCAACCTGGAGGCACGGACTTGTTCGCGCGATAGCCTTCGACGCCCCGGAATTTTGTGGTTGTGCACGAGAGGCCAGGTGTACGCGTACTTAAAGATCTCGAACAGGGAGGCGGAGGGTGTCCTCGCCGGGAGCGGCCGCAGCCAGCGCAGCCGCAAGGCGGCGCGGTGACGCGAGCCGCAAGGCGAAGCGGCAGGCGAGAGCTCCCGAAGGGGACACCCACCGCCGACCATGCGCGATGAACTAGAGGAAAGCGCGCCCCACGATGCCGATCGTGCACAAAAAAAAGTCCGGCGCGATTGCTCGCGCCGGACTTTAGTTCGTTGCCGCCAATTCGTGATTAGATGTTGACCTGAGTCGCCGAGTTGAGCGTTGCGGTGATCTTTCCACCTGAGTTTACGCAACCCTCGTAGTTCGCCGTGGCTGCGGCAGCACCAGCTCCGGCAGCGCCACCTACGGCGGCGCCGATCACTGTGGCCTTGGTGCTATGGCCGAAGATCTGGCCGGCAATCGCGCCGATAGCGGCACCACCGACGACCTTCTGTACGTCCTTGCTCCTCGGCTGATTCCTGACTTTGCTGACTTCGGCGTAGCTGGTGGTCGCACTCACCGGATAGGTGGTTCCGTGAAATCTGACGGACATCACCCGGAAGCCCATCACGACGTTGTCATTCGCGTTTTCGCTGCGCTTGAGCTCGGTCACTTCGACCTCGGCCGTTGCGCCAGCGGGAATCACGGCGCCGTTGGAGCCCGTGATCGAGTTGGTTAGCGTGGCGGTGAAGTGGTCACCGATCTTGTTTGTGTTGGTGCAAATCTTTGAACCCGACGTCAGGTTGAGCGTCGAGCCGGCCGCAATCATTCCTACTTTCGCTCCCGCCGCGTTCCCTGACGACCGCGTAACGGTGTTTCCGCTTGATGTAACCGAAGTGGTCGGTCTGCGCGTCGTGGTGGTCGGCGTACGCGTCGTCGTGGTCCGAGTAGTAGTGGTACGCGCCGTAGTGGTCGGCGCCGGATTGGTCGCCGTTCCTGCGGGAACATCGGTAAGCGCCGGCTGCGCTGACGTGTCGCGGTTCGCGAGCTGGATGTCCTTGTTGAGAGCCGAGTCCGTGGCGGCGGTGTTGTCAGACTTTGCCGTGCACGCGCCAATAAGCAGCGCGAGCGAAAGTGCCAGCGACGCATTCAAGCGGGGAATATATTGAACCATTAAGCCTCCTCCATCGTGTGACGAGCCCCTGGGTATGCCCAAGCTCATGAGTAATCGTGGTGTGCAATCCACATACCAAATATGAAGAATCTCAGGACCGCTGCGCCATATTACAAACCATACTGGATCCCCTTCACAATCGGGTTGCTGCTGGTCGTCGCGTCATCGGCAATCACCAGTGTTATCCCTTGGCTCCTCCGGCGCGCGATCGACGCAATCACGGCCGGCGCTCCTCTAAGCACGATTTGGAAGCTGAGCGGCTTCATCGTGCTTGTCGCGATCGTCGGCGGCGCCTTCAGGTACGGCATGCGTGAGCTGATTAACGGCGTCAGCCGCTGGATCGAGTACGACTTGCGTAATAATCTCTTCACACATCTGGAGACGCTCGACTCCGCGTACTTTGCACAGACCCGGACCGGCGACATCATGGCCCGCCTCACCAACGACCTGAGCGCGGTACGCACGGCCGTGGGGCCGGCGGTGATGTATCTCGCGAACACGATCACTGGAGGACTGTTCGCGCTGTTCTTCATGCTGCGCATCGATGTCAGACTCACGCTTCTGGCGCTCGTCCCCATGCTCATTCTTCCCGTGCTCACCATGCGGATGGGAAAGGCGATTCACGATCGCTTCGAGGCGGTGCAGGAGCATTTCTCGACTCTGACGACGCGGGCGCAGGAAAATCTGAGCGGAGCGAGAATCGTTCGGGCTTATCGGCAGGAGGCGGCCGAGATCGCACGCTTCGGCGCAATCAACGATCAATACCTCGCGCTGAATATGTCCCTCGTGCGCCTGTGGGGAACGCTCAATCCGCTTTTCGCGTTCTTCGGCGGACTCGGCGCTGTAATTGTCCTGGGCGCCGGCGGAGCGCTCACGATCAGAGGCACTATCTCTGTCGGCTCGTTCGTCGCCTTCGGAATGTACCTCACCATGCTTACCTGGCCGATGATCGCGCTGGGCTGGGTGGTGAATCTGTTCCAGCGAGGTGAAGCGTCGATGGGGCGACTTGCGGAGATATTCGACGTTCGTCCGGCGATCGGCGCTGAAGAACCCGTCCAGCAGCTTCCGCCGGCTGCCTCCGGCCGGACAATCGAATTCAGAAACGTCGGATTTCACTATCCATCGGACCCGTCGGGCCAGCCACGCTGGGTTCTGCACAACGTGAGCTTTACGGTCCCCGCCGGCGCAACCTTTGGCATCGTTGGAGCTACGGGCAGCGGCAAGAGCGCGCTCATCGATCTCATACCGCGCATGTACGATCCGCAGGAAGGGGAGATACTCATCGACGGGGTGCCGACGCGCACAATTCTACCGGAGGACCTGCGGCGTGAAATCGGCTTCGTTCCCCAGGAGAGTCTCCTCTTCAGCGACACCGTAGGGGCGAATCTCGCCTACGGCACGCTCGATTCCGAGTCGGCGGAATGGGCAGCGGGAGTCGCGCAGCTCGATCAGACGATCGAGGAGTTTCCGGGCAAGTACGAGACTGTCCTGGGCGAACGCGGAATCAATCTCTCCGGCGGCCAGAAGCAGCGCGCATCGCTGGCCCGCGCGCTGGCGAGAAAGCCGAGCATCGTGCTGCTCGATGACGCGTTGTCCGCGGTTGACACACATACCGAAGCGGAGATACTGCGCGCGCTTCGTGAAGCCATGGCCGGAAGGACAGCGCTCATCGCGTCCCACAGAATTAGCGCGATACGTGACGCATCATGGATCATCGTGCTCGAGAAGGGCACCCTGGTCGAGCAAGGCCGGCACGCGGAGCTGATGGCGATGCGTGGACGCTATTGGTCGCTATTGCGGCGTCAGCAGCTACTCGACGCAGTGGAGTCGGATACGTTGGCAACCGATGTACCAGCAAGTACAATATGAGCATGTCCGACCGGCTCGATCCCGCCGCCTTGAAAAAGCGGCTAAAAGCGCTTGAAGTCCAGGCGAAGGAAGCGCAGGGCACGATCGACGAGCTGAAATCGCGCGACTCGCTGAAAACGCAATTTCTTTCCAACATTTCGCACGATCTGCGGACGCCGCTCGCCGCAATCATCACGCACGCCGAGATACTGCGCGATGGAATGCTGGGAGAGCTGAATACGAAGCAGCGCGAGAGCGTGCGCGGAATCGTGAACGGTGGCCAACAGCTCCTCGACATGATCGACGAGATTCTGACCTACGTGCGCAGCGAGAGCGACCAGATCAAGCTCGCGCGAACTGAATTCTCGATCAGCGAAGTGGTCGATCAGGTGCGAATGCTCAACCAGCCTCTGGCGGCAAAGAAGCGCTTGACCATCGAGCGCCTCAATGGCGATGACCTGCCTCCGGTTTACGCCGATCGTGACAAGTTGCGGCACGTGCTCGGCAACCTGATCGGAAACGCGATCAAGTTCACACCCGATGGCGGGCGGATCTGGATAGGCCTTTCGCGTCGGGGACAGAACGCAGAAGAGCTGTTGGTCGAAGTCGGCGACAACGGACGCGGCATTGCCCGGGATCACCACGAGCTGGTTTTCCGCGAGTTCGCCCAGGTCGACGCTTCCCCGTCGCGTCCGCATCACGGGACGGGGCTGGGACTCGCGATCGCGCGCAAACTCGTCGAGCTCCACGACGGCGCTATCTGGGTAGACAGCGAGCTCGGCAAGGGAAGCCGTTTCTTCTTTACCGTGCCCCTCGACGCGCCGCGGGAATAAGTGCCCGCGCGCATTCTCATCGTGGAAGACAGCACACTCGTGACAGATGCGTTCCGCATTCTGTTCAGTGAGACCGGCTACGATGTCGACGTGGCGGCAACGGTCGCGGAGGCAATCGAGCGTGGAATCGCGAATACCGCCGACGTAATGCTCCTCGATCTCTCGCTTCCCGATGGCAATGGGCTGGAAGTGCTCGAAGCACTGCGCGAGCGGGGCGTTCCCCCTCGGGCGACCCTGGCGATGACCGGTCACGACGACGCAAAGACGCGCCGCATTTGTCTCGAGGCAGGGTGCGCGGATGTCCTGCTCAAGCCACTCCCAATCGGCGATCTCCTACGCCACATCCAGCGCCATCTGTCATAGCGGAGCGGCGCGCGAGGCCACGCGCGGGCCCACTCCTCAGCTGGTACTATCGAACGAAGTATCGCCCGTTCGCGAGGGAAAAGCGCGCGCGTCCGCCCCAGCGTGGGCTCATCATGCTCCAGATCGATGCGCTCGCCTACTCGGATTTGCGGCGCGCGCTCGAGCTCGGATTGTGTCCCACGATCGCGCGGCTGCTGCGGGAAGGCTTTGCTCTCCGACGGTGGTTCTGCGGCCTCCCGTCCGCTACTCCGTATTGCCAGGCGGGAATGTTCCACGGCGAGAACAGCGGCATTCCGGCGTTTCGGTTCTACGACAAGGCGGCGCGCAAAGTGATCACGTGCAACGCGCCGCACGGAGTGCAATACATCCGCGACCGTATCCACTCGCCAGGAGCTTTGGCCGGCGGCTCGAGCTACGTGAATCTGCTGGACGGCGATGCCCAGACGGTTGCGTTCACGGTCGCGACCCGCGAGAAGATCTCAGTGTACCGTCGTCTTGGCGGCACGCGAATGGCGCTTCTCATGCTGTTGCACCCGATACGGATGGCTCGCATGGTGCTCCAGGGAGCGTTCGAGTGGCTGCTGGAGGAATGGGAGCGCGCACGCGGTGAGATCGCTGGCAGGGTCACTCACGCCGAGGGGATTTTCCCTTTCATCCGGATCCTGAGCAACGTCGTCGTCCGTGAGCTGCAGACGATGGCGATTCTGCTCGACGTCTATCTGGGCGTGCCAATCATCTACAGCACGTTCATGCAGTACGACGAGCTCGCGCACCACTTCGGCCCATCGGGAAAGCAGGCGCTGGTGGACCTGCGGCGCACGGATGCACGGATCGCCGAGATCTGGCGGATGGCACAGCTCGCGGGCGGACGAGGGTACGATCTCGTGATTCTATCCGATCACGGAATGACGCCAGCACTCAGTTATCGCGTGAAGTACGGCGAATCGCTGGGGGCAACGGTCCAGCGAATCCTGGACGAAGCACCGCGCTCCGGCAAGCCGGCACCGCGCTCGCTCGCCAGCTACGCCGAGGATACCGAGTACGCGGACATCGGACCCGAAGTCGTGGAGGCGGTAGCGCAGCTCACGCCAGCATCTTTCGGCGCTCGCAAGGGAATCCGCAGATTCCGGGACTGGCTGAGAAGCCGGTACGGACTCCGGGAGATCATCTTCCCCGAGAAGTATCGGGTCGACAGAATCAACGACGTCGTCGTCACCTACAGCTCGTGCCTCGCGCTCGTGTATTTCACTGCGACCGAGCAACGCCTCACGCACGAACAGATTCTCGCCGACAGTCGCTGGTCGAGACTCTACGAGCGGCTGATCGCTCACCCGGGGATCGGGCTTGTCGCGACGGTTTCTGCCCAGGGCGTAGCACTGGCGAGCAGGAGCGGGCGAGCCAGCCTGCGCGATGGTCAGGTCGAGAACATCTCGGGGGAAAATCCGCTGGAGATATTCGGCACGGATCCATACGTGCTGCGCGCGGTGGAGTCGCTGGTGGGGCAGTCGAACGCCGGCGACTGTGTCCTGTTCGGCTCGTACGACGGCTACGACATCATCTCGTTCGACGACCAGGTCGGGGCGCACGGGTCTGCCGGCGGAGACCAGGTCTATCCCTTCATCATCTCGCCCGAGAGGCTGGGACTGGCGTCCGAAATTCTCGAGGACGCGCGAGATATTCATCGTACGGTGCTCGCGCGCTACGCGGCTGCGAACGCCGAGAACGCTCCGCCAGAGGCATCGCGATTGACGCCTGTTGCTCCGGGTGTCGCCGTCTGATTTCTATGCCGGTCCGTCGGGCGGGTGTATCCTCTTCGGCGGCTACTCGCTTACACGCTGCGAGCCTCGCGCGCAACTACAACGGCGCGCGCGAGTCTCTTGCTACGCGAGACGCCGCCTGCGAGGACACACCCACCCGACTCCCCTCTAGAAATCGCGTTGCCACTCTTGGCTTGTGGTGCCGCGCGAGCGGGCCGAGCGTAGCTCGGCATTCCCGCGTCCCTCCGTGCGAGACCGAACGCACCCGCGGGGCAGTGCGGCGCTTCGCGCCGCTGCAGTTGCGACGCTCTATTGGGAGGTGGGGGTGTCCTCGCAGGCGGCGTCCGGCGTAGCAAGAAACCGGCTGGGTGCCCGCGAGCGAGCGCAAGCCGCTCGTGGGCTGACGGGTGTTCGCAGCGTGTAAGCCGGTTAGCCGCCGAAGAGGACACCCTCACCTCCCAAAAAGAAGGAATGCCAATCGCAGCGCACCCAAGCGCTGACAGCTACGTCGAAAGCGTCGGCGCTGTTCCTTCGACGATCGTTCGAAATGCCGTAGCCGAGATCTTTTCGGGCTCGAACGGCTCCCCCGCGCGCTTCATCACGCCCTTCACCACTTGATCCAGCGTCACGAGCGGCGCGTCGGCTTCGGCTTGCACTTCGACCTCCCACTTTCCGCGATCGGGACCTTTCAGGGTGTGGCGGTATCGCGCCGTGAACACCGTGTGCCGATGCACGATGATCGCGCGATCCTCTTCCTCTATTGGCAGGAACTCGTCGCCGGCGCTCTCCGTCAACGCCTCTGGCGGCTCGTCAGCGGCGTGGAGATGCTTTTCCTCGGGCGGAAGGGGAAGTGCGGCGACGACCGCAACGCCCGTCTCCACTCCGGACTGCCGCAGCGGCGGGAATAATCTCACCTCGTCGACCGCGTTCAATCCGATCCGGTCGGCGATGTCTCGCAGGAATCTCTCGGTAGTCTCGATCACGCCCGTGCTTTGGATGTCTGGGTTCCGGCTTTCGATGCCTGCCTCTCGCTGAGCTCGCGCTCGACGTAGAGTCGGAGAATGTGCATGAAATCCTGTGCGTTCGTCACTACTCCGAACGCCTGGTGCGTGCCGCGATCCTTGAGCTTGCTGACCACGAATTCCGACGAATCGACGCAGATCGTCGGAAGCTCACGCATGGAGCCGTCGGCTTCCGTGACGAACGCGGGCAGCATGTTGCCGGTCGCTATCGCGTGCAGAGCCGTCGCGATCAGCACCGCCATCGTCGCGCGCGTGGTGTGGCGCTTCATTGCATCCTGCGCGGCGAGGGTGTCGGTGATCACTTCCGGCAGCGGGCCGTCGTCGCGGATCGATCCAGTGAGCACGAACGGAATTCCTTGCGACACGCACGCGTGCATGATGCCGTCCTTGATCACTCCCTGCTCTACCGCACGTGCTATGGATCCTGCGGCCCTTACCTTGTTGATTGCGCGCATGTGGAGGCCGTGGCCACCCGTTGTGGCCTCGCCCGTTCGCGTCATTCCAAGAGTGGTGCCGAAGATCGAAGCCTCGATGTCGTGCACGGCGACCGCATTTCCAGCGAGCAGCGCCGAGACGAAACCGTTCTCGATGAACCAGACCATGTCCGCGCGCGCGCGCGAGTGGACGAGGGCCGGTCCCGTCACCCAGATGGGATAGCCACCTCGATCCCGCTCCTCGATGAGGATGTGTGCCATCAGCTCGTAGTCGATCGGCTTCTCGCGCGACACCTCGCTCGTCATGAACTTGAACTCACCTTCTTCATCCGCGAGAAATGAAGAGGTGTGGACATAGATGCCCTCGCTGCCGTCTTCGGCGGATCCGACGGCGACCATGTCGCCCTTCTTCAGCTTGCGGCCTTCCCTGATCCAGAGATCATCGCCGTCGAGCACGAGCGCGGAATCCATCCGCGGCTCGCGCGGCATCC
>DHJO01000118.1:27410-27870 GCA_002404375.1 Gemmatimonadales bacterium UBA4718 | reverse complement strand
CGCGCAGCTGCGCGGTATTCGGAATCTCGAATCGCTCCATGAAGTAACGGCTCACGCGAGTAAGCTCCGCTGGATGATCGGTCTTCAGCAGAACGTGCCACCGCCAGCGGCTCTTGATTCGCTCGATCGGACATGGCGCTGGACCGACCACGGTCACTTCGTCCCCCGCGCGAGTCGTGATCAGCTCGCGCAGCCACTCACCGGCGTGTATCGCAAGCTTTGCGGTGGAATCTTCAATCACCCCGCTGAACACGATGTTCGCGAGCCGCACGTTGGGCGGATACGGTGGATCCACGCGGCCTTCCATCTCCTCGCGAACGAACGACGCATAATCGTGCGACACGGCGTATCGAACCGCGTGATGCGCCGGAATCCGTGTCTGGATCAACACTCGCCCTCCCTTCTCCCCCCGTCCCGCCCGGCCAGACACCTGACTGAGTAGCTGGAAGCAGCGCTCGGA
>DHJO01000118.1:26763-27254 GCA_002404375.1 Gemmatimonadales bacterium UBA4718 | reverse complement strand
AGCAGGATGTCGACTTCGCCGGACGCCACCCGATCGAGAATTCTGGTGTGCGCCCACTTTCCGCTCGTGGTGTCAAAATCCATCCGGGCAATCCGAGCCGCGGGGAATCTCTCGCTCAGCAGTCTCTCCACTTGCTGCGTGCCGAGGCCGCGCTGCTTGAGGTTTCTGCCGCCGCAGCGGGGACAATCCGGGCGCGGATCTTCCTTGTGCAGGCAGTAGTGGCAGATGAGACGCTCGGGATTCCGGTGGTGGGTGAGAGTGATGCTGCAGTGAGGACAGGTGGCGACTGCTCCACAGTCGATGCACTGGATGAACGATGAATAGCCACGACGATTGAGCAGCAGGATGCTCTGCTCGCCTCGCTGCATGCACTCGACGATTGCGTCGTGGAGTGGCTCGCGTATGACGGCACCGTAGTCGATTCCACCCTGTGCCATGCCCGAATAGTCAGTGGCGATCTTGCGCAAGTCGATCACTTCGACTTTCGGGAG
>DHJO01000118.1:26391-26595 GCA_002404375.1 Gemmatimonadales bacterium UBA4718 | reverse complement strand
GGATGGCGTGGCGCTTCCCAGCAGAGTGATGGCGCCTTCGTTCTTCGCTCTGACAATCGCCACTTCCCGCGCGTGATAACGAGGCGTCTCGCCCTGTTTGTAGCTGGACTCATGCTCCTCGTCGACGATTATCGCTCCCAGGTTTTCGAGCGGGGCGAAAACCGCAGAGCGCGCCCCGACGACGATCCTCTTTTCTCCGCGCTT
>DHJO01000118.1:25066-26209 GCA_002404375.1 Gemmatimonadales bacterium UBA4718 | reverse complement strand
GTGAGCGCGATCTCGGGGACGAGCACGATCGCCGTCTGCCCGCGCTCATCCACAATTCGGCGGAGCAGCTCGATGTACACCAGTGTCTTCCCGCTTCCCGTGATTCCGTGAAGAAGAAATACCTCGCCCTTCTCGGCGCCCGCCATTGTGTCGATAGCGTGCTGCTGCGCGGGGGTCGGCTGGAGTCGCGTCGCTGAGATTCCGCCACGCGAGGAGAATGGATCGCGCTCGACCTCCTCCTCCTCGATGATTATCATGCCGCGCTTCTCGAGAGACTTGAGCACCGAGGTCGAGAACTCGAGCTGCGAGCTCAACTGCTCCGCCGTCGTCCTGTTTCCGAGAGACTCGATGAGCTCGAACACGGCTCGCTGCTGCGGCGACCTCGCGAACACTTTGTCACGCTGAAGGAGTGACGGGATCTCAACTCCGACGCGGACGACCCGCTGCGTCTTGCGCGTGGGATATGGATCGTCGGCCCCGGTGAGAGCCGCCGGAAGCGCCGCGCGGAGAGCGACGCCCAGTGGAACGATGTAGTAGTCGGACATCCACTTGCATAGCTCGAGCAAAGAGTGACTGACCGCCGGTTTGGCGTCTGGCGATTCGAGAACTGCCTTGGGCTTTCGCTTGAGCGGGCTGACGTCGCTCACGCCGACACAAACGCCCATTTCCCTGGCGCTCCGCAGCGGGACGACAACCCTCGACCCGACAACGACCGGGTTCGCGAGGCCTTCTTCTACTGTGTATGTGAAATTCTGGAACAGCGGGAGGGGCAGCGCGACTTCGACAAACCTCGGAGGCTTCTCACGCACTTTGGAACGCCATGGTCAGATCCCCGCTCGGCACTGGCGATGCGCCGAGCCCGGGTGCGTCCGACAGTTTGATGGAGCCTCCGGCGATGGACGTGCCGCGAAAAGGATCGGTGCTCAGCAGCGCGGCCCCATCGAAATCAGCGGCGTCGAGAAGCGGGGCGATCTGCGCTATCGCGGAGATCCCCAGCGAGCTCTCGATCATGCATCCCGCCATTACCTGCATGTCGAGGGCGCGAGCCGTGTGCACCATGCGCATCGCCTCCCTGAGGCTGCCACACTTGGCGAGCTTGATATTGATCCCATCAACTGCTCCGGCGAGCTTCGGAATATCGGT
>DHJO01000118.1:24096-25054 GCA_002404375.1 Gemmatimonadales bacterium UBA4718 | reverse complement strand
GCGACAAGGCACGACTCGTCAGCAAAAACGGGCAGCTTGGCTCGTTTGCGGACGAATCGAAGCCCCTCGATGTCGTTCCCCGCGACCGGTTGCTCGAGCATCTCGACGCCTTGCTCCACGAGAAATTCGCTCATCCGCACGGCGTGCTTTGCCGTCCACGCCGCGTTCGCATCGACGCGCAACCGCTTGTCCGGAGCGGCATTCCGAATGATGCGGACGATTTCCATGTCCCGGTCCGTTCCGAGCTTGATCTTGAGAATGGGATAGTCGCGCGCTTCGCGAACTCGCTGCTCGAGCTCGTGGTTCTCCGCGATCGCGATGGTGAAGCTCGATTGCGGAGCGGTCGCCGGATCGAGACCCCATATCCGGTGAACCGGAAGTCCCAGACGCTTTCCGAGCAGATCGTGCAGCGCGGAGCTGATGGCGCTCTTCGCCGATGCATTGCCTCGAAGGGCGCGATTCAGCTGCCCTTCGATGGACTCGAGCGACATTGGATCAGCGCGTTCGAGAAGCGGCTTGAACTGTCCGAGCGCCGCAATGACGGTGGCGACCGACTCACCGTAGTAGCGATTGGGTGCCGCTTCCCCAAAACCTTGGATTCCATCGTCGTCGGTGATGCGCACGACCACGTTTCGATGGTGCGCGTACCCGCCTCGCGCTATGACGAACGGGTGCGTTGGCTTGAGCTCGATTGTCTGGTGCGAAAGCTTCATCCGGCAGCGACGGTGGCCGTTGCGCGTGCTGTGCGAGCCATGCGGAACTCGTGATGCGACGATGCGCCAGATAGAAAGTTAATGAGCGCGTCGGCGAGATCGTTGCCCCGCTCGAAACGGTGAGCCGGATTCTTCTCCAGGCAACGCATGACGATCGCCGCGAGCTGTGGCGGGATTTTCGACTCCACGACGTCGGGTGAGACCGCCGTCTCGGTCACGTGCTTGTAGCTGATGGAATAGCTGTC
>DHJO01000118.1:16335-23951 GCA_002404375.1 Gemmatimonadales bacterium UBA4718 | reverse complement strand
ATGTTGTCCGGCTTGATGTCGCGGTGAACGAGACCCCGCCGGTGCGCGTAGTCGAGCCCGGTCGCGACCTGGGCGGCAACTGCGGCGGTGGTCTCGGGAGAGAGGGACCGGTGTCCGCCGATCCGATCGCTCAGCGTTCCGCGGGCGAGATACGGCATCACGAGCCAGACGTGATCGTCCACCATCCCGAAGTCGATGATCTTGCAGATATGCGGGTGCATCAGCTGCGCGGCGGACTCCGCTTCCCTGCGGAATCGCTCGCGCATTTCGTGCTCGCGCGCCAGGTGCGGGTGGAGCACCTTGATCACGACCGGCGAAGCGAGGCTGGCCTGAAGAGCATAGTAGACGCTCGCCATTCCACCCTCTCCGACGCGGTGCATGATCGTGTAGCGTCCGCCGGTGACCTGTCGAAGCGCCGTAACCGAGGGATCCGGCGGCGCCTGACGCTTGTCCGAGCTCTCCGGCATGCGGATGCCGCAACGCACGCAGCGCGCGGCCTCAGCCCGGTTCCAGCTCCCGCAGTCAGGACAGAACATCCGTCAGCCCCCGAACTGCATCCGCACGAAATCGTACGGTGGCCATGGGCCGGTGACCTTGAAGTCGAGGGACCCCTGACGCCGAGCCTCCTTCGAGACGATGTCCTGGAATGCGTCCCAGCGCTGTGTGTCGATCAGGAATGACGCTCTGGCCACTACGCCTTCTTCTTCGTCGCCATCGGCTCGAGGAAGCGTAACGGTTGCCGCTGCCTGTCCCCTGAGCATCCGCAGACTCTCAGCGGCAAGCGCCGCAAAGCTCTTCTGTGCGTCTGCGTCTTCCTTATTGCCCTGGGTCGTGATGCTCACTCGCGCCGCGGCGTGCCCCTCGATAACGGAGAGGGCTTCGGTGAGAGTGAAGTAGTGGAGCTCGAGCCACCGCGTCAGCGTGTTGTTGGACTGAAACACCGTTCCCGGAGGGGCTGGGAGCACCGCGCCGTGCGCGTGGGCTTCGTCGAGAACTCTGAGGTATTTGGTCATCTCGCCATCGTCAAGACTCACGGCCGAATAGCTGGACGGCTCTACGATCGCCGCCAGGGCGCGGTAATGGGTAAGGCTCGTGCCCTCGGCGAGGGTAGCCGTGTGGCCCGACTCTACGGCGGCCACGCCGTACAATCTGAGCGCGTTCAGAGAAGCTTGCGCCATTTGAGACCAGCCAGGATTGGCAGAGTGACAGTCGCGACCACACCAAGGGTCTTGGTCGCCATACCTAGACGATTGGATACCTGTGTTAGATAGCTATCCACAGAGCGCCGCGAGATCGCGGCCGGACATCGTTCAAGATAGCCGCTACGCGGCAAGAGCGGCCAGGTGACGGACGCTCGCCTGAGCCAGCCGATCGGGCGAATAGCCGCCCTCGAGCGCGCTGACGACGCGCCCACCGCACCAGGAATCAGCGCGCGCCACCAGCGAGCGGGTGAGTAACTCGAAGTCCTCGACCTCGAGAGTAAAACCGCCGAGCGGGTCGCCGGCGAGAGAATCGAACCCGGCCGAAATTAAAATGAGGTCGGGCACGAATCCACGAGTGGCGGCGTCGACGGCCGTCTCGAATGCTGTCACGTAATCGGCCCGCGGCAGCCCGGCAGGCTTGGGAACGTTCCAGACGGTGCGGTGCGGTCCACGATCTGCTGCGGCGCCCGTTCCCGGATACCACGGCCACTGATGCATCGAGACAAAGTGGATGTCGGGCTCGTTCTCGACGAGCGCCTGCGTGCCGTTCCCGTGATGAACATCCCAGTCGACGATCAGAATTCGCTGGAGACCGTGCTTCTTGCGGGCGTAGTGCGCGGCGAGCGCGACATTTCCAAAGAGACAGAATCCCATGGAGCGGTTGCGAACCGCGTGGTGGCCGGGCGGTCGCACCGCGGAGAAGCTGCGCGGATGAACGCCGCTCACCGAGAGATCGACGGCTGACAGGACGCACCCCGCCCCGGCGGTCGCGGCGTCCCACGACCCGCTGCTCACAACAGTGTCAGCGTCGAGTCGTCCACCGCCGTCTTCGATCATCTGCTTTACGCCGCGGATGTAGTCGGCGTCATGAACGAGCTCGAGCTCCTCGATGGTGGCGTGTCGGCCCTCGAGATGGTCGACGGTGTGAAAGAACTCGGGATCTTCGCGAAGCGCACGGGTAATTGCGCGCAGCCGGCCGACGTGCTCCGGATGTCCCCACCCGGTGTCGTGCCGGCCACAGTCGCTGTTGGAAATGAAGGCGGCCCGCATGGACCGTGTGCCGCTATTCTACCGGTCGCCGGCGGCGGTCGGTGATGAGGAAAGTGGACCCGTTGCGGGCGGCGGTCGACGAGATCGGAGCGTCTTCGTCGAGGATCTCGAACCCGTTGAGCTTGACGACGTACTCGTCATCGTGCCGCACGTCGGGATACAGCTCGCGCAGAGCGAGCTGCTTGAGACTGCGCACCGAAGCCGATGGATTCGCGTCGATCGGAATCGCATCCCACGCTTCGAGAACCTGCGCTCTCAGGCGAAGCGGCTGATCGGAAGGAGCCCCAAGCTTGAATGGCTGACCACGCGTGCGAAGGCTGTTGACGAACATGGTTGGCGCTGTCATCGGTCGCCCGCATCGAGAACTTCGAGCGGGAGCGGAGCCAGCGTCGCCAGAAACCGGGCGACCTGTTGATCGAACAGGTATGTGGACCCGGTGACTTTCGTCCCCCCAGCGTCGGCGAAGGCCGCGATCACGACTTCTTCTCCACCCTGCCCGCGCAGCGTGACGTGCTGGGCGCTTTCCTGTTCGGGGAATGCGGCGTAGACACCGTTTTGCCGAGAGAAAAAAGATTTCGCGGCTGCCAGCGTCTCGGCCGGAGTAAGTGAAGTCGTGGTCTCCTGAAGCGTGCGGTTGCGCTGTGACATCGATGACGAGTGAAGGGTTCGAGCAAGTCCGTGCAATCTAGGCCGCCTTGGACGGAGCAACAAGGCAACTCGATGTCGCGGTCGATATCTTGCAATTCGGCTTTCCAAGACCTTTACGAAAAGGACAGACGACACATGCTGACGAGTAGATCACTTCTCCGCGCGTTGGCTCTCGCCTCCGCGCTGGTCGTATCCGCGCAGGCTTCCGCACAGAGCACCGCTGCGCGGCAGACCCCGGCCAATCAGCTTCCGCCCGCGACTTACAGGCCGGAGTTCGGCACGATGTGGACCTTCGACGCGCCGCCGCTCGATTACTGGCGCCGAACCTACAACTTTGCGCCGGACCAGAAGTGGCTCGATCACGTCCGGCTCGCCTCCGTACGCCTGCCGAACTGCTCGGCGTCATTTGTGTCGGCTCGAGGGTTGGTGATGACCAACCACCATTGCGGCCGCGAATGTACTGCCAGCTCGTCGCCGCCGGATTCGAACTACATCCAGACCGGATTCGCGGCGGGGACTCTCGCCGACGAAAAGAAATGCGCCGGTCTGTATGTCGATCAGCTGCAATCGATTCAGGACGTGACGACCAGGGTGCGGTCCGCCATCACCGGGAAGACGCCGGCTGACCAGGCAGCGCAGCGAACGGCGGTGACTGGGCAGATCCAGACGGAGTGCAATCAACAGACTCAGCTCACATGCCAGGTCGTGACGTTGTATCAGGGAGGTATGTATTCGCTGTATCGCTACCGCCGGTTCAACGATGTTCGTCTGGTAATGGCACCCGAAGGAGACATCGCGTTCTTCGGAGGTGACCCCGACAACTTCACCTACCCGCGCTACGACCTCGACCTGACGCTCCTTCGCGTCTACGAGAACAACCAGCCCTATGCGCCGACCGACTATTTGAAGTGGAGCGCGGCCGGTGCGGTAGAGAACGAGCTGGTGTTCGTTGTGGGAAATCCCGGATCGACTGGACGTCTCAATACGATCTCACAGATGGAATTCCTTCGTGACGTCGGATATCCCGCGTCACTCGCCGCGATAAAGCGTGGGCTGGCGATCTACGCCGAGCTCGCGCGGTCGGACACGTCGGCTGTCGCCCGATACCAGAATGACGTGTTTTTCGCCGCCAATTCGCAGAAGGCTTTTATCGGCTATCGCGCGGGTCTGCTGGATACTCTGAGCATGGCCAAGAAGCGTGCGTTCGAGCAGGAGCTTCGCGCGCGCATCGCGGCAGATCCGAAGCTGCAGGCTCAATATGGGGGAGCCTGGGATGCAATAACGGCTGCTCAGCGCGAGCTGGCCACTTTCAATCCGCAACTGCGTTACCAGAGCTTTGGAGGAAACTCGAAACTGCTGACTATCGCAGGACAGCTGGTGCGGATTGCGAGCGAATCGGGGAAGCCCGACTCGGCTCGTCTTGCCGCGTATCGCGGAGCGGCAATCAATAACATGACCGCTCAGCTTTCGCAGAACATCCCGATCGACACCGCGTTCGAAAGGCTTGCCATCGCCGCGCAGCTGCGCGCCGCGCAGAGCGAGCTCGGGCCGAACGATCCGTTTGTCCGCCTCACACTGGCTGGACGGACCCCTGAAGCCGCCGCTGCGGCGTTGGTGCGCGGCACGCGACTCGCCGATCCGGCATTTCGCGCGTCGCTGCTGCAGGGAGGTGCGCCAGCCGTCGCAGCTTCGACGGATCCCATGATCGCCCTGGCGCGGGACATCGATCCGCTGAATCGCGTGGTCACCGCTAGAGCGAATGCGCTCAACGTGATAATCGCGAGCAACAGCGAGAAGATCGGACAGGCTCTCTTCGCCGCTTACGGAACCGCGCTCCCTCCCGACGCGACCTTCACGCTTCGCATCAGCGACGGCGTCGTCAAGTCATTCCCGTCGAATGGGACGATCGCGCCGTACAAGACGACTTTCTACGGGTTGTACGAGCGGTCAGCTGCGTTCGACGACAAGGATCCGTTCAAGCTTCCCAAGCGGTGGGTCGAAAGGAAGGGAAACCTCGACCTGACAACGCCGTACAATTTCGTCTCGACCAACGACATCATTGGTGGCAACTCTGGAAGCCCGGTAATCAACCGTAACGCGGAAGTGGTCGGCCTGGTGTTCGACTCGAACATCGAAGGCATCTCGAACCGCTTCATCTTTTCGACCGACGTCGGGCGCACAGTGAGTGTGCACTCGCGCGGGATTACGGAGGCGTTGCGCAAGATGTACGACGGCTCGCGAATCGCTGACGAGCTGCAGGGTCGATAGGCTCTCACGCGTTTTCTTCGGGATCTCGGCGCCGGTCAGTCGGGAGGATGTCGGCTTCGGCGGCTACTCGCTTACACGCATCGAGCCTCGCTGGCTCATTGCGGCATTAGAGTCCCGACTGCAATTCGCGCGAGTCTCTTGCTACGCGAGACGCCGCCTGCGCCGACTTCCTCCCTCCTTCCCTGCCAGACATCCGGAGAAACACGGCCGGGCGGGTGATCGACTCGGCGCTTGTCTGCGCTGCACTCGCATTCGGGGCAGCGTCGCGCTTCGCGCGACGGGTTGTCGCGCGAGCTGTTCAAGGATCTGTGCAGGGAGAGGCGGGGTGTCCTCGCAGGCGGCGTCTCGCGTAGCAAGAGACTAGCGTGCGCCGTTGCAGTTTGCACGCGAGGCTCGATGCGTGTAAGCGAGCAGCCGCCGAAGAGGACACCCAGCCTCGACCCAAGCCGAGATGCCAATGAAACGCATCCGCGAGCTCGGCCAATCACGCCTCGAGAAGCGCCTCGACTTTTCGAACGAGTGGCTGGAAGGACAGCGCACCGCCGCCCACCCGCGTCGAGATCTCCTCGGCGGTCTCGCGCTGACCGTGCGAGAAGAGCTCACCGACCATCCATGGCCCCGCGCTCGGATTCCTGAACCAGTCTACATCAAACCGTGTTGTCAGCTTCTCATTGAGCACGGACTGCAGCTGCCAGGCGCGCAGATACCGCGCGGAATAAAATCTCGGGTCCACATCCACGAACGCATCGGCGGGATCGTACTCGAAACCCGTAGCGTTGCTCAGAAGCGAGACGTACATGTCAGGTAGCTGCTCCCACGGCATCTCCCCGGCATAGAGGGCACGCTCATAGAGAAACTTTGCGCAGTACCGCCGAAGGTAGTGAAGCTCTTCGAAGCCCGCGGTCCGCAGAAATTCCGCTACGCGGTTCGTGCCAAGCTGCGCATAGCGCAGGAGCCACCCCCTGTCGTGCATTCGGTGATCAAAGAGCATTGCATACGACTCCGTCACCGAGTTGTCTCCGAGCCAACGGAACTCGAATGGGTAGTCGTCGCTCACGTAGGCGAAGTGAAGAGCGTGCCCGAGCTCGTGGAGAAAGGTGTTGTAGTCGCTCTGCCCGCCATGCGGGCGGAGCACGAGGTACACTTCCTGGGGAACGCGAACGGGAGAGCAGAACGCGCGGGATCGCTTTCCCTCCCGGTCGCCTACGTCGAAAATGATCCGCCCATTGGCCGTCGGATCGATTCCCATCTCCCTGACGTGCCGCCGTATCACCGACTCCATGTGGTTTCCGGGAAACGCATCGTCGTATTCGGACGCTCTGAAGAGCGCAAGCGCATCTGAGCGCTTTGCCTGTGACGGCTTGATCCCCAGCTTTTTCTTCAGCACTCTCGGAAACGTGTCGTCCCACATCGATTGGGTGTCGCGCAAAAACCCCTCGCAGCTCGCCGCGAGCGCGGCGAGAGAGATCCCAGTGACAGCCTCGAAAGAGCTGTTGTAATCATCGGCCACGCCGAGGGATTCGATGTACTCCTTCTCGCGCTGCAACCGCTCGCGACGAAGCGGCGCATGCTCCTTCTCGACCAGGTCTGCCCGCGCGGCGTCGAGTGCGAGACGAACCTTCCGGTCCTGGGTGTTCGCAATCTCGATTGGCGCCGCCTGGTACTGAATGACGCGCCCGTCGGGAGAGCGGATCACGGCGGAGTTCTCCCATGCGATCTCCCGCTCGTCCAGGGCCGCCAACGGCCTGGAAGCCTGCGACTCTATCTCCCACTCAAGGAGCCACTGCGCAGATCGCTTGTCGTCGCTCTGCTCGGGAGCGGACCGAAATGCTTCCAGCGTCAGCTCGAGTGCGTCGGCGCCGAGAATTCGTTCGTACTGCTGGTAGATCGGCTGAAATTCCGCCGTCTTTTTGTGACCGGCGAGCGCGAGATATCCCTCGCGCGAGATCGCTTCCATGAACGCCTGGCCTTCAGCTCGCAGGCGCTGAAGGGACAGTGCGCTCACGGTGTGAGCTTCGCGCTTAGATACTCTTTCAGTCTGGTCGCGTCGACACGTTCCTGCTTGAGCGTGTCGCGGTCACGCACCGTGACAGTGCCGTTCGCGATGGATTCACCATCAACGGTGATTCCAAACGGCGTGCCCACTTCGTCCTGCCGCCGATACCGGCGGCCAATTGCGCCGCTGTCGTCGTAGAAGACTGTGAGGGACCCTCTCAGCTCGTCGGCGATCCGATGCGCCATCTCCGGCATTCCGTCTTTCTTGACGAGCGGAAAGACTCCGGCTTTGATCGGAGCGATCGACGGGTTCAGTCCGAGCACGGTCCGTCCCTCGGACTCGCCTTCGACGGATTCCTCCCGATATCCGTTTACCAATACGGCCAGCGCCGTTCTGTCGGCGCCCACCGATGTCTCGATGACGTACGGCAGAAACCTCTTGTTGTTCGGCTG
>DHJO01000118.1:15531-16200 GCA_002404375.1 Gemmatimonadales bacterium UBA4718 | reverse complement strand
CCATCTGCTCGAACTCGCGCGTGCGGAAAATGAAATTGCCCGGCGTGATCTCGTTGCGAAACGCCTTCCCTATCTGCGCGATTCCGAACGGAACCTTCTGCCGCGTCGATTGCTGCACGTTCAGGAAGTTCACGTAGATCCCCTGCGCCGTCTCGGGGCGCAGGTAGACGACGGACGCCGAGTCCTCGACCGGGCCCATGAACGTCTTGAACATCAGATTGAATAGGCGCGCCTCGCTCAGAGTCCCTTTCATCCCGCACGCGGGGCACTGCGCATCGGGCGTTCCAGGCGTGCCTTTGATGCGCGGATCGTCGGCTCGAAATCGCTTCTTGCAGTTCCGGCAGTCGACGAGTGGATCGACGAATCCGCTGACGTGTCCGCTGGCTTCCCAAACGCGGGGATGCATAAGTATCGCGGCGTCGAGGCCTTCGATGTCATTCCTCGCGCGCACCATCGCGTGCCACCACCGATCCTTGAGATTCTTTTTCAGCTCGACGCCGAGCGGGCCGTAATCCCAGACGGAGCCGGTGCCGCCGTAGATCTCTGAGGATTGGAAGATGAACCCGCGCCGCTTGGCGAGCGACACGAGCTTCTCCATCACATCGGGGTGGTTTGGCATGGGGGAAAGCTAGCAGGCACGATCCTTTTAGGTATCGAGCTCCGCGCTCA
>DHJO01000118.1:13292-15406 GCA_002404375.1 Gemmatimonadales bacterium UBA4718 | reverse complement strand
ACGACACCGGCAATGTACAAACCGGGAACGGACGTCTCGAGCGTCTCCGGGTTGTGCGCGGGGATGCCGGTCTCGCGATCGATTGGGACACCGGTCTCGCGCAATAGATCGAGGCTCGGCGCAAATCCGGTCATGATGTACACGCGATCGGCCTTCAGGCGGTCCTCGCCTTTTGGCGTCCGGATGACAACGTGTTCCGGCTCGATCGCCACTACGCGCGCATCCCAGCGAGCACTGATGACTCCTTCCTTCACGCGATTGGTGAAATCAGGCAACACCCATGGCTTGATCTTCTTGTCGAAGGTCGGACCGAAGTGAACCAGTGTCACGCGTGCGCCCGAACGCCACAGGTCCAGCGCCGCTTCCGCCGCGGAATTTCCGCCTCCGACGACGACGGCGTCCTGCAGGAACGCTTCGTGGCCCTCGTGATATGTGTGCGAAACGTGCGGGAGATCCTCGCCGGGCACACCGATGCGGTTCGGTGATCCGAAGTACCCGGTGGCGACGACAACTGCGCGTGCCCGGGTTCGCCGCTCTTCGCCAGCCTGTGTGAGAGAACGCACGACAAAGCTATCGCCGGCGGACTTCCTTTCGATTGCCGTTACCCGTTCGCGCTGCCGCAGTGGAACTCGGAAGTGCAGCACCACTGCTCGA
The DNA here is from genome assembly GCA_002404375.1 of Gemmatimonadales bacterium UBA4718. Classification (GTDB taxonomy): domain Bacteria; phylum Gemmatimonadota; class Gemmatimonadetes; order Gemmatimonadales; family Gemmatimonadaceae; genus UBA4720. The sequence goes on along the minus strand of DHJO01000118.1, from coordinate 14,752 downwards.
TAATAAGCAAGCGCATCTCGGCGGCTCGGCTTTTCCGTCGCGATGACGAACGGCAGCTCGCCGATCGCCAGCTTCTCGGCCGTCGAGAAGAATCGCACGTACGCCGGATATGCGGCAATCGTGCTCACCGCAACCTGCGACTCGATCACCAGCGGCTTGAGCCCCGCCCTCTGCGCCGAGATCGCAGCAGCAAGGCCACACGGCCCCGCTCCCACAATGACGAGGTCCGCGTCGTCCGACATTGCTCTCAACCGTTAGCTGACAGCGGCCGGAGGCGCAGGAAGCGCGCCTTCCACTCCGATGATCTGGTCTCTGCGCGTTCCGACGCTCACGTAGGTGATCTGCGTCTCGACCAGCGACTGTATGCGATCGAGATACCGGCGAGCCTGGGTCGGGAGGTCCAGCAGCCCACGTGCGTCGGCGGTCGAGCTCTTCCATCCCTCGAACCACTCGTACCTCGGCACGGCGCGATCGAGCACGCTCAAGTCGCCGGGGAATTCCTCGTAGACCTCGCCGTCCACTTCGTACCCGGTGCAGAGTCCGATGCGGTCGAGTGTGTCCAGAACATCGAGCTTCGTCACCGCCAGATCGGTCAGTCCATTGACGCGCGCGGCATAGCGCACGACGACTCCGTCGAACCACCCGCATCTCCGAGGGCGCCCAGTCGTGGCGCCGAACTCGTTGCCGAGTTTGCGCACTTCTGACTCAAGCGGCTCCTCGAACTCCGTTGGCAGTGGGCCGTTCCCGACGCGCGTTGTGTAGGCTTTGACGACACCGATCACCGAGTCGAGCTCCTTCGGTGCGATGCCTACGCCCGTCGCCGCTCCGCCGGACGTCGTGCTGCTCGAGGTCACGTACGGATAGGTGCCGTGATCGATGTCGAGCAGTGACCCCTGCGCGCCTTCCAGGAGCACAGCGGCGCCGCCTACGATCGCTCGGTGGATCCTGAGTCCGACGTCTTCGGCGAGCGGGAGAAGCCTCTTCGCGAACCGACCGAGCAGGTCCAGGGTGTAGTCGACGTCCGCGCGCTTCGATCCCGAGGTCGCGAGCTCGATGTTGGCGTGCGTCACTCCTCGCTCGATCAGCTTCCTCAGCCGCTCCGGGTTTCTCAGATCCAGCACCCGAATGCCTCGGCGCCCGTACTTGTCCTCGTACGCCGGGCCGATTCCACGACCCGTCGTGCCAATCTCCCTGCTCGCCGAGCTTTGGCTGTCGATGAGCTTGTGATAGGGCATGACCAGGTGTGCGCGGTCGCTTACGTAGAGCCGGCCCTCGACATCGATTCCGTCGGAAACCAGCTCATCGATCTCGGCGAACAACGTCTCGACATCGAGCACCACGCCGTTCCCGATCGCGCAGCGCACGCCCGGGTGCAGAATGCCGCTGGGGATCTGGTGGAGCACGAACGATTTGTCGCCGATCTGCACAGTGTGGCCGGCGTTGGCGCCGCCCTGGTAGCG
>DHJO01000118.1:12599-13218 GCA_002404375.1 Gemmatimonadales bacterium UBA4718 | reverse complement strand
TGCGCGCCGACGACGACGATCGTGCGTGTTTTCGAATCGAACATCTGGTTGAGTTCGGTAGGTTCGGGAGGAGGGAAAAGCAAACGCCCCGAGAGCTTCGGGGCGTTGGTTCAATCTACCTTTTCGGGATTCCCTGTCAACGCCGGGCAGCCGACGGCGGCGGCACCTCGTCTATCACGCGAGGGGGATCATCGGGACGCGCTACGCTCCTGATCGGCAATACAACCGTGAATGTCGAGCCTTTCCCGAAGACGCTTTCCGCGAAAACGTGTCCGCCGAGGGCGTCGACGAGCTTGCGAGTGATGCTAAAGCCGAGGCCGGTCCCGCCGAACTCGCGGGTCCTCGACTGATCCACCTGTCTGAAATCCTCCCAGATAGACTCCAGATCGGACGCGCGAATTCCAATGCCGGTGTCGCGGACGTCGAACCGCAGATCTTCCTCATCCCTCGAGACAGACACCCATATACCGCCGTGGTGGGTGAACTTCACCGCGTTGGAGAGCAGATTGAGAAGGATCTGCTTGACCTTCGTCCGGTCGGTGTGGAGCGTCACGTCCTTCGAGGGCATCTCGACCGTGAAGGTGAGCGACCGCTTCTTGATCAGCGGCTCCATCTGTTG
>DHJO01000118.1:11109-12440 GCA_002404375.1 Gemmatimonadales bacterium UBA4718 | reverse complement strand
AGAAGATGTTGCGCAGCACCTTGGATCCGGTTCAAGCCTTCTTCCTGCCGCGGCGTGAGATCGCCGTAAATGCGGTCGAGCATCAGCGACGCGTACCCGATGAGCGCGTTGATCGGCGTGCGCAGCTCGTGGGACATGCTGGCGAGGAACTCCGATTTCAGGCGATTCGCCTTCTCCAGCTCACGCGACTGCCACTGCAGCCTCGTGTTCTGCTCAGCGAGGTCGGCGGTAGCGGCCTGGATGCGATCCTCGAGCTGACTGGAAAACGTCTTGAGCTCATCGTACAACCGCTCATTCTCGACCTGTTCCGTGAGATCGTGCAACACTGAAACGATCGCGAGTGGCTCCCCACGACGGTTCAGAATCTTTCCCGATACTACTTCGACGGGCAGCTCGACACCCGTATCGGGGATGTGAAGCGTCATCTGCTCTCGACGTGCGGTCGACGGACTGATGGTGAAATCCGAGATGAAGGTCGTGAACTTGGTGTCGTTTGCCTGAACGGTCGCCGCCCGCTCCCAAGCCTGGCTGTCATCAGCCTCGAACAGCTGCTCGGCTTCCTTGTTCATCAGGACAATGTTGGAGCGGTCGTCGGTGACGAGAATTGGATCGGCGACGTTCTCCAGAATCAGGTTCAGGCGGTCCCGCTCCCGCTTCGCCTCGATCTCCGCCAGTCTCACCCTCTGAACCTGCCGCTCGAGCTCGTTTGCGGCGCGACGAAGATCCGTCACGTCGCGCAGAATGGAAACCGTCGAGCCAGCCTGGGCACCTTCGAGCCCGCCGAGATCGTGGGTGAGAACTTCGAACAGGAGATCCGTGCCCTCGTCAGGATCCACGAGATTCAGCTCACGGGACCCGGCGGTCTCATTCGCACCCATCGCCGCTTTCGACAGATGCGATGTGAATAGCAGGTTGTTGATCTCCACCGCGCGACGACGACCTTCGGAATCCTTGTCGCCGGTCGAGAGCAGGTGCTCGGCACGCTTGTTCTGGACGACGATGTCGTGCTCCGCGTTGATGATCACGATCGGATCGGGAAGAGAGTTCACGATCGTGGTGAGCATCTCACGCTGCTGGTCCAGACGACTGCTGGAGAGCCGGAACTCCTCGACGGCCGCCATGCGTGACAGCACCGGGCCGGCGAGAGAGATCGCGTGCATCACGGCGCCGAGCGTGGCCTCATCGACAGACGCCTCGATCAGCGCGACGCCGGCGGGCGCGTGTCCGAGCCTGCGCCTCCTGTCGATGGCGCTCCGGCGTCTGATCTCGCACCCATCAAGGCGTACGAGATCGAGCTCCGCATCGCCGAGCAGTGGCGGGGCGCCCCGATA
>DHJO01000118.1:10751-10917 GCA_002404375.1 Gemmatimonadales bacterium UBA4718 | reverse complement strand
ATGAAGCGGCGGGGTGGGCTGTCCAGAGTAATGGCGATCCCGCGCCGCGCTCCGAGGATGTCGGCCAGCTGGGCGATCATGTAGGTCGCCGCCGTGACGAAATCAGGTGCCTCTGAGATTGCGGAGAGCAGCTCCGCGAGCCTCTCTCCGCTGAGCTGCGGGCTGG
>DHJO01000118.1:4279-10561 GCA_002404375.1 Gemmatimonadales bacterium UBA4718 | reverse complement strand
CCTCATTCGGTCGAGCTCTTCCGCTCCACCGGTCCCGAGCTCGCGAAACGGGCGGGATCCCGGCGGAGCGAGGCCCACTGCTTCAGAGTACTTGAGGTATGTCTCGATCGATGCGACGACGATGCGCGCTTCTACGGTCACGAGTTCGATGCCGACCAGCGAGACGCGAACCCACGCATCAATGACGATGCCCTTGTCGAGAACGCGATCGAGAACATCGATTAGCGAGCTGCCGCTCGGCGATCGTTCAACTGCCATGTCTGGACTCCTGTGTGCTTGGTCTCGGGGCGGCGTGTGAAGCCTGCGGGATGGCTGGTGTGGAATGTTCCGGAGTGCTCAGCCGAGGATCATGGCGCCACCAGTTCAATCCGATCTGTTCGGCCTTATCGATCGAGCAGATGAGCAAACGAATCTGGATGGTGAGAAGCTCGACGTTTGCGAGATTGATCTTGATGTCGCCGACAACCACGAGGCCCTTGTCGAGCACGCGATCGAGGATATCGACCAGACCATAGGTGCGCGACGGGGATACTAAGTCTGCCAAGCAGTCGTCTCCGTTCGGCTCGTCGCCGTGTTAGCGTAATCTTCCTAGGGGGCCCAGGTCTATCTGGAGATCTTCGTCGGTCAGCCCGAAAGTCCCCTTCATGTCCTGCATCCGGTCGTTGAGGCGGAGTAACGCAATACCGAGACGCTCCACCTCTTCGTCGCTCAGATGCCCTCCTTCCATTCGCCGGACTGCCTGGTGCTCTAGGACCTTACGCAATACCTCAATCAACGTCAAGACGAGCTTGGCGAGCCCGTTCTCTACCTTGTCGGGGTCTGTATTAAGACGCGGCGGAAGGCCGTCAGCAACGGTTTCCAGCGGCGTGATAGCCGCATCTTTAGGAGCGTCCAGCGTCTGGACAACCTGACTTTGCATCGTCGATCCTGATGGCGCGATCACGGCTCGCTCACGCGGACCCGCCGCGCCGAGCAGCCCGGCCCTCTCCGGTCCCGCTAAGCCGCCACCGCGGCCCAGCACGGTTTCGACGGCCGTCAAGAGTAGTCCGAGGTCGAGCCGCACGAGGTCGATGTCCGCGACCGCGAGCATGACTTCACCTTTGAGAACAACGCCCTTATCGAGAACGTGACTGAGAAGATCTGCAAGCTCGAGTCGCTCGTCCCCGAATATGTTGTCGACGCTCACCGCCCTGTCTCGCCGACGAAATGATAGGGCGGCCAAGGCCCGGTAAAGTCGAATTTGAAGCCGGACGGCTCGTACTTGTTCACCATCCCCGTCAGCGCGCGCTGGAACTCAACGACGCGCGGGGGAGCGACGAGAAAGGAAGCGTTGAGGATTGCGCGCCCCTGTTCCCGGGGCGCGCCCGAGTTGACTGGCTGCTCGCGCACAGTCTCCATTGCCGGGGCGAGCAGCACATCATGAATCTCATTAGCAACGCGAGACGTCACATCGCGGGCTGCGTCCCGGCGAAGATTTTCCATTTTTCGCTCGAGAAGGTACTTCTGGCCGGGCGACGCCTTTGCGGCTTCGGCCTCGAGCGCAGTCAGCTCGGCGTTGTGCTCCGCCAGATGATCCTTGAGAACGCCCGGCTGCACATAAACGCGAACGATGAATTCCCTGCCATCGGCGATACGCTTGAAAGTCTGCCCAAGCTCACTCATGCGATTCGAGAGCATGGCCGTTACTCCCTTCGCGTCGCGAAAGAGCGTCCACATCGGAAACGGGATCACCGCACCCGTGTCAGACGCCCAGGTCAGGACGCGGTCGTGCGCCATAGCTCGCTGACTGACCCAGTCTACGTCGGCGGTTAGCGCCTCGACTTTGTCAGGTGCGTAATCCGCGGCGCTGACGGAAGTTGCAAGGGCGGAGACGTCGCCATTCGGAATGAGGGTGACGGCGCCATCATCGATGCCTTTGGGAGCTGTAGCCGTCTCGACCGACGACCCGACCACCCCATACACGTAGCACAGACGCTTTTTCATCGGGGCGGTCGCCGACTACTCTGTCTCGTCGCCTTCCGCGACGCGAACAGGCCCACCGCTGGTAGACATCCCGAACTTCTCCCGCCACTCGCGCACGTCGCGGAAGCGCTGCATGATCGCCGCCTCGCGGCGCACGTACTCGGCGTCGTCAATCTCCCCCATCTCCAGCTGCATCTGGAGCGCCATGAAATCCTCTTTGATGGAGGTGTCGTCGGTCAGCTCTTCGCGCACGACGCGGTCGACTTTGTCTAGCGTCCACCTCGTGCCCCAGACAGGGCCGAGAAATGGCGCCAGCAGAATGTTGGTGAGAAGTCCCATGATGATCAGACCCGCGTCAGGTCGCCTTCTCCAGCTTGAGCTTGATGGTCACGAAGTTGTAGGGGGGCCATGGGCCCGAATACTTAAACGTAAGAAGATCCTCGTATTGGCGACTGATCTCCTTCACCTTCTCGTCGAACGGCTTCTCGGCCTTACGATCGACGAGAAACGCGGCGTTGAGGATCATGCGGTCGCCGATGACCTTGTTGCTCCGGCTGGCGACCGACACGTCCTTGAGCTGCTCGTGCACGTCGGCGACGTACCTGTTGCTTGCCTCCTCCATCGCGGCCTCGACCAGGCGGCCGAGCTGCATCCGCGCGAAGTAGGTCGAGGACGCCGCGTTTCGGGTGATCTCGTCCTTCAGGCGGCGGATCTCGTCGTTATCGCGCTCGATCGCCGCGACAACCTTGTCGCGATCCCAGAGGATCTTGACGCCGAATTCGATCTTGTCCTGCATCTTCTCGAGCACGTCGGTAAATGCCTGGTAAGTCGACTTGAGAAGCGCGAGCACGTCCTTCTCCGAGCGAAAGACGGTGCCGAACGACATCGGAATGAGCGTGAACTCGCGCATGACCGTCTCGTTCACGAACTCGTGGGCGAGCACGTTCTCTCGCGTCGGATCGTAAATCACGATCGGCGTATCGCTGACGACCGCCGCGAGATCGCTGTGGGTGACCGTATACACACGGGCCCCACCACCAATCCCGATCTCGCCGAATTCGCGCGAACGCTCGAGACGGATGATGCAGTAGACGTACTTGCCCTCGCCCGTGTCGTCGGGCGGAGCCGGCTCGGACGTTTCCGCTGCGCTTTCGCCTGCAGTCATGTTGATTCGAGGATCAATGAGTTACTTCGCTGCCGCAATGAAAATCCAAATGCCGATGGTGAATCCGATTCCGATCTTGAGCATGGTTGAGACGACCCGTCCGATCAGCGCTCCTTTGGCGACCCGCGTAGCATCACCTGCTGACGCTCCACCCGTGAGCTCGGCGACGAGCGCGCCAACAAACGACCCAACAAAAGCCCCGATGACCGGCCCGACTATGGGAACGGGAAACCCCACCATCGCACCAAGAATCCCGCCAAGAATCGCTCCCCAGCCGGCTCGTCGGGACCCACCGTACTTTCGCGCGTATCGCCCGGTCATAGTAAACTCGAGTAGCTCGGCTACCAGAGCGAGTACGGCGACGGCGATCAATGAAACCCACCCGATTGGATCGCCGGGCACAATCATATTATAGACGACCGCCGACGCCACCATTATCCAGAGTCCCGGCAGTCCCAGGACGATCAGGATAAGCGACAGGATGATTACCCCCGCCAGAATCAGTAGCGTCATCAGGCCAGTTCCCTGGTTAGAGCCGCGAGGAGTACGCTCGCGTCGGCAACACCGCTGCCCGTAAATGCATTGGAATTATCGCGCCGTGTATGGATGCGCGCGAGTGTGGATAGCGTTCCTCGGCTCACCGTGACCGATTCATTACCTCTATCGGCGAACGCCATGCTATCCGCCAGGATTCCCGGAATCATTCGCCCGATCGCAGGCTTTGGTACGGTGGATGACGAAATCGCATCAAGCGCGACCCTGATTCGAGAGGGAATCGCGCCCGTGTACATCAAGCGCCAGCCACCCCCGTCATCCACGGTATCGCAGTTGAGTGCCACAATCCCGGGCCGTGCCTTTGCCGCCCATACCCGGGCACCGGCGAGCCCAAGCTCTTCGCCGCTCGTGATCAGCACACCAAGGTCGCGTACAGCCGATAGAGATTGTGCCGCCAGCAGTACCGCCGCGACTCCGCTCGCATTGTCTACTGCTCCGGAGGATTGATTGCGCACCCAGCACAGAATCGAGGGCAACGCCACAATCAGCGCGGAGACCTCAATGGCGCGCCACGTTGCGCTCGCGTCGCGGTCGCCGCGGAGCGAGAGGAGAAGTACGGTAGTCGCGACCAGGATCACAGCTGCCAGTCCAATCGAGCTCGCGATTCTCGCCAGCATCGGCACCGTCTGGGACTTGGAGTCGAGATGAGCGACGAGCCACACTGAAGGACTGCCGCGTCCCGCTTCGAGATTCACCGAGCTGGCCCGTTGAAATGGCAAGGCGGTAATCCAGCGGCGCTTCGCATCGGCCGACGCGAAGAGCAGAGCGACGTACAAAGCCGCTCCTGCTACCAGCGCGACAAGCGGGCCTTGATGCATTGCGATCCGCGCGACGATGAAGATCGTCGCAGTCTGGACCGCGGCCGCGACCGGCACGCCCCACTTGCCTGGCCACTGTGAGTACTCGAAACGCCGCTCGACGCACTCGAGGCCCGCGCGCTCCAGCTCTCCTCTGCACAGCGCTCTTGCCTCTGTTTCCTCCTGACTTCCCGCGAACCTTGGCGTCCGTGCGAGTCGTTCCACGAGATCCTTCGCGCGATGAACGAGCTCCTGGCTGGCCATTGAGGTTGTGATCTAGAGAAGCCCCATCTTCTTCTTCACTTCGCCCATTGTCGCTCGTGCAACAGTTCTGGCATGCTCGGCGCCGGCGGCCAGGGTGCTGATAATCTTCTTCGGGTCGGCCGCCAGCCGTTTCGCTCTGGCACGGATGGGCGCAAGCTCTTTCTCCATCGACTCGTGGAGAACTTTTTTGCAGTCGAGGCAGCCCCAACCCGCCGTGCGACACTGCACCGCCACGTGCTCGACGGTCTCGGGCGGACTGAAGGCCTTGTGCAGGTGATAGATGTTGCACACCTCGGGCGTCCCCGGATCCGAGCGACGCACGCGCTTTGGATCGGTGACCGCGGGCCGAAGCTTTTCCCAGACCGCCTCCGGGGGCTCGAGCAGGTCGATGGTGTTGCCGAGCGACTTGGACATTTTCGCCTGGCCATCGAGCCCCATGATGCGCTTCGCCGGCGTCAACAACGCCTTGGGCTCGGGGAAGAAACCCGGCGTTTCGATCTCGCCCGATCGCAGCGTTTTTTTGGCTGCGGCGCGAGCGTCGAACCTCGCGTTCCACTTGCGCGCGATCTCGCGCGACAGCTCCAGGTGCTGAACCTGATCTTCGCCGACCGGCACCAGCTCGGCGCGGTACAGCAGAATGTCCGCTGCCTGCAGCACCGGATAGTTGAGCAATCCCGCGGTGACGCTCTCCTCGCGGCTTGCTTTGTCCTTGAACTGGGTCTGGCGCTCGAGCTCACCCAGCGGCGTCAGAGTGTTGAATATCCAGGCCAGCTCGGTATGTTCCGGGACCATCGATTGCACGAACACCGTACACTTCGTCGGATCCAATCCCGCAGCAAGCAGTGAAAGTGCCATGTCCAGCGTGCGGGCGCGCAGATCTGCCGGCTCGTAGGGCACCGTGATGGCGTGATAGTCGACGATGCAAAAGAACGACTCGTATTTGTGCTGCAGATCAGCCCAGTTCTTCACTGCTCCGAGGTAGTTTCCGATGTGCAGTGAGCCCGAGGGCTGAATGCCGCTGAAGATGCGGGACATTGCGCGAAATTAAAGAGCGCGAGAGAGGAGTTGCAAGCAATTTCCGGAACTGATCGAGACAATTTAGAGCTTCTCGACGTCGCGCTCGAAGCGGCTCGCGCGGGGGCTGTGGTGATTCGCGACGCTACCGCGCAGCGCGAGAAGCTCGTGTGGGAGACGAAAAGCAGGTCCGATTTCGTCAGCGAGGTCGACAAGGCATCCGAGCAGCGAATCGTGGAGATCGTCAAGCGCCGCTCTCCAGACGCGATCGTTCTCGGCGAGGAGTTATCTCCGAGCGCGGCCTCCTCAAAGGGCATCGTCGTCATTGCTGACCCTCTGGACGGCACGACGAACTTTCTGCACGGCTATGCCGAGTACGCGGTGTCGATCGCAATCGCCCGCGACGGAGTCGTGTGCGCCAGTGTGGTTCTCAACGTTCCGCGCGGTGACGAATTCACCGCCGTGAAGGGTGGCGGTGCTTTCCTGAATGAGCAGCGAATAAGGGTTTCGAGCCTCAGGGAGCCA
>DHJO01000118.1:2218-4127 GCA_002404375.1 Gemmatimonadales bacterium UBA4718 | reverse complement strand
TACATGGCACAGTTCAGTTTGGTGATGCGCGGAACCGCGGGAATTCGTCGCGCTGGATCGGCGGCGCTCGACCTCTCCAACGTCGCCTGTGGGAGGTTCGATGCATTCTGGGAGCTGGTCCTGGCGCCGTGGGACGTCGCCGCCGGTATGTTGATGGTGCAGGAGGCTGGCGGAATCGTCACTGATCTGGAGGGCAATCCGGCTCGTCCCATCGCCGGAGCGTTCGTTGCCGGAAATCCGGCGATGCACGCATGGCTGCTCCAAACGGTCAGGCGCGCAAACATGAAAGGGACAGACTGAATGAAGCTCGTCGAATGCGTTCCGAATTTCTCCGAGGGCCGCCGGCCCGAGGTGATTGAAGCGATCCGCGACGCCATCGCCGCCGTCGAGGGCGTTTCCGTCCTCGATGTCTCATCCGACACCTCCCACAACCGCTCCGTGATAACCTTCGTGGTGCCCGTCGAGATGGCCGTCGATGCGGCGTTCGCCGGCATTCGGGTCGCCGCAGAGCGCATAGATCTGTGCAAGCATACCGGCGAGCACCCGCGTATTGGCGCCACGGACGTCGTTCCTTTCATTCCGCTCGAAGGATCGACGATGGAGGACTGCGTTGCCCTCGCTCGCCAGCTTGGCGAGAGGGTGGGGCGCGAGCTCAAGATTCCGGTTTATCTCTACGAGCGCGCGGCGACGACTCCAGCGAGAGAGAATCTAGCCGACGTTCGTCGCGGCGAATTCGAGGGACTCCGCGAGGAGCTGGGCAAGAATCCGGCGCGGAATCCCGATTTCGGCCCATCGCAAATTCACCCGACGTGCGGCGCGATCGCGATCGGCGCGCGTCCCTTTCTCGTTGCCTACAACGTCTACCTGGGCGCCGCGTCCAATCTTCAGATCGCGAAGAGCGTCGCCAAAGCCGTGCGCGGGTCGTCTGGCGGATTCAAGTATGTAAAAGGCCTTGGGCTGGAAGTCGACGGACAGGCACAGGTATCGATGAACCTCGTGGATACCGAGAAGACACCTCTCCACACCGCTTTCGATTTCGTGAAGATGCGAGCGGAAGCCGAAGGCGCGCAGGTCACCTGGAGCGAGATAGTTGGACTTGTTCCGGAACGGGTTTTGTTCGACGCGGCGGCGAGCCACCTCCAGCTCCGTCAATTCACGCCGAAGCAGGTTCTCGAGCGGCAGGTGCGCCAAGTCACGACCGGCGGCGAGAGCGTGAGCGGGTTCATCGCGTCCGTCGCATCATCACATCCGGTTCCGGGCGGAGGAAGCGTCGCGGCGCATGCCGGGGCGCTGGCGGCGGCCCTCGCGCAAATGGTGGCGGGTCTGACCATTGGCAAGAAGAAATACGCCGCTGTCGACTCCGAGATGAAGGACGCCGCGCTCAAGGCGGTCTCACTCGGCAACACTCTCGCTGCCCTGGTGAAGCGCGACGCCGAAGCGTACGCGCGTGTCTCGGAGGCTTACAAACTACCCAAGGAGCCGGCCGATGCCGCCACACGTCGTGCGGAGGCCGTGACGACTGCTCTCCTGAAAGCTGCCGAGGTCCCGCTGGAAACGGCTCGCGCATCGGTTGAAGTCGCGCAACTCGCCGCCTTGATGGCAGAGAAAGGAAATACGAATGCTGTCACGGACGCCGGTGTAGCGGCGCTTCTGGCGCAGGCTGCATGCAAAGGCGCGGCGTACAACGTCAGGGTCAACGTCCAGGCATTGGACGACAAGTCCAAGGGCGAGGCCTTGGCTCGTGAAGCAGAGCGACTCGTGAAGAAAGCTGGCGAGCTCGCGGAGCGAGCTACATCCGCAGTGGAGCGCGCGCTGTCAGGCTGAAGGTTTCGCCGCTAGGCGGGTAGCGCGGTCAGCACTCGCGGCCCGTTTTCGGTAATCGCAATTGTGTGCTCGAAATGCGCGGAGC
>DHJO01000118.1:510-2111 GCA_002404375.1 Gemmatimonadales bacterium UBA4718 | reverse complement strand
ACAAGATCGCGCACGACGCTGAATCCGGCTGCTTCGACTACGCCTTGCACAGCCGCGCCGATGTCGCCGAGGAAATTATCCGGCGTAGCCGCCTCGATTCCCGCCGCGAGCGCCTTCCTGGTGACGTCGAGCAGCTTCTTCGACTCCGCGTCGACCTTTCCGACGGCAACCGTCGTCGCTGAGTCCGTATAGTAGCCATCGAGCTTCACACCGATATCGATCGAGATGATGTCACCCTCCTCGATTACGCGCTTCTTCGACGGAATACCGTGCACGATCTCCTGATTGATCGATGTGCAGATGCTCGCGGGAAAGTTGTAGAGGCCCTTGAACGCGGGCGTCGCGCCTGGATGGCTACGGATGAAATCGTCGGCGATCTTGTCCAGCTCCATCGTCGTCATCCCGGGACGCACGCTCTTCTCCAGCAGGCGCACTGTAGCGGCGAGTATCTCGCCGCCCCTCGCCATGATCTCGATCTCGCGCTGTGACTTGATCTGAATCATTTCCCGAGCGCCTCGAGGGCGCGGCTGGTCACTTCATCGACCGGAGCGTCCGCGTCGATTCTGAGAACTCTCATCTTGTTGTTGCCATACCAATCTATCACCGGCTTCGTCTGGGTCCGGTAGACCTCGAGGCGATTGCGGATCGCTTCCGGCTCGTCGTCCTTCCGGCGAACCAGTTTTCCGCCGCATTTCTCGCAGTCGGTTCCCGGATCGCGCCCCATATAGGGAGTCTGACAACCCTCGCAGACCGTGCGCGTGCTCAGCCGCTTTACGAGCTCTTCATCGTCGACGTCGAACAGCAGCACTTTGTCGACTTTCTTGCCGATCTCGGCGAGCGTAGCGCCCAGACCTTCCGCCTGGGGAACGGTGCGGACCGCTCCGTCGAGGATCGCGCCCTTCTTCGTGGCAGGAGATGTCATCACGTCCTGAAGGATGCCGAGGATCACGGAGTCAGGCACGAGGTCGCCACGGTCCATATAGGACTTAGCCTCGCGCCCCCGCTTGGTGCCATCGCGCACCGCAGCGCGCAGCACATCGCCGGTGGCGATCTTCGGGATTCCCAATCTCTTCGCGAGCTTGTCGGCCTGCGTTCCCTTTCCGGCGCCGGGGGGACCCAGCAGCACGATGATCATGAAGCCCTGCCCGGGCTTAGTAAGCGCCGCCGGCCTGTCGACCGCGGAACCGCACCCGGCCCTTCTTCATGAAGCCGTCGTACTTGCGCAGGAGCAGGTGCTGGTTGATCTGAGTCATCGTATCGAGCGCGACACCGACCACGATGAGAAGAGACGTTCCGCCGAAACGGAAGGGCACGTTGATCAGGTCGGCGATGAAAACTGGCAGAAGGGCGATGAAAGTCAGAAACAGCGCGCCTGGGAAGGTGATGCGCGACACGACGTGATCGATGTACTCGGCGGTCTTGGCGCCCGGCTTCACACCGGGAATGAAGCCGCCCTGCTTCTTCAGATTCTCGGAGATATCGACCGGATTGAAGATGATCGACGTGTAGAAGTAGGTGAAGAAGACAATCAGAATCGCCGAGAGTGTGTAGTAGAGCCACGTGCCCGGCGCAAAGTACTCGGAGATGATCCGCGCATTCTC
>DHJO01000118.1:0-220 GCA_002404375.1 Gemmatimonadales bacterium UBA4718 | reverse complement strand
GCCACATGACGAACATCGCGCCCGTGGTGAGGACGAGAACCATCTGCAGCTTGAAGCCGAATCCCGGATTGGCGACGGCGTTCTGCAACGATGCGGTGAACAGTGCGAATCCCCAACCCTGTACCACGGCAAGCACGACCGTTATGTAGCGCGTCCATTGTGTCACGCGCTTTCTGCCCTCCTCGTCCTTCTGCATCTTCTCGACGGTCGGTATGACGAC
>DHJO01000063.1:1923-2721 GCA_002404375.1 Gemmatimonadales bacterium UBA4718 | reverse complement strand
TGCGCGACGGACTCGGCGATCCGAAATACAGGCCGTGTCCGCTGCTCAAGAAGTATGTCGCGGCAGGGTGGCTCGGCAGAAAGTCCGGCCGCGGCTTCTATACCTATAGTAAGTAAGCCAAGTGTCCTGGGCCCTCCACCCGCTCACCGAAGAACAATCCGAAGTTCAGAAGCTCGCGCGCGAGTTCGCAAAGGCTGAGATCGTTCCCTACGCGGCAGAGTGGGATCAGAAGGCGTATTTCGAGCCGACTCTCGTGAAGAAGCTCGGTGAGCTGGGGTTCCTCGGGATGATGCTTCCCGAGCAGTACGATGGGCTGGGCACAGACACTGGCACGTACCTGATTGCACTCGAGGAGATTGCCGCGGCCGACGCGTCTGTCGCCGTCCTGATGAGCGTTCACAACTCGCTTCCGACGCAGATGATTCTTCGCTACGGGAGCGAGGCGCAGAAGAATCGGTTCCTGAAGCCAATGGCGCGCGGTGAGATACTGGGCGCCTTTGCGCTTTCAGAGCCGGACGCGGGGTCGGATGCGTCCGCGTTGACCACGCAGGCGGTGAAGGATGGCGACCACTGGATCCTCAACGGAACGAAGGCATGGGTGACCAACGGCAACACGGCTGGAATGATCATGGCGATGGCGCGCACCGACGCCAGCGGCGCCCGGAAGGGAGGGCGGGGAATCGGCGCGTTCATCATTACCCCCGATTTGCCAGGATTCAAGGTTGGCAAGAAGGAAGACAAGCTCGGCCTCCGCGCGTCGCCAACTGTGCAGCTCAACTTCGACAACATGCGGGTGCC
>DHJO01000063.1:1459-1899 GCA_002404375.1 Gemmatimonadales bacterium UBA4718 | reverse complement strand
GCACTCGAGCACTCCGTCGCCTACGCCGCGGAGCGCAAGCAATTCGGCAAGCCGATCAAGGAGTTCGAGGCGATCCAGTTCAAGCTCGCCGACATGGCGATGCGCGTGGCGGCTTCGCGCGCGCTGCTGCACGCGGCGGCGGCGGCGAAGGACCGCGGTCAGAGCGTGCGCCAATTCAGCTCGATGGCGAAGCTGATGGCGAGCGAGACTGCGATGTGGGTGACGACGCAAGCCGTGCAGATCTTCGGCGGATACGGCTACGTCAAGGATTATCCCGTGGAGCGCCTTTTCCGCGACGCCAAAGTCACCGAAATTTATGAGGGCACTTCCGAGATCCAGAGGATCGTGATCGCGCGTGCCCTTTACGGGCAGTCGTAAACTTACACTCAGAGATTAATGAAGCTCTTCGAAACGATGGCGGAGATGGGACACGAGCAGGT
>DHJO01000063.1:489-1357 GCA_002404375.1 Gemmatimonadales bacterium UBA4718 | reverse complement strand
CGCGGCATGACGTACAAGAATGCTGTTGCGGGGCTCAATCTGGGAGGCGGAAAGTCGATCATCATTGGAGACAACAAGACCAAAGACCGTGAGAAGATTTTCCGTGCTCACGGTCGTTTTGTCGAGAGCCTCGGCGGCCGGTACATAACGGCGGAAGATGTGGGTACGACGACCAAGGACATGGATTACGTCAACATGGAAACCGAGCACGTGGCCGGGCTCGCGGGGAAGTCGGGCAATCCATCGCCAGTCACGGCGCACGGCGTCTTTCGAGCAGTGCAGGCGTCGGCCAACAGGATGTGGGGATCCGACAGCCTCGAGGGAAAATGCGTCGCCGTACAGGGATGCGGCAGCGTCGGAACCTACCTTGCCAAGGAGCTCCATGAGGCCGGTGCAAAGCTGATCGTGTCTGACATTGATGCCGCGAAAGCCGCCAAGGTGTCCAGGATGACGGGCGCGGAGATCGTCGAGGGAGACGCGATCTTCTCCGCCGACGCCGACATATTCTCTCCGTGCGCCCTGGGCGGGATCATCAACGACACGACCATCCCGATGCTCAAGGCATATATCGTGGCGGGCGGCGCCAACAATCAGCTGCTCGAGGAGCGTCACGGCGACGAGCTCCAGCGGCTCGGAATCCTTTATGCTCCCGACTACGTTGCAAACGCTGGTGGCGTCATCAACGTTTTTGGCGAGGTCGCGGGCTGGGACGCGCAGCACGCGCTGGACAAAGCCGATGACATTTATGATACCATACTGAAGGTGTTCGAGATTGCGGACGCTCGGCACATTTCCACTTATGAAGCCGCGGATCGGGTGGCGGAGCAGCGCCTGGCCGCGGCCAAGTGAGCCCGATCTCATAGTTTTG
>DHJO01000063.1:0-259 GCA_002404375.1 Gemmatimonadales bacterium UBA4718 | reverse complement strand
TACCAGCCTGACGACATCGGCGGAAAGGATCCGAGCAAGCCGGACGACTATCCGGACTACGCGCACCCGTTGGCACGGGAAGTCTCCACGGGACAGGCAAAGCGCGGGATTCTGCTTTGTGGAAGCGGAGTGGGGATGGACATAGTTGCCAACAGGTACCCGGGAGTGCGCGCAGCGCTGGCCTGGGAGCCGGAGATTGGCGAGCTCTCGCGGAAGCACAACGACTCGAACGTCCTGGTGCTTCCAGCGCGGTTCATGA
>DHJO01000003.1 GCA_002404375.1 Gemmatimonadales bacterium UBA4718 | reverse complement strand
GGGCATCGCGCCGCGGCCGGCGTGACGATCGCGCGCGACAAGGTGAATGAGTTCGCCGCGAAATTCAACGACGTCGCGAAGTCGCTGCTGACTCTCGAGGATCTCGTGCCTGAGATTCGAGTTGATCTCGAGGTCAATATCGATGGAATCGACGGGCGGCTGGAATCATTGTTCCGCCATTTCGAGCCATTCGGCATTGGCAATCCTTCTCCGGTACTGCTCGCGCGAAACGTCACGCTCGCCGCTAACCCGCGACTTGTCGGCAAGGACGGGCTCAAAGTCGTGCTCGATACCGGAACGGGCTCGCTCGACGCGCTTGGCTGGGGCTTTGCTCACCGCGCCGCGGAATTTCAGGCCGGCAGCAAAGTCGACGTCGCGTTCAGGCTGGAGCGCGACGAGTACCGAGGCGAGAGCTACCTCCAGGCCCGCATTGCTGATATCCGGTTGTGCGAATAGTCGCTGGACGTTGGCGCGGTCGCAAAATCAGCGCGCCCACAGGCTCGCTGGTGCGCCCCACCCTCGACAGCGTTCGTGAGGCGTGGATGAACATCCTGCAGCTGGATCTGCCTGGTGCGCGCGTCCTCGACCTTTATGCCGGCTCTGGCGCCCTCGGACTCGAAGCATTGTCCCGCGGAGCGATCGCGGCGGACTTCGTTGAAAAGGATCCGAAGAGCCTCCGCGGCCTCCAGGAAAATATCGAAGCCCTCGGCGCGCAGGATCTCGCCACCATCCATCGAAAATCCGCGATCCCTTTCGCCGAGGGACTAGGGGCGCTCGATTTTGATGTGGCGTTCGCCGATCCGCCGTATACGAGCGGCGAGGCTCAGCGACTCGCCGAGCGGTGGCTCGAGAAACCCTTCAGCAAGGTGCTGAGCATCGAGCACTCGGCGAAGGAGGCAATGGCCGGGCATGGAGTAACGCGCAAGTATGGCTCGACGGCAATCACTTTCTACCGCAGCGAGGAATGACGTGTTAACCACGGCCGTGTACGCTGGAAGCTTTGACCCGATCACCAGGGGACACGAGGATCTGATCCGAAGGAGCTGCGAGTTCGTGGATCACCTCATCGTGGCCGTCGCCGTGAACTCGTCCAAGAAAGCACTATTCACTACCGACGAAAGAGTTGAGCTCATTCGTCTTTCCACGGCCGACCAGAAGTGTGTAGAGGTCACCCAGTTCGAGGGGCTGCTCGTGGATTTCGCAAAGAAGGTCGGCGCCTCGCTCAACATCCGCGGGCTGCGCGCGGTCAGCGATTTCGAGTACGAGTTCCAGATGGCGTTGATGAATCGCCACCTGTCTGAGGGCTTCGAGACGGTCTTCATGGTGCCGTCGGTCGAGACGACCTACATCAGCTCCAGCGTCGTCCGGGAAGTCGCGCAGCACAATGGGAACCTGACGGCGCTCGTGCATCCCGCGGTCGCCAAGGCCCTCGCGAGGAAATTTGCGCACAACAAACCTTCTTCACCCGAAGTGAAGGTCGGCCGCGACAAACCTTCTTCGGTCGCCGCGAAGTCCGGCAAGGGCTCGGCAAAGCGCGGGTGACATTCGTCGAGCAGATCCGCCAGCGTGCGTCCGAGCTAAAACGGCGAATAGTATTTCCGGAGGGCGGTGACGAGCGGGTGGTGTCGGCTGCGCGGGAGATCGCGCGGAGTGGCATGGCCAACCCGCTGCTCCTGGTCGATGGCGAACGGCTGGCCACGTCCGTCAGGCTGACCGGTCTGCCCGCGATCCCGGTCGAAGGCGACTCGGCGCTGGAGTTCGGGCACCGAATGCTCGCCGCCGGTGAGGCGGACGCATGCGTCGCCGGCGCGGTGTACACGTCTGCCGACGTCTTGCGCAGCGCGATTCGAAACGTGGGACTGGCTCCCGGAGTGAGGGTCGCATCCAGCGCTTTCTATATTGTCCTTCATCCTCGGACGGAGGCGGTGACCGAGGTGCTGACGTTTACCGACTGCGCCGTGATTCCGTATCCCACCGCGGAGGACCTGGCGGACATCGCGATCGCCGCCGCGGCCGACCGGCGCCTCATCGTGGGGGACGAACCGCGTGTCGCGCTACTCTCCTTCAGCACACATGGGAGCGCCAAGGGCAAAAGCGTAGATCTGGTAACGACGGCGCTCGCCCTCATCCGGGAGCGCGCGCCCGACCTCGTGGTGGACGGAGAATTGCAAGGTGATGCGGCGTTGGTTCCGGCAGTTGCCGCCCGGAAATCTCCTTCCAGTCCGGTTGCCGGGCGAGCGAACGTGTTAGTTTTTCCGTCACTGGATGCGGGCAACATCGCTTACAAGCTGGTGCAGCGGTTGGGCGGTGCGCAGGCACTGGGACCGATTCTTCAAGGCTTCGCGCGGCCAGTTACCGATCTCTCGCGCGGCGCCGAGCGGGACGACATTATTAACGTGGCCGCAATTGCAGCGCTGCAAACGGCCGGGCGTGCTGAAGATCGCGCGCTTCGAGAAGTTTGATCCACACTGGAGATTATCTGAATGAGTTTCTCGATCAAGAAAAATGCAGAGGTCGTCGTGGTGGACGTAGAAGGCCAGCTTATCGTGGGGAACCGCCAGGAGCTGAAGCAGAAAGTTCTCGACGAGCTCGAGAAAGGTGAGAAAAAGTTTCTCATCGACTTCAGCCAGACAGGCTACATCGACAGCTCCGGCCTGGGCGTGCTCGTCTCGTTGTCGAAGAAGATCCGCGAGCAGGGCGGCGAGCTCCGTCTGGCCAACCTCAATGATGACCTCCAGACGCTCTTCGAGCTGACAAAGCTGGACACCCTGTTCCAGATCTCCGACACACGGGAGCGCGCCTTAGAGAGTTTTTAATGGCTGAATCGCGCGTCGCGTTCGATCTACAGATTCCGAGCGACGTAGAGTACATAGAAGGCGTAGTCGAGCTCGCGAGGCAACGTTGCCGCGAGCTCAAGATTTCACCCGCCAAATGCTCCCTCAACATTCCGGTGGCGCTCTCCGAAGCGCTCTCCAACGCCATCCTTCGTGGGAACGAAGCTACCGGGGGCAAACAGGTTCGGATCAGGGCGATCATCAGCGACACCGATCTCGTCTTCGAAGTCGTCGATGAGGGACCCGGATTCGACGTCGACGAGTGCACGCAGGACTGCACTACCGATGAAAACCTCAGCAAAGAGGAAGGTCGCGGGCTGTTTCTGATGCGTCAGTTGATGGACCGGGTGGAGAGCTTCCGCGATAAAGGCAACGTCGTCCGCCTGACGTTGCACCGCGAGTGAAAGAGCTCGAGGCGGTCCTCATTGCGTTTCGCGAAGGAACGCACTGTGAGGCCGCTGTGTGGGGGAGCGATGGACGCTCCGCACCGACTGTAATCGCGCGGTCGAGCCCGAAGGTGCAGATGCCGGATCTGTTGCCGGACGAGCCGGGCCAGTCTGTCCCCACCAATTTTTCGACGCAGATCGTGACTCGCGTTCCGTCGGTCAAGAAGATCTGGCTGACCGTAGGCCCGTGCGATCCGGGGTACTCGCCCGAAGATCGCCACATCAAGCTGCTGATGCCGGTCGTCTCGCAATTCACCCAGGCGGCGCTGGAAGTCGAGCACGCGGCAACCGAGCTGGCGGAGAGATACGAGGAGATCAATCTCCTCTACACGATCGGTGAGATACTGGGGCGAACCGTCACGCTCGAAGATGCGGCGGCGACGATTCTTACGGAAATCTCGGAGACGGTCGGGGCGCGGGTGGCATCGATTCTCGTCCACGACGCGCGCACCAACACCCTCCAGGCAGTGGCCGCGCTCGGCGTACCAAAATCCGAGATTCCGCCGATCAGCGCGGATGACGTGAGCAGTGTGTCCGCGCGGGTCTTTCGCACCCAGCATCCGCTCATCGTGGTGGGGAAGGGCGTCACCTTCGGCAAGGAATCGCCCTATGGTCGCGGCGAGATGCTCTCGGTACCGATCATGTGGACGACGCCAAGCGGTGGCATGCCGCTGGGCGTCGTGAATCTCGCCGATCGGCGGTCGCGCCAGCCATTCACCGCTGGAGATCAGAAACTCGTGACGGCGATTGCGACGCAGATCGGAACCGCCATTCAGAACGCGCGGCTCGTAAGCGCCTCCCTCGATCAGCAGCGCCTGCTACAGGAAATGAGTCTCGCGCACGACCTGCAGATGAAGCTGCTGCCGTCGACGGACGTAGTGTCACCGGAGGCGGAGGTGACCGCCCGCGTCGTCCCCGCGGAGAGTGTCGGGGGAGACTTCTACCAGCTCTTCAAGCTGCGCGACGGCGCAACTGGGTTGATGATCGGCGATGTCTCCGGTCACGGGTATCGTGCCGCGCTAATCATGGCGCTGGCGATGAGCGCGTCCGCCATTCACGCGCAGAATTTCGTCAACCCGGGCAAAATGCTCGGCGCGCTCCTGAATTCGTTGCGCGAGGAGCTGGACGCCACCGAGATGTACATCTCGCTCTTTTACGGAGTCGTCGATCCGGGGAAGGGGACGCTCACTTACGCGAACACCGGGCACCCGCACGCGTTCGTGATCAGCGAGGAGGGAACGATCACCAGACTGGCAGCGGTGAATCCGCCGCTCGGAATGGTGGACGATATCCCAAACATGGCCTCATTGTCGTGGGTGAGAAAAAAGGATCTGCTCGTGCTGTTCACCGACGGCATCAGTGATGCGCGCAACGGAAGCGATCAGCGTCTCGGTGAAGAGCGGGTGCTCGAGCTCATTCGCGAGAACCGTGAGAACGACACGAGGATAATCGTCGACAGGGTCTTCAAGATGCTGGAGGTTCACACGAGGAGTCTGCCGAGCAGAGACGACCTGACGCTGCTGGTGGCACGGAGCTGACTCGTCGTCCGCCAGTTCTCAAGAAGTATGGGCAGCATTTCCTGTCGGATACAGGAATCCTCGAGGGAATCGTCGACGCGCTTGCTCCCACCCCTGCCGACACGGTTGTCGAAATCGGTCCGGGTCGCGGCTCCCTAACGGACATCCTTGTTGAACGAAGCGGACGGCTCATCGCGGTGGAGATCGATCGCGCTCTCACCGAGGAGCTGAAGAAGAAGTACGGGAATCGCGCGCATGTCGAGATTGTCCAGGGCGATGTGCTCGAGACCGATCTGCATGCGCTCGCCGGCCCGGACTTTCTGCTGATCGGAAACGTGCCGTACTACATCACCACCCCGATCGTGTTCAAGGCGCTCGACGCACCGATCCCGCGGCGCTCGGTATTTCTGGTGCAGCGCGAGGTCGCCGAGCGGATGGCGGCGAAGGAAGGAACCGAGAGCTACGGCGCGCTGTCGGTGAACGTCGCGGCGGTCGCCAACACCGAGCAGGTGATGAGCGTGCCCGCGAGCGCATTCAAGCCGCCGCCCAAGGTCGAGTCCGCGGTGATCAGGTTGACCCCGCGCGGCGTTCCTCTCGTAAGCGCGGAATCCTTGCCCGGATTTCGGAGCTTCGTGCAAGCCGCGTTCGGGCAACGGCGCAAGCAGATGCAGCGGGCGCTGCGCACGGTTAGAGGGATGACCGCTCAAGAGGCGGGCGCGGTGCTCGAGCGGGCGGGGATAGATCCGGC
>DHJO01000115.1:1140-6851 GCA_002404375.1 Gemmatimonadales bacterium UBA4718 | reverse complement strand
CGCGGAATCCAGGATTTCGTCGTGCGACCGGCGCTGACATCGGTCACCGGCGTCGCCGAGATCGCTTCATTGGGTGGCTTCCAAAAGGAATACCAGGTCGAGATCGATCCGACCAAGCTCCTTGCCTTCGGGATTCCCGTCGAGAAGGTAGCTGAATCCGTGCGCAACTCGAATCAAGATGTTGGTGGGCGTGTGCTCGAGATGGGCGGGTCAGAGTATGTCGTGCGTGGACGTGGCCGATTCACAAGCATCGACGACATTCGCCACGTCTCGGTGGGGACAGCGCCGGGCGGGATTCCCATAACAGTTGGCGATGTGGCGAATGTGCAAATCGGACCCGCACTCCGACGCGGGATCGCAGACTTCAACGGCAAGGGCGAGATCGTCACCGGCTGGGTCGTGATGCGCTACGGCGCGAATCCTCTCGCTGTGATCAAAGCAGTCAAAGAAAAAATGATCGAAGTGCAGGGCTCGCTCCCGAAAGGGGTGCGCTTTGTCGGAGGATACGACCGTTCGGGTTTGATTGACGCCGCAATTCGAACACTGCGCGGCAAACTGATCGAAGAGTCTATCATCGTCGCGCTCGTGACAATTCTCTTTCTCTTCCATGCGCAGAGCGCACTGGTGGCCATCGTGACTTTGCCGATCGGTCTTCTCATGGCCTTCCTCGCCATGAGAGTACTCGGCTTGAGCGCAAATATCATGAGCTTGGGCGGATTCGCGGTCGCGATTGGGGCAATGATCGACGCAGCGATCGTGATGGTCGAAAACCTCCACAAGCACGTTGAGCGAAACGGCTCGCAGGGCAGCGCGAAGACGCATTGGCAACTAGTGCGAGATGCGGCACAGGAAGTAGGTGGGCCGCTTTTCATCTCACTGCTCATCATCACCGCGAGCTTTCTGCCCGTATTCGCGCTGCAGGATCAGGAAGGGAGACTCTTCAAACCACTGGCGTGGACCAAGACACTTGCGATGGCTTCGGCAGCCATTCTCTCAATAACGCTCGTTCCGGTGGCAATGGGTTATTTCATACGAGGTGATCTAAAGCCCGAGACAGGAAATCCCGTAAATCGATTTCTCATTCGTGCTTATCGGCCGATCATTGAGTTTGTTCTTCGCCACCGTTGGCCGACGATCGCCGTTGCGGCCGGATTTCTTCTTCTTACGATCTTGCCATGGTCAAGGTTGGGTAGTGAGTTCATGCCACCCCTGAATGAAGGCAGCATCATGGACATGCCGTCGCTCTTCCCAGGCGTCGGGTCGGGGGAGGCGAAGCTGATACTACAGCAGCGAGACGCCGCGCTCGCGCGCATTCCCGAAGTCCAAATGGTATTGGGCAAGATTGGCAGAGCTGAGAGTGCCACTGACATGGCGCCGTTGTCGATGATCGAAACGATCGCTGTCCTGAAGGACAAGAACGACTGGCGACCAGGCGTGAGTTACGACTCGATCGTTTCCGAGGCGAACAACACGGTAAGAACGCCGGGAGTCGCCAACATGTGGAGCATGCCGATCAAGAACCGGCTCGACATGCTCGCAACGGGGATCAAGACTCCCGTTGGAATAAAGATCTTCGGCCCCGACCTGGCGACGCTCGATCGAATCGGCAAACAGATCGAAGGTATGTTGCCGTCGGTCCGCGGAACGAGTGCCGTCTTCGCCGAGCGTGCAATCGGCGGGCGGTACCTCGATGTAACAGTCGATCGCGCAGCAGCCGCACGTTACGGACTGACGGGCGACGATGTCCAGATGGCGCTCAGCACCGCTGTGGGCGGAATGGATGCCGGGCAGGTGATCGAAGGCCGGGAGCGATACGGTGTGCTCGTTCGCTATCCCCGAGAGTTGCGAGACGATCCCGAGGCAATCGCACAGGTCCTAGTTGCGACTCCTTCAGGGGCGCAGGTCGCTCTGGGAGAGCTGGCGAGCATCAAAGTTGTACAGGGATCAACGCTGATTAAATCCGAGGACGGATACCTTAACAACGTCGTTTACGTGGACGTGAGAAACCGTGATGTAGGCAGCTACGTTGGGGAAGCGAAAGGTCTATTGGAAAAGCGTCTCGTATTGCCGACCGGTTACCGACTCGAGTGGTCAGGTCAGTACGAATCGATGCAGCGAGCGTCGAAGCGACTCCGCGTCGTGGTGCCAATCACATTCCTCATCATCTTCGCCCTTCTTTATTTCAACTTTCGCAGCACGGCGGAGAGTTTGATCGTCATGCTATCGCTTCCGTTCGCACTGGCGGGCGGGGTCTGGCTGATGTGGATTTTAGGCTACAACCTGAGTGTTGCAGTTGCCATTGGGTTCATAGCGCTCGCCGGGGTGGCAGCGCAAACCGCTGTTGTCTTGCTCATTTACCTCGATCACGCGTGGAATCAGGGTCTGGCAGACAAGAAGGAGCTCGGCTCTGCTCCAACACGCAAGGACTTGGATGCGGCAGTGGAATTTGGCGCGGTCGAACGGCTTCGGCCCAAGATGATGACAGTCGCCGCAGTCACGCTCTCGCTGGTACCGATTCTCTGGAGCCAGCAAACCGGATCTGATGTGCTCAAGAGGATCGCCGCGCCTATGGTGGGCGGCCTCATCACCAGCGCCGGCCTTACTCTAATTGTCCTCCCAGCTATCTATTCTCTGTGGCGCGAGCGCGAGCTCAGACACGTCGCTGCTCACAACCTCGATGGCGCGCCGTTCGAGGACCAAGCTCGCACACCATTCGGCCAAATCGCCGGATGAAGCGGCAATTCTGATGGGAGACGCGGTTCACGCTATAGGAGCTGCTCTCTGGATGTCCCTTGCGATGTTCTGGGAGATTCTGTGGCCGCTGATCCTGGGATTCGGCATCTCCGCTGTTGTGCAAGCAGTGGTGTCGAAGAAGGAGATGGTGAAACTGATGGGCGACGATCGGCCAAAGACGCTTCTTGTGGCCTGCGGGCTTGGCGCGGCCTCGTCGTCCTGCTCGTACGCGGCGGTAGCTATTGCGCGGTCGCTCTTCAAGAAGGGTGCAAATTTCACGGCGGCCATGGCGTTCGAGTTGGCGTCAACGAATCTCGTTGTCGAGCTCGGTGTCATCCTCGTGGTGTTGATGGGGTGGCGGTTCGCTCTCGCTGAGTTCGCGGGTGGGTTTCTGATGGTGGCTGTGCTCGCTGTTCTGTTTCGCCGATTTCTAACGAGCGAGCTCGTTGCGGGCGCACGCAACCAGGCGGAGAAGGGAATTGCGGGGAGAATGGAGGGACACGCCGAGATGGACATGTCACTAAGCGAAGGTACGGTGTGGGAGCGGATTGTTTCAGAGAAGGGTAGAACGGCGATCAGTCACTACTTCGTTATGGACTGGGCGTCTGTGTGGACGGATATAGCTCTCGGCCTACTACTCGCCGGTGCGGCAGCGACATGGATTTCTACCTCGGCCTGGAACGGACTCTTTTTGTCCGCGCATCCGGTTGCCTCGAAGATCTGGGGGCCATTTATTGGGCCGCTGGTGTCCGTCGTCTCATTTGTCTGCTCGGTCGGTAACGTGCCCTTGGCCGCGGTCCTTTGGAATGGCGGGATCAGTTTCGGCGGAGTCATAGCGTTTGTCTACGCCGATCTGATCATCATCCCGATCTTGAACATTTATCGGAAGTATTACGGGAAGCGGATGACCGCGTTCCTGTTCGTCACGTTCTACGCAGCGATGGCTGTAGCAGCTCTCGTTATCGAGCTGATCTTTCAGGCGCTCGGATTGATCCCCACAACAAGAAACGCTCAAGTCGCGCCCATGACCATCACGTTCAACTACACTACGGTTCTGAACATCTTCTTTCTGATTGTTGCGGGGTTTCTCCTTCTTCGCTTCCTTCGCACCGGGGGTCCGTCGATGCTACGAATGATGAATGCTGACCCGAAAACTCACGAAAGCCACGAGCATGTGGGTCACGATCACGCTTCGAAAGTGATCAAGTGACGGAGGTCACCCGGGCCAGTTTGCCCGATGGCAGACGCGAGGCTCTGGTTCGCAGAGGGATTTTGCTAAGCTACGCGACCATTGGTTATAACAGCCTCGAGGCTGTTGGATCTCTGATCGCCGGAGTACTAGCGGGAAGCGTCGCGCTCGTCGGATTTGGAATCGACAGTGTCCTTGAAGTCCTGGCGAGCGGGGCAGCACAATGGCGTCTGCGCTCGGACCTCGATCCCACAAAGCGGGAACGTGTCGAGCTTCAAACAATGCGCATCATCGGTCTCTCTTTTCTCGCTCTCGCCGTCTACATCCTTCTCGATGCCGCGAGAACAATCTGGAATCGCGAAGCACCGCAGAGGAGTCTGCTCGGAATCATAGTCCTCACGCTGTCCGTGATCGTCATGCCCCTACTTGCCAGAAGCAAGAAACGAGTGGCAAGGGAACTGGGGAGCGGAGCGCTGGAAGCGGAAGCAACGCAGACTTCGCTGTGCGCTTACTTGTCGGGGATCGCGCTTGTCGGCGTTCTGCTCAACGGGCTTCTCGGGTGGTGGTGGGCGGACCCTGGAGCGGCGCTGCTGATGGTCCCGATCATCGTGCGCGAAGGTCTCGAAGGAATAAGACGCTAAGCCCAATCCGGCTGCGGGAGCTGTCGCGTATTCTAATCCTTTCTATTGACAGGATTTCAGTTCGGAGGTACCGATTGACCATTCGGGCCCACCTCGACCACCAGGGCGCTGTCCCCGTGTGCCCGGACGAACTCTCCTCGTGACGTAGAGACATTCAGCGTCCGACACCCGCGCTGTGGGTCTGGTCAGTTCGGCAACACCCCTTCCCCAATTCAGGAGATCGTTCGGCAGAAGCCCTTTCCCCGTTTTCAGGAGATTCTCCAATGATCCGCCGCAAACTTCCTATCGCTATCGCCATCATCGCCTCTGTCGGCCTCATCGCATGCTCGGACATGACGGCTCCGAATAAGCTCGCACCGGGGGGTTTGTCATCAGCGGCCATAGTTGCGGCGAACGCCGGGCCGGTCACCGTGGTAGCGCGCATCAACGGGGGTGGCACGGCCGAGATGCAACCCCCACTCGCGGCTGGGACGACCCATTGGGGGGCAGGGGTCACGCTCTATTCCGACGGCACGGCCAGCGGATCATTCGACTGCGTTGACCAGCACGGCGACGCGCCGGGCTTCCCGGGCAACATCTGGGGCGAGGTTACTAGCTGGCGAATGGAGGGCACCGTCGTCGTGCTGAACGTCGTCGGCAAGACGGTCAGCTTTCCGGGTGGCCATCCTCAGGACGTGAAGTTTACGGTGAAGATTCAGCAGTTCGGGGGCGCAGGGGTGGGTCGCTGGACGTTGGAGATTGATGGGTTTATCTACTGTTACGAGCTCCTCACCAGCGGGCAAATCGTCTACAAGCCCGAGTAAAGACCGAGCGGAGTGCGGCAGAGGCTAAGCCTAGAAAAACGGAGCGTCCTTCGACGCTCCGTTTTTCTCCAGGTGCAGTGTGAGGTTTTCACTCGGTTCCCCTATCAAGTCCGACAAATTGCCGGCTCGTTTAAAGAACCGACGGCCTTTCGAGTCAAGATCGCTGGTTGGTGTCGGTTCCGGTGTCGGTTGGATGCGGACATCTGGGGACATCGAGGCAGGGGTGCACAGGACATTTCGCGGTCCGTCATAGGTAAATGAGGACATCTTGTCCCAATTCCTGCTTGTACTTTCGCGCCTGGAAAGTGTGTGTACGTTAATAGCGTACCGTGGGTTCGAATCCCA
>DHJO01000115.1:542-1071 GCA_002404375.1 Gemmatimonadales bacterium UBA4718 | reverse complement strand
TTCGAATCCCACCCCGTCCGTGTAAGTCTTTCCCCCGTTGCTCTTCCGAGTGAACGGGGTTTTGCCTACTCGAGGCGGACTCGCTCAGGTGTCGGTTAGTTGTTTCTCCCCAGATTTGTTCGTTGACAAGATCTTAAACATCTGCTATGAAGTTGTCTTCCTCTTCTCCTGAGAAGGGGCGTCGCGAGATTGTCGACGATTAGATCATCTGGCTGGCTGTCACGCCTTCTCGCGCAATGATACAGTCGCTCTCCCGCTGCCTTTTAACGCGTTCGAAACACCCACCCCATGCCCCTAACCCTATGACCGGGTTTTTCTCTAAAACGGCTCGCGTTACCGTTGTATCACTTGCTCTAGTTCTAGGCGCATGCGGAGGTGGCGATACGTCTGTGGCTCCGCCCGTTGCCACTAGCGTTACTGCGAACTCGAGTACTTCTCTTACGGCGGTCGGCGGGGCTGCTGTCAGTGAGCTGCCTTCGGTTATCGTGAAGGACCAGCGAGGCGCTGCGATGGCTGGCGTTCCGGTTTC
>DHJO01000115.1:0-409 GCA_002404375.1 Gemmatimonadales bacterium UBA4718 | reverse complement strand
GCGGTGGCACGATTACCGGAAGCTCCGCCACGACGAACGCGTCTGGGGTCGCAACTGTCGGCGGCTGGACACTCGGCACAGTGGCCGGATCGAACTCTCTCACTGCTTCGACCAGTGGCTTAACCCCCGTTACCTTCACCGCAACCGGAACAGCCGGCGGTAGCTTGGTGTTTGCGGGCGTGAGCGCGGGCGGGATTCATACGTGCGGCCTCACGACCGGAGGCGCTGCGTACTGTTGGGGGGACAATCACTTCTCCCAGCTCGGAAACGGCACGATGGCGAATGGTAGCACGACGCCTGGGCCGGTCGCGGGTGGGCTCACCTTCGCCACTGTTCGGGCCGGCGCATATCACAGTTGCGGTCTGACGACCGGTGGTGCCGCGTATTGCTGGGGCCGCAACGTGGCGGG
>DHJO01000226.1:410-5722 GCA_002404375.1 Gemmatimonadales bacterium UBA4718 | reverse complement strand
AGCGTGCGGCCGGTGCCGCGCTCGACGGTGTTGTAGGCTCGCGCCATACGTGTGATCGAATCCAAGACGATGACGACATCCTTACCCAGCTCCACTAATCGGCGAGCCCGCTCCAGCACCATCTCCGTGACATCGGTGTGGCGAACCGCGGGCATGTCGAAGCTGGAGGCAACAACCTCGCCATAGCCCCAGGTGATCATCTCGCTGACTTCCTCGGGGCGCTCGTCCACGAGCAGAACCAGGAGGGCAGCCTGCGGATGATTGATCGCCACGCCTTCGACGATCGCCTGGAGGAGCATCGTTTTTCCGGCCCGGGCGGGGGCCACAATGAGCGCGCGCTGGCCGTAGCCGATCGGCGCGATGAGATCGATTGCCCTGCGTGTCAGCTCGGGTCCGCCCTTGGCCGGCCTGCCGGTTTCGAGCTTGAGCTTACGCTCCGGATACGACGCGATAAGGGATCCGAAATCGGGTCGCCGTGCCGCTTCTTCCGGGTTGGCGCCGTTGATCTCCTTGACGTCGACGACGACCACGCGATTGCGATGATCGTGTCCGGTAGTGGCGAGCACCTGATCGCCGCGGCGCAGCATGTACTGCCGCATGACATTCGTCGGCACGTACGCATCGCCCGGCTCGGCGAGATAACTGTTCGCGGCGCGGCGGATGAAGCCGCCCTCGCGCTGCGGATCGAACCAGCCCGTGGTCTCTCCATCGGGAACGACGGGAGCCACCGGTGCGCGCGAAGCCTGTTCGCCACGCGGCGCACTCGGCTGCTGCTGCTGCCGCTGTCTTCCGCGTCCGCGCTGGTTGCGGCCGCGGCGTCCGTTGTGACGGTGGTCTCGCTCTCCGGGATGACGCTGTTGATTGCCTTCGCGCTGCTGGCCGCCACCCATCGTCTGTGGATTGTACTGCTGTTGTGGAGCGCCGGCGTTGCTCGATCCATTCGCAGGAGGAGCAGCCGGAGGAAGACCCGAATCTGATTCGGAGCTCGGCGCGGCTGAAGACTCAGGCGCGTTTGGAGCGGGGGAGGGAGAGGAGGAGGGGGAGGGTGAAGGTGCGGGAGATGGAAGTGCAGGTGATGTCATATTGTCGCGCGCATCGGGAATCTGTGCCGCGTCGGGTGTAGGTGTTGAAGGATCCATTGGCTCCAGATACGGATCGGCATCACCGTAGGATTCGGGAGAGAGTGGTTGATTGCCGGACGGACGGCTGCGCCGGCCGCGACGAAAAGGACGTCGGGGTTCGCTCATGCAGTTGTGGTGTGGCTGAGAAGAAAAGTGCTACTCGAATGGCTCACGGGGACCGCGGACATAACTCACGCGAAATCCGGAACCTTCATTCTGTTTGGAATGGCGCGCTACCAGCGCTGCGCTCGTGCAAGAATGGTACTATCGACCGCCGGAATTGTCCAGCAACAAGTTGAATGGTACGCCTAGGTACGGGCAATGTCCAGCGTGATACTTTGGATTCCAGACCCCCAGTTTACCTTTGCTGGCGTACGATAATTAGACGACTGAGCCGCCTCTTTGTTAACCCAAGACTGAGTTACTATCTGACACATGACTGATTCGCGCGCATCTCAAGCGGGCGAAGAGCTGGTTGATCCACTTCCTGCGCTCGAGCGAGCGGTGGCTGAGCGCCCCGAGGATGCGAAGGCGCTCGTTGCGCTTGCCAATCACTATTGGCTGATCGGCGCCGGACCGGAAGTGGTCGGAGATCTCGCTTCGCGGGCGATCGCATCCGATGCCGACAACCGCGCGGCATGGCACCTGTGGGCGCTCGCCGAGTCCAATCCCAGAGAGCGCGTGGCGCGGTGGCAGCAGGTGTCCAGGCGGTTCCCGCTCGACGATCTGGCGAAGGCGAATCTCGCNNGAGACGTACGAAGATCTTCTCGTGAGGGCCGAGCATCCGGAT
Source organism: Gemmatimonadales bacterium UBA4718 (assembly GCA_002404375.1). Lineage (GTDB taxonomy): Bacteria > Gemmatimonadota > Gemmatimonadetes > Gemmatimonadales > Gemmatimonadaceae > UBA4720. The sequence goes on along the minus strand of DHJO01000226.1, from coordinate 3,811 downwards.
CAACGCACCGCGTTGGAGAAAGCGATCAAGACTCTCAAGGGCTGGAAGTTCTAGGTTCGTGGTGCGCACTTGCTGATGGTGCATCGCGCCTGGTCGGCGACGAGTGTCCTCTTCGGCGACTGACTCGCTTACACGCATCGAGCCCGGCAGCCCACTCGCGGCTTGCGCTCGCGAGCGGGCCTAGCCGGTCTCTTGCTACGCGAGTACGTCGCCTCCGAGGACACCCGTCGCCTCCTAGCTCGAGATCCATAACAGCGCGCGCACCCCGTAGTCTCGCGTGCTACTCTCGCTCAAACTCCACCGAATCGCGGCGTACGTAAGCGCTAGCGCGCAGTTACGTAATCGCAGGGAAGGAGGGTGAGGGGGTCCTCGTAGCCGCTTTGCAAAGCGAGCGCGAGGAGGAGACCCGCGACCGAGCGGAGCGAGGGAGCGTAGTTAGGGGCTCCGACCAAGCGAGCGTAGCGGCGAAGAGGACCCCCTCGTCCGACTGACCCGCGATGCACCAAGAACTGCGCGCGCTACTGCTAGCGCTTCGCGACGACGGCTGGATCTCCGTCCGAGATATACATGTTGCCGCTCTTTTCCAACTTGTCGATCATGGCTTCGATCGCGTTCCCGATCACCTGGATGCGCGGCGTCATGCCAGGGTTGAACGCCGGATCGTACGGACTACGCATCGGCCCACCCGCGACCTCGAACACCACCGGCCAGTCGTAGCTCACGGTCTTGCCGTTCTTGGGATTCGTCCAGCTCCCCTTGCTCGCCAGCGCGCGATTCTTCGGCCACAGCCCCTGCGGAAGCGCCATCGATCTGATCTTGTATCCCGGCACCGCGGAATCGATCGCCAGCGCGTTGCGCGCGATCTGCTCCTGCACGAACGCGTCGGGATACTTGTTCAGCTGCGCGTGCCACAGGGTGTGATCGCACAGCTCGAATCCGTTGTCGGCCAGCCATTTCACTTTCGGGAATCGCCAGTTCGATTTCTGCCCCTGAACTCCCCGGTCGCCGAAAAAGTTGTGTCCCGCCGAAGCACCCGAGAGCAGACAGTAGACTGCCTTGTTGTTCCAATCGGGGTGCGTCTTCCTGAAATCGAGCCAGATCCCCATCCCGCTCGTCGGATCGATCTCCAGCTTTCCGTTGTTGTTGATATAGCGGAACTGTTCGGGCGAGGCATCGTCGAACACGAAAACCACCGGCGACAATCCGCGCGGAAGGTTGAGCTTTTTGTCCAACACGTCGGACATGTTCACCGGACGGTATCCGCGATTGTAGAGCAGCTCCAGATCCTTCCGGAACTGGCCGCGCTCGCGCGCGTAGTCGCCGTTGTGATCCGTGATCAGGTGATATTCGAGCACCATGATCCGTCCCATCTCGTTGGGAACTCGATTAGGGTTGGGAGTGCCCTGTGGCGCGTTCGACCTCGCATCAAGGGCCACTGGAGAGTCGTGAATCGCCGCGATACGTCGCTCAGGCCCATTCGCCATGGTTACGGCGGAACTCTCGTTCCCCCCGTTCGTAGTGGAGGTTGGACCCGCGAGGTCGCCTGCGGTGTTTGATGGTTGATTCGCAGACCCCGCCGTTTGAGCACCTTGGCTCGGCGCGGTCAGCGCGGTGCGCGAAGCGGCATTATTACTGCTCGCGGCGGAAGCTGAGCTTGTCCCGCCCTTGCAGGCTGTCGCGACGAGAAGGATCAAAACGAGGATATACCGATACATTTTTCCCAATTGTTGCGAGAGATAAAAGCGAGACGGCGCCAAATCCTGCTCGGCTTACTCGCAATAAGCATTCTAACGGTTTACTACACCGATATCTGGCTGGGCACCTGCGGCTTCGACGGTTGCCCAACGGCACGCGCCATCCAGACTTTCCAGCCTGATCAGGGCGGCCGCATCCTCGACCGCTACAATCGCCCCATGGGACGCCTGGAAACCGTCCGGCGCGTGAATGTTCCGCTGAGCGCGGTCCCTGAATTCGTCCAGCAGGCCTTCATCGCCACCGAAGACCGGCGATTCTACCAGCACGGCGGTCTCGACTGGCGCGGATTCTTTCGCGCAATCGTCACCAACATTCGCGCCGGGCGCACGCGTGAAGGATTCAGCACTATCACGATGCAGGTGGCGCGCAACACATTCGCCGTCAGAAAGTACCCAGCGCGCTCGCTGCGGCAAAAGCTCACCGAGCTCAGGCTGTCGCGGCTCATCGAGGGCTCGCTCACCAAGCAGCAGATCCTCGAGCTCTACTTCAACGTCATCTACATGGGNNAACGATTCGTACGCGCTCGATGCTGTTCGCGCGAAAGTGGATTCGATAATCCAGGGCGGGACCCTGGACATCATCGATCTTACGGTTCGGACGACGCTCGATAGGAACGCGCAGCTCGCCGCTGACCGCGCGGTTCGTCGACAGGCGGCCGCGATCCAGTCGGAGACGGGCCGTCGCGCGCAGATACAAGGGGCCATGGTGGCGATAGATCCGCGCAATGGCGATATCCGCGCGATGAGCGGCGGCCGGAAATTCGAGCGAGGCACGTTCAATCGCGCTCTGCTCGCGCACCGCCAGCCCGGTTCCGCGTTCAAGCCGTTCGTGTATGCGGCGGCAATGGCAGCCGGCTACACGCCGTCCTCGGAAGTGGATGACGATCCGATCGATGTCATTCAGGGACGAAATGTCTGGTCGCCCGCCAACTACAACAACGATTACGCCGGACGCATCACGTTCCGGAAGGCGCTGATCAACTCGGCGAACGTCGCGACGGTCCGCGTAAGTCAGGCCGTTGGGATTCCACGAATCATCGACGTCGCGCACAAGAATGGAATCGTCAGTCAGTTGCCGAACGTTCCGTCGATGGCGCTTGGCTCGGTCGAAGTCACGCCGATCGAGCTGGTCACAGCGTACGCCCCATTCGCGAATGGCGGATTCCGCGTGAAGCCGAGATTGGTGAGAAGCATTGAGTCCGCCGACGGAACTCAGCTCTGGGTGCAGGAAGAGGGGATCGGAACGCCGGTGATGGATCCGCGCGACGCGTATCAGGTGACGTCGATGCTGCAATCAGTCGTCGACTACGGAACTGGCAAAGCAATACGCGATTACGGTGTGCGCGGACTGGTCGCGGGTAAAACCGGAACGACCAACAGCGGCACAGATGTCTGGTTCGTCGGCTACACGCCGACGATCGTCGCCGGCTTCTGGTTCGGCTTCGACAATCCGGCGCCAATCTCCGGCGACGCGTCGGGCGGACGACTCGCCGCGCCGGCGTGGGCCGAGTTCTATGTGAATGGCTGGCGCGAGACGTCGCCACTGACGGCGTGGAACCCGCCGCCGGGAATGACGATGCGGGTGATCGATCCGACGACGGGATATCTCGCGACCGAGTGGTGTCCGGTGTCGAGGAACGAGTACTA
>DHJO01000226.1:0-392 GCA_002404375.1 Gemmatimonadales bacterium UBA4718 | reverse complement strand
TGGCAGAATCAGCGCGATTGGTCGAACGATTTCGGCAAGAAGATCAGCAAGGCACTCGGTAAGATCTTCAAGTTCTGATCTTTGTTGGCGGGTTGGCATCTTCGTGCCCTGGTCGTCGAGCAGGTTGGGACTTCGGCGACGACGGTCGCTCGGTCGGAGCCCCTAACTGCGCTCCCTCGCTCTGCTCGGTCGCGGGTCTCCTCGGTCGCGGCCTTGAACGTCGCCTGCGCCCCAACCCACTCGACTCCCTGTACGGTTGGTTGCCAACGCGCGTGAGATCATAGACTTGAAGTTTGCGCGCGCGAAAAAGCTTGCGCGCGCCCGTTACTCTCACGGGGCAGCGGTGGCTGCGCCACCGCGCTATTCGCGCGTGCAGTTAAACATCTCTACCG
>DHJO01000064.1:11635-11804 GCA_002404375.1 Gemmatimonadales bacterium UBA4718 | reverse complement strand
TTTCCCCTGGAGCGTGCTTCGAGCAGCTGCTGGTGAATGAACTCGATCGCGCCGACGTCGACGCCGCGCGTCGGCTGCGAAGCAAGGAGAACAGAAAAGTCGCGTCCCATCTCTCTGGCGATGACGACCTTTTGCTGATTGCCGCCCGAAAGCGCGCGCGCAGCCAGAA
>DHJO01000064.1:11242-11402 GCA_002404375.1 Gemmatimonadales bacterium UBA4718 | reverse complement strand
TCTGGACGCCGAGTATCAGGTTGTCGGCGACCGTGTACTCGAGGATCAGCCCGCGACGATGCCTGTCTTCGGGGATGTGCGACAAGCCCGCATCGTGCCGAGCCGCGACTGGATTGCGCGTGATGTCGACTCCGTCGATCAGGATGTCGCCGCTGAAAAC
>DHJO01000064.1:9338-11137 GCA_002404375.1 Gemmatimonadales bacterium UBA4718 | reverse complement strand
ACCGTGATCGTGTCGGAGAGGTCGACCACTTCGTCGAGCCGGTGGGTGATCAGCACGATCGTCGCTCCGTTGTCGCGCAATCTGCGGAGGACGGCCCACAACTCTCTCACTTCTGGCGGTGAGAGCACCGCGGTGGGCTCGTCGAGAACGAGAATCTTCGCACCGCGGTACAGCACCTTGAGGATTTCAACGCGCTGCGCCTCGCCGACAGAGAGATCCGAAACCAGTCTGTCGGGCGCAACGATGAGTCCCGTGTCGTTGGAGAGCTTACGGACGTCGTCAGCAGCGCGATGATAGTCGAGAACGACGACGCGGGTTTTGGGCTCGCACCCGAGCACGAGGTTTTCCGCGACGCTCAGTGTGGGTACCAGCATGAAATGCTGGTGGACAATGCCGATGCCGGCGGCGATAGCGTCGCTGGTCGACCAGCCGGTTACGTCTCGCCCATTCACTTCGACGCGACCCGCATCCGGTTTCATGAGACCGCCGAGTACGCGCATCAACGTCGATTTGCCAGCGCCATTCTCTCCGACCAGGGCGTGGATCTCGCCGGGCATCACGTCGAGCGATGCACCTCGGTTTGCACGGATGGCACCGAATGATTTGTCGATCCCCACCATCCGGATTGCGTCCCGCTCTTTCATCGAGTGCTGGGCACTTTGATGTGTCCAGCGATTATCTCCTGCCTGAGCTCCTCCACCCTCGCATGCGCGCTGTCGGGAATGAGAGCGCGGTTACGATTGTCGTAGATATAACCGACGCCACCCTCCTTCAATCCGAAGGAGTAGATCCCACCCCTGAAGGTGTGGCTCTGCACTCTGCGGATCGCATCGAACGTCACCGTGTTCACGCCTTTCACCATCGAAGTGAGAACGTGTCCGGGCGCTTCGTCGTTCTGATCGGAATCCACTCCGATGGCGAGCTTGTTGGTCGCACGTGCCGCTTCGAACACACCTTGTCCCGTCGAGCCAGCGGCGTGGAAGATCACCTCTACGCCCTGGTTGTACTGGCTAAGCGCCAGCTCCTTGCCCTTGCCGGGATTCTTGAATGCGTCGGGCGTGACGCCGGCGTACTGGGCGATCACCTGGCAATCCGGACACACTTTTTTCACACCGGCACGATAGCCCGCCTCGAACTTGTGAATCAATGGAATGTCCATTCCGCCCACGAATCCGACTTTCTTGGAGTGCCCGACCAGAGCGGCCAGCGCGCCGACGAGGTACGATCCTTCCTCCTCCCGGAACTTGAGCGCAGCGACATTCGACGGAGGGGGAATCACGTTGCCCTTCGCGTCGGTCGCCAGAGCGTAATCGATGCCCGCGAACGCCGTGTTGGGATATTCCTTCGCGAGGTTGGCCAGATCGTCGGTGAAGATGAAGCCGACACCGATGACGAGGTTCATCCCTTCGGCGGCCAGCAATCTCAGTCCCGCCTCGCGATCGGCGCCCTCACCGGGCTCGATGAAACGGATGTTGGAGCCGAGCATCTTCGCGGCACTGTCGGCACCAGCGTAGGCGCCGTCGTTGAACGACTTGTCCCCTCGGCCACCGACGTCCAGGACGATTCCGATGCGAACCGGCGACGTCTCCTTTCCCTCGGCTTTGGCGCTCCGACGAGTGAAAAGGAGAGCAATGTGTACGGCGAGCAGGAGGGAGGTGACGAGGATCAGCTTTCTCATCTGAACAGAAGAATCGCCCAGAACACACCCGGTTTCAAGACGAGGGGCGGATGCTGGTTAAACGGAATGAAGGAGTCGTTGGGTCAATGCTAGTCGAGCGCAAAGAAGGAATCGTGGGTCG
>DHJO01000064.1:3995-9214 GCA_002404375.1 Gemmatimonadales bacterium UBA4718 | reverse complement strand
AGTGCAAAGAAGGAATCGTGGGGCCCCTTTCAAACGCATCATGTCATGCATTGATTTCAAAGCATGGTCGGCCGAATTCGGACGCGCTTTCTGGTGGTGGGAAGCGGAGTTGCTGGACTTCACACTGCATGGCGCGCTTCCGCGGACGGCGACGTGATGGTGCTGACCAAGAGGTCTTTGTTCGATAGCGCGACGGCATATGCTCAGGGTGGAATCGCCGCGGCGCTCGGTGCCGGAGATTCTCCGGAGCTGCACCGGCAAGACACCCTCGCCGCGGGCGCGGCCCTGTGCGATGCGAAAGCGGTCGAGGTCCTGGTCGAAGAGGGACCGGCGCGCGTCCGTGAGCTGGCGACCGCGGGTGCGCACTTCGACCTGGAACCCGGTGGAAACTTCAAGCTCGGTCGCGAGGCCGCGCACTCCCGGCGACGCATCGTGCACGCGCACGGAGATCAAACCGGCGCCGAAGTCGCGCGCACGCTGATCAAGCGCGTGAAGGAGAGCGAGCGAATTGAAGTTCTCGAGAAGACACGAATTCTCGACCTCATTGTGGAGGATGGCGTGACCTTTGGCGTGCGCGCGGCAGTAGCAGGCAAACCCGTCGATATCATCGCCGATGCGACCGTGTTGGCGACGGGAGGATGCGGCCAGGTCTACCGGTACACGACGAATCCGCAGGTTGCGACCGGCGACGGCTACGCCATCGCGCATCGCGCGGGTGCTACGCTCGCCGACATGGAGTTCGTGCAGTTTCATCCGACTGCACTGGACACTCCCGAGAATCCACTGCAGCTGATCTCGGAAGCGGTGCGCGGCGAAGGGGCGGTTCTCCTCAACGAAGACGGTGAGCGCTTCATGCTGAAGCGGCATCGACTCGCCGAGCTTGCTCCACGTGATGTGGTGGCGCGGGAGATTTTTCGGGAGAAGACCGGCGGGCGACGTGTTTTTCTGGATGCCCGGATGCTTGGGCGCGTGTTTGAGGAGAGGTTTCCGGGAATCTTCGCGATCTGCCGCGCGCGTGGGGTCGATCCGGCGAACGATCTGATACCGATTACACCAGCCGCGCACTATATGATGGGCGGAGTCGTCACCGATCTGCGCGGCAGAGCCAGTCTCAATCGGCTATACGCATGCGGCGAAGTGGCACGGACGGGAGTTCACGGCGCGAATCGCCTTGCGTCGAATTCTCTGTTGGAGGGTCTCGTGTTCGCTGAGCGTGTGGCGAGAGACATGATCCAGGTGAAGAGGCTGCCGACGCCGCCGCGGAAGAAGAACTGGGATGTACCGGTGCTGCGAGATCGCGGTGCGGCCCAGGTCGCCGCCGACAGCATCAGACAGGTGATGTGGGAGTACTGCGGGATCGATCGCAGCGCCAAGGGATTGCGGCTGGGGCACGCCAAGCTCGCCGAGATCGAGTCGCGCCTGCCCGTTGGGGCTACAGAGGAGATGAATATGGTGCAGACTTCCCTCCTCATCGCAGATGCGGCGTTGTTGAGAAAGGAATCTCGCGGTGGACATTATAGAAGTGATTTTCCACGCTCCAAACGCAAATGGAGCGGCAGGCACATCGAATGGTAGATACCACGGCCAATCATCACGCTGAGCTGCAACAGGAGATCAAGATTCTGGCGCGGGGGCGCAACGCAGTGATCCTCGCGCACAATTACGAGCGACCGGAAGTCCAGGATGTCGCCGATTTCGTGGGCGACTCGCTGGGATTGAGTCGCGAAGCGGCCAAGACGAAAGCCGATGTCATCGTCTTCTGCGGTGTTCACTTCATGGCCGAGACGGCCGCGGTGCTCTCTCCGCAGAAAACGGTGTTGCTCCCCGATCTCGCCGCCGGATGCTCGCTCGCGGCGACGATAGATGCGGAGCAGTTGCGCGACTGGAAGGCCGAGCATCCGGGAGCGGTGGTAGTGTCGTACGTGAACACGACGGCGGAAGTGAAAGCCGAGAGCGACTACTGCTGCACTTCGGGAAATGCGGTCGAGATCGTCAACTCGATTCCGGCGGAGAAGGAGATTCTCTTTCTCCCCGACATGTTCCTCGGCGCGCACGTGCGGCGCATCACTGGACGGGCGAACATGCACGTGTGGATGGGTGAGTGCCACGTTCACGCGGGAATCGATCCCGAGGACATCAGGCTGCAACGCGCCGCGCACCCGGGCGCCGAGTTTCTGATTCACCCCGAGTGCGGCTGCGCGACGAGCGTGGTCGAGGCGGTATCTGCAGGTGACATCGATCCGGTGGGTGTGCAGATACTGTCCACTGAAGGGATGATCAGGCGTCCGAAGATGTCGGAGGCTGATGAGTTCATCGTGGCGACTGAAGTTGGAATCCTGCACCGCCTCCGTCGGGAGAATCCGAACAAGACGTTTCATCCGGCGAATCCGAAGGCGGTGTGCGCGTTCATGAAGGTGACGACGCTGCCCAAAGTGCTGAACTCGCTCCGGCGGATGGAGCACCGCATCACCGTGCCGGAGGACATCGCGGCACGCGCGCGCCTGGCGATCGAGCGGATGGTGGCCATTGGAGGCAAGACTCCGCTTTCTCCAGTTCCGGACGCTTCGGTAGATCCCGGCGAATGACCGGTCGGCGGGATAGCGAGCTCGCCGCTCATGGGTTCTTCTGGGAAGAGGGTCTACATTTTCCACTGACCGCCAAAGAAACGCACGCGGTCGTCGCTGCCGCGTTGGAGGAAGACGATACCAGGCACGACATCACGACCGCGGCGACGGTGCTGTCTGACCGACGGGCGCGGTGCAGACTTGTGGCGAGACAGCCAGGGGTGATCGCGGGATTACCCCTCGCGCGCGAAGCGTTCGAGCAGCTCGACAAGACAGTGACGACGCGGATCGACCACGACGATGGCAGTCGGGTCGATCGAGATACCACGGTGATGTTTCTCTCTGGCCACGCGCGCGGATTGCTGTCGGCCGAACGCGTCGCGCTCAACTTCGTGCAGCACCTGTCGGGGATTGCGTCGCTTTCCGCGCGCTATGTGGAAGCGGTGGCCGGAACCGGCGCCCATATTCTTGACACGCGAAAGACTACTCCGGGACTGCGACGTCTGGAGAAGTACGCGGTGCGCGCCGGTGGAGGACTCAATCATCGAATGGATTTGTCGTCGGCGGTGTTGATCAAGGACAATCATCTTGCGGCCGTCGATGGAGACATCCGCGCTGCCGTCAAACGCGCGCGAGCGCTGGCATTGACGGGGATCAAAGTGGAAGTCGAGTGCGACACGCTCGAACAGGTAAAGGCCGCGATCGATGCCGGGGCAGACGTGATCATGCTGGACAACATGTCGCTGGTGGAGCTGTGCGATGCAGTAAAGCTGGTCGACGGCAGCGCGGTGACGGAGGCGTCCGGCGGGGTGACGCTCGAGACGGTGCGAAGGATCGCCGAGACGGGGGTGGACTGGATCTCGGTCGGGGCGCTCACACACTCAGCGCCGGCGCTGGATCTCGCTTTGGATTTTGATTGAACACTGCAACCGTAACGACGCTGCTGCCTGCTGCCCGCTTGTCGCTGATCGCTATCTGCTGCAGACATCGGGACGTTACTGTTGCTATCAGGGGATAATCAACTGCCTGTGCTTTAACGCCACTGAGTGACGTCACGACGTTTGAGCGGACAGCGCGGAGCGGTCAGCGGGCAGCGGGTAGCAGCGTAGTTGAATCCAGAGGGCTTAGGAGCCAATGTGAACCTCGAACTGTGCGACGTCTGCGGGTCGGCGAACGTGAAGGAGATCAAGTGCAAGTTGATCTGCCAGAATTGTGGGACAATCCTTCGAAGTTGCGCGGATCTCCTGTTTTTAATTAAGACCAACTGCCACTGAACACTACCGGCCAGGGGCTGCGGGCTTTTTTTACAATCTCTTCCAAGAGGATACCTATGGATCGTAGAGATTTCGTGCGGCTCGGTGCGGTGGCTGGTGCTCTCACGTTGCGAGGCAAACCCTTCTCGGAGGCAGTGATCACGGAAGCGGGCCGGCCGCGGGTTGCGAATGATCGTTTTTCAATCGCGCCGTTCGCGCTCGAGGAAACGACTCTCGCGGATCTCCAGTCGGCGATGGCGTCGGGACGGCTGACGGCGCGGTCCATAACGCAGCAGTACATCGATCGAATCCAGGCGCTGGATCGCACTGGCCCCACACTTCGAGCAATACTCGAGATCAACCCTGAGGCACTGTCCATTGCCGATGCTCTCGATCGCGAGCGCAAGGCCGGCAAGGTGCGAGGGCCTCTGCATGGAATTCCGATTCTGATCAAGGACAACATCGGCACGGCCGACCGGATGACGACGACAGCCGGCTCGTACGCGCTAGCTGGATCGATCGCGCTTCAGGACGCCACCATCGCGGCCAAACTTCGTGCGGCCGGCGCGATCCTGCTCGGCAAGACGAATCTCAGCGAGTGGGCGAATTTCCGTTCGACGCATTCATCGAGCGGCTGGAGCGGACGTGGCGGACAGGCGAAGAACCCGTACGTGCTCGATCGAAACCCATGCGGCTCGAGCTCCGGATCGGGTGCTGCGGTGTCCGCGAACATGTGCGCGGTCGCCATTGGAACCGAGACGGACGGCTCGATCGTGTGCCCGTCGTCGGCCAACGGAATCGTGGGAATCAAACCGACGCTCGGACTGGTGAGTCGTGCGGGAATCGTCCCGATCGCGCACAGCCAGGACACCGCGGGTCCAATGACGCGCACAGTGAGAGACGCGGCGATCCTGCTCAACGTGTTGGCGGGAGCCGACCCGCGCGATCCAGCGACATCATCGACCGGCACGCGTGGCCAGACTGACTACACGACGTCTCTCGATCCCAATGGATTGCGGGGGGCAAGGATTGGTGTCGCTCGAACCAAGTTCTTCGGCTACAGCGACGTGACCGACAAACTCATCAACGATGCGATCGATGCGATGAAGGCAAACGGCGCTGTGATCGTCGATCCCGCCAACATCGAGACGGCCGGCAAGTTCGACGACAGCGAGTTCGACGTGCTGCTCTACGAATTCAAGGCGGATCTCAACAACTATCTCGCGTCACTCGGTCCGAAGGCTCCGGTAAAATCTCTCCAGGACATCATCGACTACAACAACCGGCACACGGCTCAGGAGATGCCGTTCTTCGGGCAGGAGATAATGATCCAGGCACAGGCGAAAGGGCCGCTCACCGAGAAGAAGTACCTCGACGAGCTCGCCAGCAATCTGAAGATGTC
>DHJO01000064.1:3455-3870 GCA_002404375.1 Gemmatimonadales bacterium UBA4718 | reverse complement strand
TGATCAACGGCGATCATTTCAGCGGCGCGAGCTCCACGCCCGCAGCCGTGGCCGGATATCCGAATATCAACGTTCCCGCGGGCTTCTCGCACGGCCTCCCGGTGGGTCTCTCTTTCTTCGGCCGAGCGTACAGTGAACCGACGCTGATCAAGCTCGCGTACAGCTATGAGCAGTCGACGAAGCACCGCCGCGCTCCACAGTTCATTCCGACGCTCGGCGACGCGGGCTAGTTCTTGTTCGCCTGGATTTTGGCGATGGCGATCTGAGTACATCGCCGGTGCGTCGGGCGGGGGTGTCCTCTACATGCTGCCCGCAAGCGGGCACCCGTGCTCGCTTACACGCATCGAGCCCGTCAGCCCACTCGCGGCTTGCGCTCGCGAGCGGGCACCCAGCCGGTCTCTTGCTACGCGAGACG
>DHJO01000064.1:0-3449 GCA_002404375.1 Gemmatimonadales bacterium UBA4718 | reverse complement strand
ACTGTACAGGGAGGTGAGGGTATCCTCGCAGGCGACGTCCAAGGGCGCGCCCGAGGAGACCCGCGACTGAGCAGAGCGAAGGAGCGCAGTTAGGGGCTCCGACCAGCGCCCGTCGTCGCCGAAGAGGGTACCCTCACCGACCACAAGCAGAGATCCAAAAGACAAGCGCGAAGAACAAGCGGGCAGCTACTCGTCGAGTATAGCGTCAGTCACGAAGTAGCCCTTGCCGCTACGGACCGCGGCCGCGATGCCGCGGCGGGTGTCGTCCACGTCCTCCTCCCGTGCGTCGAGCATGTTGCGATTCCCGCGGAAGCGACGGCCGGCCTCGACGCAGAACAATTCGCATAGCGCGATCTCTCTCTCGCAGGTCTCCACGCCGCGCTCGTCGATCAGGCTCTGAGTACGCGCGATCACCGACGCGGTCGCGAACAAGTCTATCGCCATGTTCGCCAATCGCTCCAGCATCAACTGTCTGTCAACGATGTCCTCGCGGTGGCGCACGATCGCCCGGTCAGTTCCGGAGCCGAGATCGGCGACGTGCTTCTCGAAATACTCCTTGTGCTTCCTGAGGCGCTCGTGGACGTCGATGTCGAGCGTCGATGTCTGGCCTAGTCTCAGCTTCACACGCGAGGTCGCGTATCCGCTCAGCAGCCCGAGATTGCGGAGCGGGCGCCGCAGCGCGGAACCGATCTCCTTGAGCGCTTCGGCCGGAGCCTGCACTCCGTTCAGGGCGATGAAGAGTCGCAGCACCTCGTTCGCGCCCTCGAAGATGCGATTGATGCGCGAGTCGCGGAGGATCCTCTCGTACGGATACGGTTTGACGTATCCCCGGCCGCCAGCGAGCTGCACCATGTCGTCGGCCGCCCGCCAGACCATCTCGCTGGCAAAGACCTTGGCGCACGCCGCCTCGAGGGAAAAATCATTGTCGCCGCGATCGACCAGCGACGCGAGAACGCCGAGCATGGCGTCGGACGCGTAAATCTCGCTCGCCATTCTGGAGAGCTTGCGCTGGGTGATCTCGAAGTCGGCAAGCGGATGACCGAACTGCACCCGCTGCTCTCCATACTCCGTCATTTGCTTGAGCGTGCGCTTGGTGCCGCCGGTGCATCCCGCCGCGAGAGTGAGTCTGCCCGCATTCAGCACGTGAACGGCCACGCTGAAGCCGCGACCGATGCTACCGAGAAGGTGGTCTGCCGGCACTTCCATCCCTTCGTAACTCAGCTCGGCCTGCGTCGAGCCACGGATACCGAGCTTGCGCACGGTGCCGACCACACGAAAACCGGGCATGTCCGGCCGGATGAGAAATGCAGTCGGACGCTGGGTGGTCTCGCCGCGACGCTGCACAAATGCCTGCGCGAAAGTCGCGATCACTCCGGCGCGATGGCCATTGCCGATCCAGATCTTCCGGCCATTGAGACGCCAGTGCGACCCGTCCTGGGCCAACGTCGCCGTCGTCTTGATGTTCTGCGCATCGGAGCCGACCTCGGGCTCCGTCAGCGCGTAGGCAGCGAGAAAATCACCCCGCGCGAGGGGCGGCAGATACCGCTCCTTCTGTTGATCGTTGCCGTGCAGCACGATCGCTTTCGATCCAAGGCCGCAATGAACGCCGACGAGAACAGCGAGCGACGCGTCGATCATCGAGAGNNGTCTCAGCCAACGCCAGTGAATAGTGAAGAGACCGGCAGCGAGGACGATGAGAAGCAGGTTGCCGACGAGTGAGCGAATCGCGTGAAATCTGGCGTTGCCTATCGCCTCCTGGCGTTCTGCGTCGTACAGCTTCCGCAATTGGGCCTCGGATAATGTGTCAGCCTTGGCCTGTATGGCAGAGGCGGCCGTCGGGCTGTTCTGAGCTTTTGCGGCAGTCGAACTTCGGTTCGCTGACTTGTAGAGCTCGAAGTTCATCATTGGACGCCCACCAGCCTCGGCTCGAAGCGGATCGCTCAAATCGAAAGCGGCGTCTACTACTACCTTGATCGAGATGAGCATGACGATCACCGTGATGAAACAGACTGCGTACCCGTAAGCCTGCGGGACGCGGGAATTGACACGATCCATGTTCTCTTCTCCTTAAACGCCGGCTGTGGCAGGTGGGATGATCTTCGCTGCGTTCTCCAACTGACCCGAAAGCGCCTCCGGTTCCGTCACCGGTTTGTCGCAGGTGAAGGCGCGACATACGTACGCCGTCGGTTTCCCATCGATGAGCGGTCGATCGTTGAGAAGCTTCACCGGCGAGCTCGCCGTCGGTGCTCCGCCGGCCAGAACAAGCGCTGGAACGTACTGCTCGGCGACAACTCTCTCCAGTACTTTGAACGGCGCACTCTTGATGTCCCCAACCAGTGCGACCTCGATTGCGCCATTCAGCTCCATGTCCGCGCATCCCAGCAGATGCCCAAAGGCAGTCGGGTACCTCGTCATCGTGTCAGCGAGTGATTCGAGCGTGAAGGCGGCGCGCCGATGGAATTCCGTGTTTTGCTCGAGCTCCGAGAGATGGAACAGCAGCTCGATCGCGAGCGAAGTGCCCGCCGGTGTCGCATTGTCAGTGACGTCGCGCGGCCGAGCAATGAGCTGCTCCGCGTCCTTGGCGGTGTCGAAGAAGGCACCGACGGTGTCGTCCCAGAACCATTCGATCATCGCGCGCGCGATCTCCTCCGCGCTCTTGACCCAACGCTGATCGAAGGTGAGCTCGTAGACGGCGAGAAACCCGAGTGCGACGGCGGCGTGATCCTCGAGGAATCCGCTGATTCGGGTGACGCCTTCCTTGTGCGAGCGCATCACCCTTCCGTTCTTCACCATCGTGGCGAGCAGGGACTCCGCATTTCGGATCGCCAGCTCCCGGAAATCCTTGCGGTCGAAGACGCGCGCAGCGGTTGCGACTCCGCGCAGCATCAGGCCGTTCCAGGAAGCGAGAATCTTCTCGTCGCGCCCAGGCCAGACTCGTTTGGCGCGTGCATCGTAGAGGATGCGCCTAGCGCGCACGAGCACGGCGTTGAGCGTCTCTTCGTCTACGCCGGCACGCCTGGCCGCGAAAGCGGGGTCCGTGCGGACGAAGAGAATGTTCTTCCCCTCGAAGTTTCCGTCACGAGCAACGCCGTAGTAGCCCTTGAAAACGCGGGAATCGGCGCCGAGGAGGGCGTCGAGCTCGTCTTCGGTCCAGACATAGAACTTTCCTTCGTATCCTTCGCTGTCGGCGTCTAGCGAGGAATAGAATCCCCCCTCGGGCGAAGTCATCTCGCGTCCCACCCATTCCACCGTTTCGATGGTGACCCGCCGCACTTCTTCGTCTTTTGTCGCCTGCCAGAGGTTGGCGCCCAGGCGAACGAGAAGGGCGTTGTCGTAAAGCATCTTCTCGAAGTGTGGCACTAGCCAGGAGGCGTCGACCGAGTAGCGCGCAAGTCCGCCGCCGACCTGATCGTAGATTCCGCCGCGCGCCATCTTCTGGAAGGAGTTCG
>DHJO01000121.1:4112-4964 GCA_002404375.1 Gemmatimonadales bacterium UBA4718 | reverse complement strand
CTTCGCACCAGAGAGCGGGAAACGGGACTCGAACCCGCGACCCCAACCTTGGCAAGGTTGTGCTCTACCAACTGAGCTATTCCCGCGAACAAACAACCGTTCTAGGCCGCCACCGACGCCATGGAGGTGAGGGGAATCGAACCCCTGACCTCTTGAATGCCATTCAAGCGCTCTCCCAACTGAGCTACACCCCCGGCACTTTCCTGACGGTGCGCAGAACGCCCGACAGGAACCGCGAAGGATATCCAAGGGTATGATCGATGTCAAGAAATTTGCTATGGCTAAAAGGCCAACGGCCAGTATCTTGCAGCGCTTCTACAACCTGGATTTTCGATTGCTCAGCAGCGCTTTCGGTTTTGCGCTCCCAGGTTGTCGAATCAACACTAATCCGCTCGCATTGCTGGCCTCAAAAAAGGCTGCATTCGCATAGGCTTTTCACAGCAGTACCAAGAGGTATGTACCAATGGCTGAAGTAAAGCGTCGCCGTAAAACGGCCGTCGCCGGAATCGCTCCGAGTGAGCCCGAAAGGGACATTCTCGATCAGTACCTATATGAGGTCAGCACTTATCCGCTGCTCAAAGGTACCGAGGAGATCGAGGTTGCCCGTCGGATCAGGGCCGGAGACCCGGACGCTCTCCAGGAGCTCGTACAGCGCAACCTGCGCTTTGTGATCTCCGTAGCGAAAAAGTACCAGAACCGCGGCATGCCTCTCATCGATCTGATCGGCGAGGGAAATGTCGGCTTGCTCACGGCTGCCCGCAAATTCGATCCGGATCAGGGCGTGAAGTTCATCTCATACGCAGTGTGGTGGATTCGCCAGGCGATTCTGTCGTCGCTGGCGCGTCAGGGCCG
>DHJO01000121.1:3372-3969 GCA_002404375.1 Gemmatimonadales bacterium UBA4718 | reverse complement strand
CAGCTCACCGGTCTGTCCGTTGACGTCGTGCAGTCTCTCGCTGCGCTCAACACCGGAGACGTGCGTCTGGATGCCCCGATGGATCCGGAAGGCGATCGCTCGCTCATCGAGCGCTTCGTCGCGGACGAGATGCCTGACACCGAAGAGGAGGCAATGAATCGCTTCCTCAACGACGAGATCGAGACCGCGCTGTCCACGCTTCCCCCGCGGGATGCGAAAGTTCTCCGCCTGTACTTCGGGCTCGAGGGCGGCCGGGAGCACACACTCGAAGAGATTGGATCTCTTCTCGGCGTCACTCGCGAAAGGGTGCGCCAGCTTCGTGACCGCGCGTTGAAGCGGTTGCGCGAGGGTGATGTAGGAAGGGCGCTCGGTAGCTTCGCAGCATAGGGTCTTAGCAGTGCAGAAAGGGACGAGCCAAGCTCGTCCCTTTTTTTTGTGTCCGAGTTTGTCGAATTCGCCGCCGGTAGTTCGGCAACTATACGACGGCGGCGATCCTAGCACCTGACATCTCGATTGGCTTGGGTTCCAACTGAACTGAACGGGGTGTGAGGCGTCAGTGGCGTAGGTGCCTGGTTCCAGTTCACTACGCCCAGACTT
>DHJO01000121.1:0-3332 GCA_002404375.1 Gemmatimonadales bacterium UBA4718 | reverse complement strand
TTCAGTTCAGTTGGAACCTGTACCAAGTAACAAGCCAGATCTACCCCTTCCGTCGCGAGGACCGGTCTACATCTTTGTGACATGATCAAGCTGATCGACGTCCACAAAGCCTTCGGGGCAAAAAAAGTCCTCGAAGGTTTTTCCCTCGAGGTCAAAGAGGGCGAGACCATGATCCTCATCGGCTTCTCGGGGAGCGGCAAGTCGGTCGCGATCAAACACATCGTCGGACTGCTCGAGCCCGATCGTGGCACGGTCATCGTCGACGGCCAGGAAGTGCCGCGACTACCTCGCGACGAGCTGTACGCGCTAAGATCCCACATCGGTTACGTCTTTCAATTCGCTGCGCTGTTCGATTCGCTCTCGATTTGCGACAACGTTGCAATGGGTCTGCGCAAGGAAGGCAGGCTCCCCGAGCGTGACATCATGAAGCGCGTCGCCGAAGCCCTCGAGCTGGTCGATCTTCCCGGGGTCGAAGCAAAATTCCCGGCCGAGCTCTCCGGCGGGATGCGCAAGCGGGTCGGCATTGCGCGCGCCATCGCGCGGCAGCCGAAGTACATCCTCTACGACGAACCGACCACCGGACTCGATCCTGTCACCAGCGCGATCATCGACCAGCTCATGATCCGAATGCGGGAGAAGCTCGGTGTCACGAGCATCGTCGTTACACATGACATGCGCAGCGCTTACACCGTCGGGTCGCGGATAGCGATGCTGTTCGAAGGAAAGGTGCGGCAGGTCGGCACCGTCGACGAGATTCGGCACACGAGCGATCCCGTAGTCCGGCAATTCATCGAAGGGAAGCCGGACCTCGACACAGTGGACGCCGGAGTCTAGGCGTGGCTTCCACTGACACCTCGGCGATGCCGACGCTCGTCGTCCGTTTGGAACGCGAGCGCGCGCGCTCTCTCGTCCGCGCCGCCTTTCCAAGGCGCCGCTGGAAGATCATCTCCACTCGATCCGCCGAGGAGCTGGAGTCGGTATTCCGCCGGGTTCTGGTCGATGCGGCGCTCATCGACCTTGGTACGCCCGATGAGGATGTGTGGAAGGCCGCGGCATTCGCGGCCGAATTTCCGAGCGCGCCCTTCTTCGGAATTCTGCCGCTCCGTCCTTCCGACACGCCGGCCGTGGCAAGGTGCGCGGGTCTCGGGTTCATCGACTTCATCGTCGACGGAATCGACGACAACGCCGCACGAGATCTTGTGCTTCCGCACGCTTTTTCAACCCGGTTCCGTCAGGCCCTGGGCGAGCCGCCTCAGTCGCTCGGACTCACGACTCAATTGCAGCGCACCGCCTGGGAAGCGGTGGTCGCGCATTCGGGCCGTCCGGTAACGACGACGGCACTGGCAAAAGTGGTCGGTCTCAGTCGGGAGCACCTGAGTCGGAACTTCGCCAGACCGGGCGCACCAAATCTCAAACGGGTAATCGATCTCGTTCGTCTCGTCGCCGCGGCGGAGCTGGCCAAGAATCCGGGCCACGACATCAGAGACATCGCCCGGATCCTCGACTTCGCATCTTCATCGCACCTGGCGGTGACGGCGCAAAGGATCTTCGGCACGCGCCCGGCATCGCTTGCTCGGCTCCGCACTACGGACCTTCTCGATCGGTTCGCGCAAGGGCGGACCCGCAGCCGGACCTGACACCTCGGCTAGCTGGGAGCTGAGAGCCGCATCCTCGTGGCGGTCTTAGTCTGAGAGCGACACTCATGGGTATACCGCGCTTCTGACCACGAGAATACCAAAGCAGGGAGCGCTAAGCTTTTCAGCGGTCGTAGCTGGGAGCTTTTCCGTCGGCGTAGAGACCCTTTGAGTTGGGGTTTAACGGACAGCTTCGAAGATCTCGAGGAAGGCGCGCGATCCAGAATCCGCAAAACCGTAACGCCAGTATGAAAGCTCCCAGCTACGACCCGCTGAAAAGCTTAGCGCTCCCTGCTTCAGTATTGTGGATTCCAGTCGAAGGCGCACCGACCCGTAAGTGTCGCCTTCAGACTCTAAGCACCCAAGAACAAGCTCGTAGCTCCCCGCCGCGGCCCGCATTTTCCAGATGCTCCATTGTTGCCCAAGAAAGGAGCTTGTGATAAATTTCACAAGCAAAGCAAACCCCTCCGGCGAGCGCCAAAAAAGGCTACCGCCCAGCCCAGGTTCAGAGCACAAGATCATGGCCACTGAGACGATTCTTCGCCCAGGCGAAATCAAGGACATACTGCTCCGCGAGATCGAGGCGGCGGATCTCCACGAGCTGGACGTTGAGGAAGTAGGGACCGTTCTCGAGGTAAAAGACGGCATCGCGCGCATCTACGGACTCGGCAAAGCGATGGCGGGCGAGATGCTCGAGGTCACCTCGTCAGAGACGGGAGCCAAGATCACCGCGCTGGCTCTCAATCTCGAAGAAGACAACATCGGCTCGGTAGTGCTCGGTGACTACCTGCAGCTAAAGGAAGGGGATGAAGTACGCCGCACCGGTCGCGTGCTCGAAGTTCCTGTCGGACAAGAGCTTGTCGGCCGAGTCGTGGATCCACTCGGCCGTCCACTCGATGCTGCCGGCCCGATCAACGCCAAGCACGCGCGCAAGGTCGAATCCGAAGCGCCTGGCATCATCGTCCGGCAACCGGTCAAGGAGCCGCTCCAGACGGGAATCAAGGCGATCGATTCCATGATCCCGATCGGCCGCGGGCAGCGTGAGCTGATCATCGGCGACAGAGGGACTGGCAAGACCGCGATCGCGATCGACACGATCATCAATCAGAAAGGAACCGGCGTCATCTGCGTCTACGTCGCGATCGGGCAGAAGAATTCGACCGTCGCCTCTGTTGTCGAGAGACTTCGCCAGGCGGGGGCGATGGAGTACACGATCGTGGTCGTCGCCGGCGCGTCGGATCCGGCGCCAATGCAGTACATCGCGCCGTACTCCGGCTGCGCGATGGCCGAGTACTTCATGTACAACGAAGGACTTCCGACGCTTTGCGTGTACGACGACTTGTCGAAGCAGGCAGCCGCGTACCGTCAGCTTTCGCTCGTTCTCCGCAGACCGCCGGGGCGCGAGGCGTTTCCTGGCGACGTCTTCTATCTCCACTCGCGTCTGCTCGAGAGAGCAGCGAAGCTGAGTGAGGACGCGTCGGTTGTCGACGGAACCAACATCCGCAAGCCGGGCGGCTCGTTGACTGCGCTTCCAATCATAGAAACTCAGGCTGGCGATGTCTCGGCATATATCCCGACCAACGTGATCTCGATCACCGACGGTCAGATCTTTCTCGAGGCAGATCTCTTCTTCGCCGGCGTTCGCCCGGCCGTCAACGTCGGAATCTCCGTTTCCCGCGTCGGTGGCTCGGCGCAGGT
>DHJO01000079.1:1481-6191 GCA_002404375.1 Gemmatimonadales bacterium UBA4718 | reverse complement strand
GAATACCGGACCGAGCTGCGCAACGCGGGACTCGGAACGGCGGAAGAGTACCGCAAGGCGCTCATCGAGCAGTATCGTCGCCAGAACCTTCAGCAGAAGGCGTTTGCGGAACTGCGTAAGCGCGCCAAACCGGTGAACGTGACCGATGAGGAAGTGACAGCTGCTTTCGAGCGGAGCCGCGCGGATCTCCAGAAGCGTCCAGCGAGCGTCACGTTCCGCCAGATCATCGTAGCACCGCACCCTTCGGAACCGGCGAAGGCAAAAGCCAAGGCGCGCGCCGAATCGCTGCTCGTAGAGATCCGGAAGGGCGGGGACTTCGAGCAGATAGCGAAGCGCGAGTCGATGGACCCCGGTACCAAGGCCCTCGGCGGAGATCTCGGCTGGAATCGGCGCGGCAGCGGTCTCGTACCCGAATTCGAAGCGGTGATGTTCGCCCTGGGCCCGGGAGACGTGAGTCCGGTGATCGAGACTGCGTTCGGATATCACATCATTCGGGTCGATCGAGTTCAGTCCGCGGAGGTGAAGGCGCGCCACATACTTATCGCACCGGTGATTGATTCCGCTGATGTCGAACGTGCGAGGGTCGAAGCGGACTCCGTCGCCGCACAGTGGAGGCGCGGAGTCTCCTACGACACGCTGCTCGCCAAGCACCACGATCCTACGGAGGAGAAGGGGGTGCTCCAGCCGTTCAATCGCGATTCTCTACCGGCTTCTTATCAGGCCGCGCTGACCGGCGCGAAAACCGGAACGATCACCAATTCTTTCCAGCTGGCGAATCCTCGCGGGCAGCCCAAATTCGCCGTGCTGCAGGTGGTCACGGCAACCGATGCCGGGGAATACAACCCCAGCGAGATCCGTGAGCAGATTCGTGCACAGCTCTCCGAGGAGCGCTCGATCCGGCAGCTCCTCGACGAGCTGAGAAAGCACACTTACGTGTCACTCAGGATGTAGCAGTGAAAGTGCGCCTTGCCATGACCGTGGGCGATCCCCGCGGAATTGGTCCGGAGGTTGTCGCCAAAGCGCTCGCCGACTCACGGGTCGGCGAGCGCTGTGACGTTGTAGTCATTGGTCCCGAGGGCGCCGGAGTGGAGGTCGGTGAATCAGTCGGGCACTGGCGGCCTGGGTCGGACGCGGCGCTGGCGGGCATGCTCAGCGGACTGGCAATCGAACGAGCCGTGGAAATGGCGCAGGCGGGAACCGTCCAGGGAATTGTTACCGCTCCCATCGATAAAGCCGCGTTGCACGCGGGCGGCTACGATTTCCCTGGTCACACCGAGATGCTTGGAGCCCTGACCGGATCAAGCGTCGCGATGATGCTTGCGTCGGACAAGCTCCGGGTGGTGCTCGCGACGACCCACATTCCGCTTCGCAGCGTAACAGAGAATCTGAGCGCAGCTTCCATCGTCGAAACCGCGCGCATCACCCGTGACGGGCTGCAAACCTGGTTCGGAATTGCGACGCCGCGAATTGCGCTGTGCGCTCTCAATCCGCACGCCGGCGATGGTGGAAGGTTCGGTAGCGAAGACACAAAGGTTCTGGAGCCGGCCGCTCGCACCGCTGGAATCGACGGGCCCTTTCCAGCGGATACGGTCTTTGTGCGAGCGATGCGCGGGGAATTCGACGCCGTGATCGCGCCATATCACGACGTCGGGATGACCGCCATCAAGGTCGCGTCGTTCGGCAGCGCCGTAAATGTCACGCTGGGGCTTCCGTTCCCGCGCACCTCGCCGGATCACGGCACCGCGATGGACATCGCCGGTCAGGACCGCGCGGATCCCTCCAGCATGATCGCCGCTACGCTTCTGTGTGCGACGATTGTGTCTCGCGCTCAGCCGTACGGCGGTCGCCGAGGGAGTGGAGATCGACCGACAGACTCTCGATCCTCCGCCCATCCATCTCGCGCACAGTGAAGATCGCTCCGCCGGCGATCACTCGATCGCCGACGACGGGCAGCCGGCCAAGCACACCGAAAACGTAGCCGCCGATCGTGGTGTAATCCTCGTCGGGGACGGTGAGACTGAAGTGCTCGTTGAGCTCGCCAATGTGGGTGCTCCCCGGCACCAGTGTCTCTCCAGCGCGGGTGTGTAGCGGAGCCTCTGCATCTTCGGGTGTGTCGTACTCGTCGAGAATCTCGCCAACGATCTCTTCAAGCAAATCCTCCATCGTCACGACGCCCGCCGTTCCGCCGTATTCGTCGAGCACCACCGCCATGTGCTCCTTGAGCCGCTTGAAATCGGCGAGTACCTCTTCGACCTCCCGCGAGCCGGGAATCACGTGCACCGGTCGCATGATTGAAGGAAGATCGAATGCGTCCGTATTCGCGCGCGGGGCCAGCAGCTTGAGAAGATCCTTTGCCAGCACTACGCCGATGATGTTGTCGATCGACTCGTCGTAGACCGGATACCGCGACAGCCCGCTTTCCTGTACTACGCTCAACACTTCCGAGAGCGTCGCTTCGACGGGAAGGGCAACCAGCTCGGTCCGCGGCGTCATGACTTCTCGCGCGTTCTTCTCCGAGAACTCGAATACGGCGTCGATCAGGTCCGCATCGTGGGCCTGCATCTGACCGCTTTCCTGCGACTGCTCCACGAGGAGCCGGATCTCCTCCGGCGAATGCACGGCTTCCTCCGATCCCGCCTTTTCCTGACCGAGCACGCGCAGAATCACCTGCGACGACCTGTTGAGGAAGTAGGTGAACGGCGTCGTGATCCACGCAAAAAACAGCAATGGCGGCGCGAGCCAGCGCGCGAGGGCCTCGGGGTGATTCAGCGCCGCAGCTTTCGGCACCAGCTCGCCGAACACCACGTGCAGGTAAGTGACGAGGACGAGTGCAACGGTTGCCGCCAACGTGAGGCGCATCGACACTTCGACTGCGAACGGGAGGTTGGCGAACAGGTGCTCGAACACCTCACCGACGGTCGACTCTGCGACCCAGCCGAGTCCCAGGCTTGCCAGTGTGACGCCAAGCTGGCTGGCGGAGAGGATACGGGAGATATTTGAAGAGGCACGAACGGCGAAGTGGGCGAGTCGGTCACCACTTCGGACCATCGCCTCCAGACGCGTCCGTCTGGATCGGACGAGAGCGAACTCGGCGCCAACGAAAAACGCGTTGAGGAGCACGAGCAGAATTATGGCCAGCAGCCGACCGAGCACGGATACAACTTACCACAACCCCAGTCAGGGGCACCAGCACGGCGGCGCTCACGACCACGGGCTCGGCCACTCTCACGCGAGCGACGCTCCAGTTCGGAGTCTTCGAATCGCGCTCGGCTTGACGGCGATGCTGCTCGTGGTCGAAGTGATCGGCGGATTTCTGTCGAACTCGATCGCGCTTCTGGCCGACGCCGGGCACATGCTCACGGATGTTGCGGCTCTCGCGCTCGCGCTGTTCGTCGCGTGGTTCAGCAAACAGCCTGAAACCCCGCGAAAGACGTACGGCTATCTGCGGTGGGAGATTCTCGCCGCGTTCCTCAACGGCGCCACGCTGCTGCTGATTTCTGCGGGGATCCTGTGGGAAGCCGTGACGCGGTTGCACACGCCCGAGCACATCCGGGGCGGATTGATGCTCACGGTTGCGGCAGGCGGATTGATCGTGAACGTAATTGCGGCGCGTGTGCTCGCCAGTAGCTCCTCGCACAACATGAACGCTCGCGGGGCATATCTGCACGTGCTGGGTGATTTGCTGGCGAGCGTGGGAACACTCGTCGCCGCGATTCTGATACGCTACACGGGTTGGCTGATGGCGGACCCCGTCGCCTCAATTCTCACGACGGTACTCATCATGAGCGGCGCCTGGCGGCTGGTACGTGAATCGGTCGACATACTTCTCGAGTCTACGCCCGCGCACATTCCTTTGGCGGCGGTGCGCGGGCAGCTCGAGGCGATTCCGGGTATCGAGTCAGTGCACGATCTGCACGTCTGGGCAGTGACCCCGGCATTTGTCGCGATGAGTGCGCACTGCATCGTACGCCAGCCGGAGCAGCATCAGCACGTACTGGGGCACATCCACGACGCGATGCGGCTTTTCGGCATCGAGCACGTAACGATTCAGCTGGAGCGGGAGGACATGCTCGATCGCGAGCGACACTTGCACGCCTAGCTATCTTACAAGGCTATGGCAAAGCAGGAATTTCGAAACATCGCGATTATCGCGCACGTCGATCACGGCAAGACGACTCTCGTGGACAAAATGCTCCGGCAGGCTGGCGCATTTCGCGAGAACCAGGTCGTCATGGAACGCGTGATGGACTCCAATCCGCTCGAGCGCGAGCGCGGGATCACCATTCTGGCGAAAAACACATCCATTCGCTGGAAGGGGACAAAGATCAACATCGTCGACACTCCCGGCCACGCCGACTTCGGCGGCGAAGTGGAGCGCATTCTTCGCATGGTCGATGGGGTCCTGCTCGTCGTTGATGCGTTCGACGGGCCCATGCCGCAGACGCGGTTCGTCCTGAGGAAGGCGCTGGCGCTGCACCGCACGCCCATCATCGTGATCAACAAGATCGATCGCGCCGGCTCGGATCCGATGCGCGTCCACGACGAAGTGCTCGACCTGTTGATCGAGCTGGAAGCGAACCCTGCGCAGCTCGACGCGACCGTCGTCTACGCGTCCGCGCGCGAAGGGGTGGCCACGATGGATATGGATGTCACACCCGTCGACCTTTCGCCTCTCTTCGACGCAATCATTCAGCACGTCCCCGCGCCGCC
>DHJO01000079.1:335-1390 GCA_002404375.1 Gemmatimonadales bacterium UBA4718 | reverse complement strand
CTCGGACGCCTGGGCATCGGCCGCATTGAGCGGGGGACTATTCACGTCGGAGATCCGGTCGCGCTATTGCCGCTCGACGCGTCGCAGAAGGCCGAACAGTCGCGTGTCACCAGACTGTTCACCTTTGAGGGACTCGACCGGATCGAAGTTCCACAAGCTTCCGCCGGTGAGATCGTCGCGCTCGCCGGCCTGGAGGGAGTCGAGATCGGACTCACTGTGACCGACCTCGAGCATCCCGAGCGGCTCGCCGGCATCTCGGTGGAGGAGCCGACGATCTCGGTGGACTATCTGGTTAACAACTCTCCATTCGCCGGCAGAGACGGAAAATTCGTCACCTCTCGCCAGATCCGGGAGCGGCTGTTCAAGGAGTTGGAGAGAAACGTCGCACTGAGAGTGGAAGACACCGATTCGACTGACACGTGGACGGTATCGGGCCGCGGCGAGCTGCATCTGACCATTCTGATGGAGACGATGCGTCGCGAAGGTTACGAGTTTCAGGTGTCACGTCCCCGAGTCATCACCCGCGAGGGTCCGAACGGCGAGCGACTCGAGCCGTATGAGGAGCTCTCGATCGATGTCCCGGAGGAGTTCCTTGGGGTCGTCATCGAGAAGCTCGGGCCTCGGCGCGCCGGGATGCTGGAGATGAAGAATCCGGGGCAGGGAATGGTCCGCCTCCTCTACAGAATTCCCGCGCGCGGGCTGTTCGGCTACCGTTCCGAGTTCCTTACCGACACTCGCGGCACCGGCATCATGCATCACCGGTTTCTCGAATACGGCCCGTGGGCCGGTCCGCTGGCCGGACGTATGCGTGGCACACTCGTCTCTATGGAAGCGGGAGTCATAGTCGCTTTCGCGCTTGCAAATCTGGCGGAGCGCGCTACCCTATTCGTGGCCCCGGGTGATGCGGTTTACGAGGGCATGCTTGTAGGGGAGAATTCCAGGCCGGGCGACATGGACGTCAATCCGACCAGGGAGAAGAAGCTCACCAACATGCGCTCCAAGTCGAGTGACGAGAACATTCAGCTCGAGCCGCCGCGGGAGTTGACGCTGGAAGG
>DHJO01000079.1:0-190 GCA_002404375.1 Gemmatimonadales bacterium UBA4718 | reverse complement strand
ACCCCGAGGACGAGGATCTCGAGGACGATCTGGAAGAAGACGACGACATTGAGGACGAGTGGAGCGCGGCCGACGACGACGATCTCGACGACGAGGACCTCGACGATGAAGATCTGGACGATGACGACCTCGACGAAGACGACGACCTCGACGATGACCTGGACGACGATCTCATAGACCTCGACGACGA
>DHJO01000114.1:24796-35594 GCA_002404375.1 Gemmatimonadales bacterium UBA4718 | reverse complement strand
ATCATCCAGAAGCCGAATCCGCCATTCATCAATGCCTTCGCCGCGCAGGGCGATCTCGTTCGGTCGGCGGAGTCTTTCTCGCTGACGGCGATCGTGGCCGACAACGGAATTTCGCGTGGACTCAACGCACTGCTCGCCGAGGGCGAGAGAGTCAAACGATTTGGATTCCTTCAGTCCGAGCTCGACCGCACCAAAAAGGATTTTCTGCGTGGAATCGAGCAGGCATACGCCGAGCGCGAGAAAACGAACTCGAGTGTCTACGCGGAATCCTACGTCTCGTCCTTTCTGCAGTCCGAGCCATCGACCAGCATTGCCTATGACCTCGCGGCCATGAAGCAGTTCTTGCCGACGATCACCCTGGACGAAGTGAATAAGCTGGCGGGCGAATGGATGACGGATAAGAACCGGGTGTTGGCAACTACCTCGCCGGACAAGCCAGGCACCGTGAACCCGACGCGGGGCGAGCTCGTTCTCGCATTCGATGCTGTGAAGGGCGCCGATATCTCGGCATTCACAGAGATAGCTCCGTCCCAACAGCTCGTGGAGAAGGAGCCGTCTGGCGGGAGGGTCGTGTCGGAGAGGGAGATCAAAGAGATTGGCGTCACGGAATGGAAGCTGTCCAACGGAGTGCGCGTTCTACTCAAGCCAACCGACTTCAACGCCGATCAGATTACTTTCACCGCCTACAGTCCGGGGGGCGCATCTCTGTTGCCCGACGCAGGCTACGTGGCGGCTAGCGGGGCGGATCTCATTCCGATGACCAGCGGGGTGGGGAAGTTCACGGTCATCGATCTGCAGAAATATCTCGCGGGCAAACAGGTTAGCGTGTTCCCGAGCATCGACGATCTGAGCGAGGGGATTTCGGGCACCGCTTCACAGCGGGATGTGGATACAATGCTCGAGCTCGTGTACCTCTACTTCACGCAACCGCGCCTCGACACTTCCCTGGTCAACACCTTCATCGGACGCTTCAAGGGAGTCCTCGCCAACCGCAGCGCGAGCCCTGACGCCGCGTTCAGCGACACGCTGCAGGTGACGATGGCGCAGCACTCGGTTCGCGAGCAGCCGGTCTCGGCCGCGCAACTCGATCGTATCGATCCATTCAAGTCGTACGCGTTCTACAAGGAGCGATTCGCCGACGCGAGCGGCTTCACATTTGTGTTCGTTGGCAACTTCAAACCAGACTCCATCAAGCCGCTCGTCGCCAAGTGGCTTGGCTCACTTCCGTCCACCGGCAAGAAGGAAACGTGGCGTGACACAGGGGTTCGTCCGCCAACGGGTGTCGTGCAGCGCATTGTCAGGAAGGGAACGGAGCCCAAAGCACGCACCGCACTGGTGTTCACGGGACCGTTCGAATACACCAGACAGAACCGGTACTACCTGAGCGCGCTCGCCGAGCTGCTCAACATCAAGCTGCGAGAAGCATTGCGGGAAAACCTGGGCGGCACCTACGGAGTCAGCGTGGGTCCGAGCGCGACGCGCGACCCGCAACCATCTTACCGGTTCTCGATTGGATTCGGGTCGGCGCCGGAACGCCTGGAGGCATTGACTGCGGCGGCCCTGGCACAGATCGATAGTGTGAAGCGCTTCGCGACCACGCCCGATTATCTGAACAAGGTGAAGGAAGCAGCGCTCAGGTCACGCGAAACGGCACTCAAGCAGAACAGCTACTGGGTTTCGCAGATCTCCACGTTTGACCAGAACGGGTGGCGGCTGGAAGAGATACCAGATGGAGAGAAGCTCATTTCCGCTCTCACTGTCGACGATCTGCAGCGGGCCGCCCAGAAATATCTCCGCATGGACAATTATGTGCGGGTATCGCTATACCCGGAGAATTTTCCGGCGAAGGAGAACAAGTAGCGGGCGACTGCACGAGCCATGGACGACTCCCTTTACTTCACCGAGCAGCACCTCGCCGTACGCAACATGGTGCGCGAGTTCGCGCACAGCGAGGTGGCGCCCGTCGCGGCGGAGCTCGACGCCAAAGCCGAGTTCCCCTGGGCGAACGTCAAGAAGATGGGAGAGTTGGGACTCCTGGGGATTCCGTGGCCGGAGGAGCTGGGTGGGGCGGGGCTCGATCTCCTGAGCTACATGATCGTGATCAACGAGATGGCCAAGGTCGATGCTTCGCACGCCATCACGATCTCCGCCCATACCACGCTCGGCACGTCGCCGATTGTGAACTTTGGAACCGCAGCACAGAAGAAGCGGTATGTGCCGCTCCTCGCCAGTGGGAAAGTTCTCGGCGGGTTCGGCCTCACGGAGCCCAGTGCCGGCAGTGACGCCGCGAACACGCGCTCGACGGCCGTGCGCAAGGGCGCTCACTACGTGCTGAATGGAACGAAGATCTTCATCACTCACGGAGGCGTGGGGGAGGTCTTCGTCGTCACCGCCGTAACCGATCCCGGAAAGGGTACGAAGGGGATCAGCTCGTTCATCGTCACCAAGGAGGCGAGCGATCTGGACAAGGCGGAAGGGCTCGGCATCGGTCACGACGACTCGCTGCCGTCGATGCGTGGATTTCGGGCCGGCAAGAAGGAGGACAAGCTCGGTTGGCGGGCCTCCGATACTCGCGAGCTGATATTCGAGGACGTCGAGGTCCCCGCCGAGAACATGCTCGGCGAGGAAGGCGAAGGATTCAACAACTTCATGCGGACGCTCGATTCGGGCCGGGTCGGAATCGCCGCTCTCTCATTGGGAATCGCCGAGGGAGCCTTCGAGCAATCCCTTCGGTATTCGACGCTACGCAAGCAGTTCGGCCAGCCAATCTCGAGCTTCCAGGGAATTCAGTTCCAGCTCTCCGACATGGCAACGGAAATCGAAGCGGCCAAGCATTTGATGTTTCACGCCGCGTGGCTCGCCCAGAACAAGCAGCCCTTCAGCAAGCAGGCCGCGATCGCCAAATTGTATTGCTCGGAGCTGGCGATGCGCACGACCATCAAGGCGATCCAGATCCACGGTGGCTACGGTTATACGAAGGAGTATCCGGTGGAGCGAATGTTCCGGGATGCGAAGATCTGCGAGATTGGCGAGGGGACGTCCGAGATCCAGCGTCTCGTCATTGCTCGCCACCTTCTGAAGGAGCTTGCGGATTGACCTATTCCGAGATCGCCAAGCGCGTCCGCCTTCCACTTGGTTTCCTGCTCGGCATCACCTATCTGGTCTTCGCGCGACCGACATCGCTGACACTGGCCGTCGGCGGGGCAGTCGCGCTGGTGGGAGTCATCATCCGCGGCTGGGCCTCGGGTCACATCGCGAAGAACGAAAGGCTCGCCACGACTGGTCCCTACGCTCACACCAGAAATCCGCTTTACTTCGGGAGCTTTCTGATCGCGGCCGGGTTTGCGATCGCCGCGCACTGGGCGTTGCTGCTGCTAGTGGTCGCTTTCTTCGTGCTGATTTACGCACCGACGATGCAGCGCGAGAAGGCGAACATCGCCGGCAGATTTCCGGAGGCTTACCACGCGTACGCCGCGAACGTGCCGGCCTTTGTGCCGAGGCCGACACCGTGGAAGGCTACGCATCCAGACACCGACGAAGGCGGGTTCAGCTTCGACCTCTATATGAAGCACGGCGAGTGGAAAGCGGGGCTGACGTTTCTTCTCGTGATCGCCTGGCTCATCTACAGGACCGTGACCGGAATCTGAACCAGGCGTCACATACCTGGCAGAACCGCCGGTTTGAATCCGCGCTCGTAAGTTGTTGTCGCCGTTGCGGAAACACTCGGTTTGGCGGTAAATTGCTGGCACTGACTGTGGTTCCTAAGCCATGGGGATCCCGCGCGACTCGCGGGTCCCGGAAACATGGAGTGGGAGCGCCGAAGGTGAAGTACCCAGGTAATCATAACGCGGCCCTGTAACACGACCGCGCGGACTTTTTTGGACCGTCCTCTGCTTTGCTCGTCGAGTCGCCGAGCATTGGGATGAGACGGCGACAATGAAAAGAGAAATCCTCATCAACGCGGCTCCGCGCGAAACGCGGATCGCGATTCTGGAGGACGGGAAGCTCGTTGAGCTCCTCGCGGACCGTCCAGACAACCGACGCATGGTCGGTGATATTTATCTCGGCCGCGTCGATGCCGTACTTCCCGGTATCCAGGCCGCATTCGTCGACATAGGCACGGAGAAGAGTGCCTTCCTCCACGCTTCCGACCTGGTTCGTCAG
Organism: Gemmatimonadales bacterium UBA4718; assembly: GCA_002404375.1. Classification (GTDB taxonomy): domain Bacteria; phylum Gemmatimonadota; class Gemmatimonadetes; order Gemmatimonadales; family Gemmatimonadaceae; genus UBA4720. The sequence goes on along the minus strand of DHJO01000114.1, from coordinate 31,430 downwards.
TCCGCCGATGAGGCGGAAGACGACGACGAAGAAGACGACGACGAGAGCGACGAGCCAGTCGAAAAGAAAAACGGCAGCGGCAACGGCAGCAACGGCAACGGGCGGCGCGCGAAGGCCCCGCCCATTCAGGAAGCGCTCAAGCGCGGGCAGGAGATTCTGGTTCAGATCTCGAAGGAGCCCATTTCCACCAAGGGTCCCCGAGTAACCGCGCAGATCTCTCTTGCCGGTCGCTTCCTGGTCTACATCCCGGACTCCTCCAAGGTCGGCGTCAGCAGAAAAATCGGATCCTCCGCCGAACGCGCCCGCCTCAAGGAACAGGTCCAGAACATTCTTCCCGAGAAGTCGGGGGGCGTGATCGTTCGGACCGTCAGCGAAGATGTGACCCCGGAGATGCTCCAGCGGGAGCTGAACAGTCTCATGGCACAATGGAAGAAGATCAAACGGAAGATGCACTTCCAGAAGGCGCCGTCCCTGGTCAATCGCGAAAGTGGTCTCACCCGCGGGCTCGTGCGCGACATTTTCAGCGACAAGGTCGACAGCCTCACGGTGGACTCGAAGCAGGTCTACAACGAGATCGTCGGATACCTCAAGGACATTGCTCCGGATCTCATTCCGCGGGTGAAGCTGCATGAGGCGCAGGTTCCGCTGTTCGACACGGCAGGAATCGAATCCGAGATCCGCGATATCTTCAAGCGTCGCTGCGATCTTCCGTCGGGCGGCTACCTGATCATCGAGCCGACGGAGGCCCTGGTCTCCATCGATGTGAATTCGGGACGCTACACGGGAAAGAAGGACCCCGAGAAAACGGTTCTCCGGACGAACATGGAGGCCGCGCAGGAAGTGGCTCGCCAGCTTCGTCTGCGCGATGTGGGCGGGATCATCGTCTGCGATTTCATCGACATGGAGACCAAGGCGAACCGGGAGCGTGTGCTCCAGGAGCTGAGACAGCACCTCTCGCGCGATCGCGCCCGCACCAAGGCGTTTGCCGTGAGCGACCTCGGCCTGATCGAGATGACCCGCCAGCGCGTGCGGCAGAGCCACTACCAGTCGTCGACGGAAGCTTGCCCGACCTGCAATGGAACTGGTCGCGTTCTGACTCCCGAGACGATCGTTCGCCGCATGGAGCGCTCTGTGAAGCGCATGGCGGTCGAGGGCCGCCGCGACAATCTCCTCATCAAGCTTCATCCGGATGTTGCGATGTACGTTCTCGAGCAGGAACGCGATCTGGCGCAGAAGCTACAGAAGGCGGCGAACTTTTCGCTCGAGTTCCGGGATGACCCTTTGCTCAAGCCCGACGAGTTCAAGCTCGTAGTGAAAGCTCAGGGCCGGGACGTCACGCAACAGTACGCGATCGCATAGCTTTTGGCATCCTCGGTTGATCTGGATCTACCTGCAACAGAACGGGTGCGAGTCGTCAGTAGCGTAGGTGCCGGTTTGCAGTTCACGACGCCCTGACTCATTCCAGTGGCATTTGGAGCAACCGCTTGTGCCATCACACCAGTATTGACGTCTGGGCGTAGTGAACTGACAACTGGCATCTGTGCTACTCACCACTCGCACCCGTTCAGTTGCAGTTCTTAACCGTCAGCTACAGAGGCGCCAGCCGCCAGAGGGTTGACCCGGCCATTGGCCCCGGCTATGTTTCAAGGCTGATCCGGACCATCTAACAGCAACACAGAACATGACTTACGCAATCATAAGAACGGGCGGGAAACAGTACCGCGCCGAAGCCGGCAAGACCATCAGAATTCCGACCCTGCCAGGCGAGGCCGGTGCCAAGGTCACGTTTGACGACGTCATCCTCGGCTCCGACGGCGACAAGACGCACGTTGGTGCGCCAGGGCTCAAAGGCGCGCATGTCACGGCCGAGATCGTGAAGCAGGGAAAGGGCGACAAGATCGTCGTCTTCAAAATGAAGCGTCGCAAGAACTACGCGAAAAAGCAGGGCCATCGGCAGAAGTTCACCGAGGTCCGCATCAAGGATATCGCCTTCGGCAAGAAGAGCGGGGGAGAGAAGTAATGGCACATAAGAAAGGCGTAGGCTCATCGCGCAACGGGCGCGACAGCAATCCGCAGTACCGCGGCGTGAAGAAATTCGGCGGCGAGAAAGTGGTTGCCGGCAACATCATCGTCCGCCAGTGCGGAACCAAGTGGCACCCAGGCCGCAACGTCGGCCTCGGCACTGATTTCACGATCTACTCACTGATTGATGGCGTCGTGAAGTTCGAGCACAAGAACAAGACGCGCTACAAGGTGAGCGTGTACCCAGAGGCCGAGACCGCAGCATAAGCGGATCGGTTGGAAGAAAAGCCCCGAAAGGGGCTTTTTTGTTGCGAAACAACGGGCCGTGGATTTGCGTAAGATTTAGTGCAGCTACCCCTTACGCGAGACAACGATGCCATTACTCGATAGACTGAAACAGGAGCTCGACCGCGCGGGAAAGGCGGCACAGGACGCCTTTGACGACGGTAAGACTCGACTCGAAGCCTTCCGCACTCGACAGCTTGCCGACAAGGCCGCGCAGTCGCTCGGCTACGCCGTCTATCGCGCCAAAAAGAGCGGGAGAGATCTAGACGCGGCCACTTTCGACCGCTTGAGCGGGACCCTCGAGACGCACGACACCGACGCAGCGCGACTCGAAGCAGAGATCGAGCTGAGACGCCAGCAGTCGGCAGCCTCGCGCCCGTCGTCCGGAGCCGGTTCGAGCGGAAGCGCCTCGTCAGCGAGCGAGGATTACCCGACCTCGGCGAGCTAGCTACCGAGGCAATCGGCTCTCGCCCAATTCGACGTCAAAAAAAAGGCTCCCGGATTTCCGGGAGCCTTTTTCATTCGTAGACCTCGCGCTCACTGGGGCGGAGAGTTGTGTGCGCCGGGCAATGTCTTGTATCGCTCCATCAGCATGTCCTGCCGCGTCTTGTCGTTGTACTCGTGGCCGCGGACGAACACGTGCTCCACCCTGGTCGTGAATTCGAACGGGTCTCCGCTCCACACCACCACATTGGCTTCGCGGCCGGGCTGGAGCGAGCCGACGCGATCCGCAACGCCGAAGATTTCCGCGGGAGCGAGCGTCACCGCGCGCAGCGCGTCATCCCACGTCATTCCGTAGGCTACGGCGTTTCCCGCTTCCTGCTTCAGATTGCGGACGTTGAATGCTTCCTCGTCGCCGCCGCCAGCGTTGCCGATAACCGCGACCTGCACGCCAGCCTTCCTCAGGAGCGCCGCGTTCTCCTGGCGCTGCCCGAGCGCTGCGAAACCACCAGGAATGTTGTTCATCGCCCCAGTCAGAACCGGGATACGAGCAGCTGCCAGCTTGTCCGCCATCATCCATCCTTCCGCTCCGCTACCGATCATCAGCTTCACGTTGAACTCGCGCGCGATCCTCATTGCGGCATCGATGTCCGAAGCGCGATCGACGAAGACTACGAGAGGCAGCTTGCCCTGGATTACGGGAATCATCGCCTGAAGATCCAGGCGGCTCGCCGCGAACGGTCTCGTTTGCGCACGATCGAATGCATCCCTGTGGGTTTGGAAGAACCGGGTGTCCTCCAGCAGCTCACGCAGCTTGACGATCAGCTCGCCGCGAGAGTTGAGTCCGGCTTGCTGCGGATCACCGACCTCGGCGATCATCGCGACCGGAGCCCTGATGATCATGTCGGTCGTCGTTCCCGGAACGACATCCAATAGCGCGGCTTGGCCCGCAATCAGCCCGCCAGTCGGCATCACGATGAAGCTCGTGATTCCTTCTTTGCGCGCGGGTGCCATCATTACGGAGTTGGGATTGAGTCCGTCCCACACCGTGAACGCGGCGGCGATGTTGTCCTTGCCACGCGCAGACATGTCTCGCGTGTCGCTCACCTGCGCAACTTCCTGCACTCCGAGCTGGGTCGACGAGTTCACGAAGCCGGGAGTGACGATTTTGCCCGTCGCGTCGATGCGCTGCGCGCCGCCGGGAATCGCTACGTTCCTCCCGACCGCCGCGATCTTGCCGTTTACGATTACGACGGTGCCGCCCTCAATGGGCGGACCGCTCACTGGGTAAACCTTGCCGCCTGTAATCGCGATCGTCTGCGCTCTCGCGGGACTGATAATCACGATGGCGACCGCGAACGAAATGGCGATACGAAAAATGAGTGATCTCATCGGTTAGTTCCTGTTGAACGGCACGAAGCCGAGCTCGAAATCGGTGCGCCACTGCTCGGACGGGTCGGAACGGTCGTATAGCATCGCGCCATCGACCCAGACTTTCTCGGCGCGCGTATACACGCTGAACGGATCGCCCGACCAGAGTACGACGTCAGCGTTCTTGCCGGGCTCAAGCGAGCCAATCTTGTCGTCGAGGCCGAGCGCCCAGGCGGGATTGATGGTGAGCCACTTGATGGCCTGCTCCTCACTGACGGGGAGGCCGATCTCCGCGCCGGCGGCCATAGCCTTCGCGGCTTCCTGATTCAGTCTCTGCGAGCCAGAAGGGTCGTCGGAGTGCACGATCACTCGCGCGCCGGCGTGATCGACCAGCGCCATGTTTCCCTTGACGGCATCGAGTGCTTCCATCTTGAAGCTTCCCCAATCGGCCCAAAGCGAAGCGCCAATCCCCTCCTTCGCCAACAGGTCGCCGATCTTGTAGGCCTCCACGCCGTGGTGGAACGAGCGGATCTTGTAGCCGAACTCGTGCGCGATGTCGATCATCTGCGCCATTTCATCTGCGCGATAGCAGTGGTTGTGAACGAGAATGTTTCCGCGGAGAACTTCCGCCAACGTCTCGTTGCCCAGATCGCGCTGTGGTGGATCGCCCTTGTGATCCGCGTTCCATTTGTCCCACCTGCGCCTGTATGCTTCTGCCGCGATCCACGCCGAGCGGTAGCCGGCAACGTTTCCCATGCGGGTGGAAGGTCCGCGACCTTGATATACCCTCTTGGGATTCTCGCCACACGCCATCTTCAATCCGTACTTGGCGCCGGGAAATTTCATCGCCTGCACCGTGCGTCCGGGTACGACCTTGAGCACCACACTTCGTCCGCCGATCAAATTGGCGGACCCCGGTAGCACCTGTAGCGTCGTTACTCCGCCGGCAAGATTGCGCGGGAACTGCGGGTCCTGCGGCCACACCGAATGCTCCGCCCACACATAAGGAGTGCTCGGGTTCGTCGCCTCGTTGCCATCGCTGAGCGCGTTGCCTCCAGGAGCAGCGTAGACGCCGAGGTGGGAGTGATCGTCGATGATTCCCGGAGTCACGTACTTACCGGCTCCATCAATCACGAGCGCGTCGGCGGGCGCAGTAACCGTGACTCCAACCGCGGCAATCTTTCCGTTCTGGAGCAGGATTGCTCCGTTCCGGATCACCGGCCCTGCTGCCGTGAGGATGTTCACATTGCGGATTACGGTCGGGCGCGACGGAAACGGGGTATAAGTGCTCGGGAAGGGATCAGCATTAGGCGTCGACGTGCCTCCAAGTCCAGCGCCTGTTTGCGCCGTGTCTCTGGCTGGTGTCGACGAAGTCGTGGTCTGCGGCGCAGCGCTCGCGCACGCAGTGGCTCCCGCAAGCAGGAAGCAGAATGAAGCACGCATGTGAAGGACGTTCCTCCGAGGATGGATTCTGGGTCGGAATAAGGTAGCGCAGTTACCAGCTAAATGTGGCGAGCTCCGCGATGCGGTCCGTGCAGAGACCATCGACTCCGATCGCATACAGTCTTTCCCACTGAGATAGCTCGTTCGCGGTCCACGCGATCACTCTCGCCCCAATCGAGTGGGCGCGCTCGACGGTTTCTTCGTCGATCGAGTCGACTTCCTGCCACAAATCTTCGGCGGATGCGGCGACGAGCGAAGCAGCGGGATCGATGTGCCGGGAGACTTCGAGAACTCCCGTCCTGATTGCGGGGAGGATTGTCTTGACGATCCTGACCACTCGGTGGTCGAACGAATGCACCGCGCAAATTGCTTGGGATTCGCGGATGCAGCGCGTCACGAGCGGCTCGATGCTGCGCGCCTTGATCTCGACATAAACAGTTGCCCTGTCGCCGACGACAGCGAGCGTCTCAGAGAGGGACGGAATGTGCGTCCCGTCAGCAAGCGGGAATTGCTCGAGCTGCGCTGCAGACAGCTCGGCGATCGCCCTCCGCGCAGGTCGCTGCGGGTGCCGCGCGTGAACGACTGGATCGTGGTGAACGACGACAATTCCGTCGCGGGTGGCGTGGACGTCGAGCTCAATTCCATCGGCCCCCAGCTCGATGGCGCGCTCGAACGCGGCGAGGGAGTTCTCGGGATGAGTCTGGTGAGCCCCCCGGTGAGCGATCCGCTCGGGAGGGTCGCGTCGTCGTCGTGCGGTCAGGCGTTCCTCGGGGTAGTAGTTTTGTACTCGATGAGCGCGAAGCTATGAGCGCGATAAGGCGCGGTCAATCAGCCTTAACGGCAGGTCGTCTGGAGCGTCTACCAGATGAGGCTCCATGACGCCAAGCCCCGAAGCCAGGCCCGACGAGACCGATATGGAGCTGATCAAACGCTGGAAGGCGGGCGATAGTCGTGCCGCAACACGGTTGGTGGGGCGACATTCACAAGCGCTGGCGCGATTTGCGGCGAGTGCCGGTGAACGGGAAGAGATCGAAGAGCTGGTGCAGGACACGTTCGTGCGGGCGTTCGCTTC
>DHJO01000114.1:22426-24652 GCA_002404375.1 Gemmatimonadales bacterium UBA4718 | reverse complement strand
CTGATCACGTCAGTGAATACGGCGCGCTGGATTCGATGATCGCGGAAGAAGCGCAGGAGAAGGTGCGGAAATCGCTTGAAGCGCTCTCGCCGACACAGCGGGAAGTATTCACTTTGAGGGTGCAGCAGGGTTTGTCATACAAGGAGATCGCGGTGGTCGTAGGCAGCACAGAGGGAGCTGCCCGGGTTCACTACCACAATGCGATCCAGACGGTAAAGGAGTTTTTGAGAGATGAATAAGTACACTGAGCTCGACATCAAGGAAATGCTCCCTGATCTGTTGCACGGCAAGCTCGACGCCGATGCGAGAGCGCAGGTCGAGGCGCATGTCGCGAGCTGTGAGTCGTGCGCGGAGGAGCTTAAAGTTCTCCGGACGGTCAAGTCGGCCGCGGTGTTCATTCCGGCGATCGACGTCGATCGTGTGGTACGGCAGATTGCGCCCTATCGGGCGATCGTTCCTGCACGGGAAGTTCCGGCAAGGTCTAGAGCGGTGGCATGGCTTGTCGCCGCGAGTCTCGTCCTGGTGGTCGCGGGCGGGGGCTCGGTGTTGCTGCAAAAGCGTACCGAACAGCGGATGGTATCCAAGGACGGTCATCGGAGTCTTCCCCCGTCGGAGCAGGGAAAGGACTCGCTCGGGCCGGTAGTTGTGAGAGGCGGCCTTCCACTTCAATCACGAGTCAACATTGAGCCGCCGCGTACGCACGCGCTCGCCCTCGCCGCCAGCGTCGATGGACTCAGCGACAAGAATCTCCGCCAGCTGATGAACGACATGAACAGCTTCGACGCGCTTCCTGCAACAGAGCCGGGTCCGGTTATCTCAGTGGACGCCGGCGATAGTCTCGACCAGGGATCAAGATGAAGAGACGACGTCTCGGACCCACCGCTCTCTCACTGCTTCTCGCCGCGACAGCGGTCAAGGCGCAGCCCGTGACTGCCCCTGCGAACCCGAATCGTGCGGCACTCGAGCAGCGCTTCCGCGAGCAGTCGGCCAAGGTGGCGCAGCGGAGGCTCGGCCTCACCGACGCGCAGCTTGCGCAGCTCGCGCAATCGAATGCGCGGTTCGCGCCGCAGCAGAACCAGTTGGTGGTGCAGGAGCGGGAGATGAGACGCCAGCTCCGAGTGGAGATGACCGCTGGAGATCAGGCGAACCAGCAGCACGTGAGTGCTCTTCTCGATGATGCCGTGCGGCTGCAGAAGCAGCGTATCGCGCTCGTCGAGGCGGAGCAGAAGGATCTGGCGCGATTCCTCACCCCGGTTCAGCGAGCGGGATACCTGGCTCTTCAGGCGCAAGTCAGGAAGCGCGCGCAGGAGCTCGCGCGCGACAACGCCACCCAAGGTCAGGGGCTCGGTCAACGGCCGGGCGTGGGTTTACGCCGGCGTGCGACGGGTAAGCGCCTACCGTAGAAACTCGGTAGACAGCCGCCAAATACCGTTCTCTCGGCTCTCGATCGTTCCCGTCGAGAGCTTTTTTCGTTTCTCATAGCTAAATTGCCCGTGCGCCCGGGTGGCGGAATCGGTAGACGCAGGGGACTCAAAATCCCCCGGCCTATGGCCTTACGAGTTCGAGTCTCGTCCCGGGTACTCTTTAGGATTAGGACTTGCCTCGTAACAAATCAACATCTCAACAGGATGGAAGAATGAAGGTACGGTTGCTCGCGCGTCTGATACCGGCTCTCCTGGCGCCTTTGATTCTTCCATCGTGCCATAGTGGCGATCCAATCGGCACTCCTCCTCCCCTCCCGCAATGGACAACCGTCGCCAGCGGATCTCTTGACTACCTCAACGCCGTTTGGGGCTCATCTGCGTCCGACGCGTGGTCCGTCGGTGGGCTAAGCAACGCCGGAGTGATCATCCACTACAACGGAACGAACTGGACAACGAGTTGGTCGAGCACCACGCTCGGTACCGCGTGGTTCCTCGGTGGAGTCTGGGGCACCTCGGCGTCGGACGTGTGGGTAGTCGGCGCCACCGGTGGAGCTGGGGGGATACTCCATTACGACGGGACGTCCTGGTCGATCGTCCCCAGCGGTTCACCGCAAACGCTCTACAACGTCTGGGGCACATCCACGTCTGACGTATGGGCTGTGGGCGGGACCACCGCTGTTGGTGGGCCCGGCGGGATGATCCTGCATTTCGACGGGACGGCGTGGTCGACCGCGATGAGTGGGCCAACAGGGATCGCCTTGTTCGGCGTCTGGGGCTCGTCTGCATCCGACGTGTGGGCTGT
>DHJO01000114.1:10137-22284 GCA_002404375.1 Gemmatimonadales bacterium UBA4718 | reverse complement strand
ACGGACGTGTGGACTGTTGGCGGCAGCGGCACGATCCTCCACGGCCCGCCAACCGGTTGAACGTGATCCGCCCTTTACCGCTCGCTCGGCGCTAGCGACGCAGCTCGCCGACCGCGAATCCTCGACGTCGCGCGTTTCGTGAATCCGCGCACGCGATCAGGCAGCTCGTCGAAGTAAGTGTAGAAGACCGGGGTCACGTACAGCGTCACCAGCTGGGAAAACGCCAACCCACCCACGACGGCAACGCCCAGTGGACGGCGTGATGTCGAGCCGGCTCCTCTGCCGAGTGCGATAGGCAGCGTGGCCATCAAGGCGGCGAATGTCGTCATCATGATCGGACGGAATCTGACACTGGCCGCCTGAACGATCGCTCTCTCCGGCGTAATTTGCTGCGTTCGTTCCGCCTCGAGAGCGAAGTCGATCATCATGATCGCGTTTTTCTTGACGATTCCGACGAGAAGGATCAGTCCGACGAATCCGTAAACGTCGAGCGGCATCCTGAACACCAGCAGCGCGAGCAGCGCACCGAACGCGGCGAATGGCAACCCGGTAAGAATCGTCGCCGGATGGATGAAGCTCTCGTAGAGAATGCCGAGCACCATGTAAATCACGAAGATCGCGAGAATGAGCAGTGCCAGCAGACCTTGCTGGCTCGCCTGAAACGCCTGGGCCGTTCCGGAAAAACTCATAGTGATGGTCGAGGGAACGGTGCCAGCAGCAGCTGCCTCGACAGCGGTGGTTGCCTGACCCAGCGCCACTCCGGGCCGGGTATTGAACGCGATCGTTACCGCCGGGAGCTGTCCTGCGTGGGTGATCGACAACGGACCGACTCCCTGCGTGATATTTGCAACGGCGCTCAGCGGTACAAGATCCCCCTTCTGAGATCGCACGTACAGCATCCTCAGCGCGTTTACATCCTGTTGGAACTGTGGCAACAGCTCCATAATCACCATGTACTGATTGTTCGGCGTATAGATCGTCGACACTTGGCGCGATCCGTATGCGTCGTACAGCGCACTCTCGATCTGTTCCGCCGAAACGCCCAGTGAGGCCGCGCGATCACGATTGATCGCCACATTTACCTCGGGGTTGGCGATCTGAAGATCACTCGTCACGTCCTGGATCTGGGGGATGTCGCGCATCCTCGCTTCGAGGCGCTTGGCGGAAGTGTCGAGCACGGCGATGTCGGTGCCCTGCAGGGTGAACTGATATTGGCTCTTTGATGATCGGCCGCCGATCTGAATTGCCGGAGGCACCTGCATGAACACGTTCATGCCGGGAACGCTCGAGAGCTTCGGCCGCAGCTCGGCCACGATCTCGTCAGCGCTGAGCCTCTGACCGCGGGGTTTCAAGCCGAGAAAGATTCTTCCCTGATTGCCGCTGCCTCCGCCAGATCCGACGGATGACATGAAGCCGGAGATATTCGTGTCGCGCGCGACGATCGCTGCGATCTGCTGTTGATGCGTCACCATATCCTTGAACGACGTTCCCTGCGCGGCCTCCGTCGTCGCAACTATCTGCCCCGTGTCCTGTGTCGGGATGAATCCGGTGGGCACCAGCTTGAAGAGGATCACAGTGCCAACGAGGACCGCGACCGAAAACATAAGCGCGGCGAATCTGTGCTCCATCACCCACTCGAGGCTCGATTCGTATCGGTTGAGTATTCGAGTGTACACACGCTCGGAGGCATTGAAAAGGCGCCCGTGAGTGTGCGAAGGGGGCTTTAGGAATCTGCTCGCCAGCATTGGCGTCAGGGTCAGCGACACGAATCCGGACACGAGGATTGCCGTACCGATCGTCACCGCAAATTCGTGGAACAGTCGGCCGAGGATTCCCCCCATGAAAAGAAGGGGGATGAACACGGCCGTAAGCGAAACCGTCATCGCCAGGATCGTGAACCCGACCTCGGCCGATCCCTCGAAGGATGCCTTGATCGGATCCTTAGCCATCTCCATGTGTCGGACGATGTTCTCGAGCATCACGATGGCGTCGTCCACGACGAAGCCGACCGCGAGCGTAAGCGCCATCAGGGACAGGTTGTCGAGCGAGAACCCAAGCATGTACATCACAGCGAACGTCCCGACGAGGGACATCGGCAACGCAAGGCTGGGGATTATCGTCGCCGAAATGTTCCGCAGGAAGACGAAGATGACCATGACGACGAGGAACAGCGTAAGCATCAGCGTGAACTTCACATCGGCGACGGACTGCTCGATCGAAATGGACCGGTCGTAAAGCGTTTGAATATCCACGCTCGGCGGAATCTGGTCGCGCAGCGATGCAAGCAGCGTTTTGACGCCGTTGGCCACCGCGACCGTGTTGGTTCCCGGTTGTCGCTGAATGGCCAACACGACCGCGCGGTCGCCATTGAACCAGCTCGCCACCTTGTTGTTCTCGACGTCGTCCAATACCTGGCCAATCTCATCGAGATGAACCGGCGCGCCATTTCTGTACGCGACGACCATCTGCCGAAACTGTTGCGCGTTCTGGAGCTGTCCGTTGGCTTTGATGGTGGAAGCGCGGTTGGTTCCCCAGAGGGTTCCGGTGGGCATGCTCACGTTTTGCGTACCGATTGCCGACGACACCTCGTCGATGCCAATTCCACGATTGGCGAGCGAAGTGGGATCGAGCTGCACCCTGACCGCGTACTTCTGGCCTCCATAGACCTGGACCTGGGCGATTCCCGGCACCATGGATATGCGCTGCGCCATGAACGTCTCGCCGTATTCGTCGAGCTGCGACAGCGGCATCGTCTTGGAAGTCAACGCGAAATAAATGATCGGCTGATCCGCTGGATTCACCTTCCGATAAGAAGGCGGCAGAATTCCGAGCGGGAGGCTGCGCAAAGTCTGCGAGATCGCAGCCTGAACGTCCTGCGCGGCCGCATCGATGTTCCGATCGAGAGAGAATTGGATTGTGATCGATGTCCCGCCGAGCCCGCTCGACGACGTCATGTTGTCGATCCCGGCAATCGTCGAGAACTGCTTCTCGAGTGGCGTCGCGACCGCTGCTGCCATCGTCTCGGGGCTCGCTCCCGGAAGATTCGCGTTCACCTGGATCGTCGGAAAATCGACCGTCGGAAGATCGCTCACCGCGAGTCGCGTGTAAGACACTGCGCCGAAGAACAGGATTCCAATCATGACGAGCGCGGTCATGACCGGCCGGCGGATGAATAGTGCCGTCATCGGGGCGCCCCTTTGATGGTGACTTTGGACCCGGGTATCAAACGAGATTGGCCGTCCAGCACGACTCTCTGGCCCTCCTTCAATCCGCCGGCAATCACGGAAAGCGAATCGACGGTGCGCGAGACCTGAACTGGCTGCTGTTTCGCGCTGCCGGCGTTATCGATGATATAAACGTACGTACCCTGCTGACCAGTTATGATCGCGGGCGCCGGAAGGGTGAGCGCGTTTGGATCGACGTAAAGCTGGAGAGCAACGTTGGTGTACTGCCCAGGCCACAATGTGGCTTCCGGGTTGGAGAATCTGGCCTTCAGGAGAACGGTTCCGGTCGTCGAGTCAACGTTGTTGTCGATGAACGCAAGCGTTCCCATCAGGGGCACGCCCGAACCCTCGGACGGAGTCGCGCGCACCTGGAGTGCATTGCCTCCGCGATAGTATCTCTGGATGTCGGGAAGCTGGCTCTGCGGAATCGCGAATCGCACCAGAATCGGCTGGATCTGATTGATCACCACCAGCGGCGGATTGCTGTTCGCCTTCACCAGATTTCCCTGCCGCACGAGCAGGCTCCCGGTTCGACCGGAGATCGGCGCGCGAATCGTAGAGTTGGCGACGTCGAGGGCGGCTTTTGAGACGTTCGCTCGGTCTGCCACGACCGTTGCCGCGGCAGATGCAGCCGTCGCCTCAGCCTGGTCAGCCTGCGAGCCCGTCACGTAGCCTTCCTTTATTAGCGCCGCGTATCGCGTCGCGTCTCGACGAGCATTCGCGGCCTGCGCCTCATCACGAACCAATTGGGCGCGAGCTTGCTCGAGGACCGCCACATAGGGGCGCGAGTCGATCTCGAAGAGTATCTGGCCCGCCTGTACCGGCTGTCCCTCGGCGAACGTAACTCGATTCAGTATTCCGTTGACTTGCGCTTCGACCGCGACCGTCTGCATTGGCTCGGCAACGCCGTTCGCGATGACGATGTAGGGTACGCTGGTCCGCTTGACCGTCGTTACGCTCACGGGAATACTTGGCTGCCGCGGTGGGTCGGACTTCGAACACGCCGCTGCTACGCACACGGCGACCGCGATTCCGTACACGGTGCGCATCGATGGTGCCGCGATAACACGCGAACTGAACACGCTCATGGACGAATTGTATTCGGAGGTTGGGGAGACACGAGGGAATCGGGAGTAAAGGTAAAAGGTGTGTCGCCCCGCACACCGAGAACGCCCGTGTCGCGGGCGAGCTGTGCGAGTGAGGTATACCATTGCCACCGTGATTGAACCTGCTGGGCCCTGGCGCTCGCCAGCGCGGTCTGGGCGGTGAGAAGATCTATGATGCTGCCGACACCTTCGCGGTAACGTCCCGCCGCGACCTGCACTGACTGTTGAGCGCTGGCCAACAGATCATCCGCGGTTGCGACGCGCTGTTCTGCCGTCTGTAGCGCGTAATAGGAGACGAATACCTGTGTTACTACTTGTTGGCGCGTTTGATCCGCGAGGGCCGAAATGGCGTCCGCCTGCGCGCGCGCCGCCGCCAGGTCGTACTGTCTCGAGAAGCCATTGAAGAGTGGAAACGCCACGCCGAGCGTGACGCTGTATGACGGTCCAGCAAAAGTGGCGAGGGGGCTCGTGTAAGTGCGAGCCGCGTTGCTTCCCAGCGTCAGCGATGGAAGCTCCGCGGATTGCGCAACACGGACCTGCGCCGCGGCGGCAGCAGCCTGGGCGCGCGCCGCGGCGAGGTCGGGCCTGTTACGCAACGCGGCGTTGATCACGCTGTCCACGCTGACAGAGATCATGCCGACGGGAATCGTCGCAGGCATCGGCGCCAGATCGAAGGGCAGGTTGGCGGGAAGACCAAGCGCAGCAGCGAGGCCTCCGCGTGCGGCCTGCAGATTTCCCTGCGTGGTCTCGAGGTTGAGCTGCTCTTGCGACAACGCGGTTTTTGCCTGGAGCACGTCCGCTATGGTGGCCAGGCCCACCTTGAAGCGCTGCTGCGCCGCGCTGAGATTCGCCCGCGCTTCGGCAATCGCCGATCGCTCCGCGCCAAGAAGTGCGACAGTTGCCATGTAGGTGAAGTACGCGGCCTCAGCCTGCAACACGGTGTTCTGGATCGTCGCGTTGTGAGACAGACTCGCGGCGAACAAGGTTTGCCGTGCCCTCTCGATCGATCCCGATCGCCCGCCGAAGTCGGCCAGCAGATAATTGAGGGTGATCGAGGGTCCGTATTCAGTGCGTGTGCCGGCGGGACGCGTTCCCGTCGCGGGCGACTGGATCCGCGACACGGTTGCGGCGCTGTTGATCGTCGGGTAGTACTGTCCGCGCGCTGATCCGAGCATATCAGCGGACGCCCGGGCCTGTGCCCACGATGCGCGCGTCGCCGGATTGTTTCGTAGCGCCAGATCGACTACATCCGCGAGCGCCAGCTGCTGGATGCGCTGCTCGAGGTCTGGCGGTACTGCCAGCGCGGTCGCCGCGGTTATCAGCGGCTCCGGTTTGATTGCCCCGGCCGGTGCCTTCCACGGAACGTTCGGAGCAGGGGGCGCTGCGGGAGCTCCGTTCACGCTGGGAGGCCCCATTTCGCACCCGCACACGCTCACTATCGATGCACAAATAGTAGTTTGGAGAATTCTGGTGAGCCGCGACATTATACGAATACGGAGTTCAGAGTCATTCTGCTGGTTTTGTGGCCCGCCCGCTTTCACTAGATTTGCGGTTTGCACCGACACCATAGAGGCCAATGACGAAGTATAAGTTCGCCAAAGTCCCGTCGCGCGGCGAAGCGATCGAATTCAAAAAGGGCGCGCTCAAGGTTCCCGATCACCCAATCGTCCCGTTTGTGGAAGGGGACGGCACGGGACCGGACATCTGGCGCGCATCGGTAAAGGTGTTCGATGCGGCGGTTGAGCGCGCTTACAAGGGCCAACGCTCGGTCGCATGGATGGAAGTGTTCGCCGGCGAAAAGTCGTTCCAGCAGTTCCAGGACTGGCTGCCGCAGGAAACGGTCGACGCGATGCAGGAATTCCGCGTCTCGATCAAGGGACCACTCACGACACCGGTGGGCGGCGGAATCCGATCACTCAACGTCACTCTCCGACAAGTCCTCGACCTCTACGCGTGCATTCGTCCCGTCCGGTATTTCGAAGGCGTAGGTGCCCCGGTAAAGGAGCCCGAGAAGGTCAACATCGTGATCTTCCGCGAAAACACTGAGGACGTGTACGCCGGGATCGAATGGAAAGCCGGCTCTCCCGAAGCGGAGAAACTCGGCGCCTACCTTCGCAAAGAGTTCAAGAGCGAGATTCGCGAGAAGTCCGCCCTGGGTGTCAAGCCGATGTCCGAGTTCGGCTCGAAGCGATTGGTGGAGATGGCAATCCGTTATGCCATCGAAAAGTGCAAGGAGTCGGTGACGCTGGTGCACAAGGGCAACATTATGAAGTTCACTGAAGGCGCCTTCCGTGACTGGGGCTACGAAGTCGCGCGTGAGAAGTTTCCCAACGATACGTGCACGGAGGCCGCGCTTGCGAAAGGCGGACCGACGGCTCGCGCTGATGCGGTCGTGATGCGCGACCGCATTGCGGATTCCATGTTCCAGCAGCTGCTGCTCCGTCCGGGCGAGTATTCCGTGATTGCCACGCCAAACCTGAACGGAGACTATTTGTCGGATGCCGCCGCGGCGCAGGTCGGTGGCCTTGGAATCGCTCCCGGCGGCAACGTCGGCGACGGTGTGGCCGTATTCGAGGCAACCCACGGCACCGCTCCGAAATACGCCAACCTGAACAAGATCAATCCAGGCAGCGTCATCCTCTCGGGAGTGATGATGTTCGAGTACATGGGATGGAATGAAGCCGCGCAGCTCATCATCAAAGGAGTGGAGAACGCAATCAAGTCGAAGCGCGTCACCTACGATCTCGCGCGCCAGATGCCCGGCGCGACAGAGGTCTCGACCTCAGGATTTGGTGATCAGGTCATCGCCGGGATGAAGAGCTAGATAGTGCTCTCTGTCAGCATCAATTCGGTCAACCCGGCGGAAGTCGGTACGGCGCTACTGGTCGTCGCTTTGGGTGAGAATCCGACGCTCGCCGGAATTGCCGGTCTCGACGCCGCGACGCAGGGAGCGCTGACACGGATCATCGAGAACAAGGATTTCCGCGGATCGCGGGACGAAACGCTGCATCTCACCGGCGTCGCCAAGGGTCCGCGGCGGCTGCTTCTGATCGGAATGGGAAATGTCACCGATCGCAAAGCGTCGTTTCGGCGAGCTGCTACCCTTGGCGCGCGCAACGCACATAGGCTCGGCGTTGGCGAAATGGTGTGGTACTCGGGCCAGATCTCACCCGAGGAGACCGAAGCTATCACGACCGGACTGATCGCCGGCGCCTGGGAGTACGCGGACCTCAAATCGCCGTTACCCGAGGCTGAGCGAAAGAAGCCACTCGAAAAGGCGACAGTCATCACCAGCAACACCGACGACAGCCGTCGCGGCCTGGCGAGCGGCCAGGCCATCGGCAGTGGTCATAATCTCGCGCGAACTCTGGCGATGATGCCCGGCAATCTCTGCACACCGGAGTACCTCGCACAGACCGCCGCGGACATCGCAAGGCGCTATGGAATGGGAATCACCGTTCTTGGCCGCAGAGAGATGGAAGCCGAGAAGATGGGATCGTTCCTGGCGGTCGCGCAGGGAACGCCCCAGGATCCCAAGCTCATTACGCTCGAGTATAAGGGCGGCAAGCCGAACGCCAAGCCGGTGGTGTTGGTCGGGAAGGGGCTCTGCTTCGACAGTGGTGGAATTTCCATCAAGCCCGCGCAGGGAATGGAATTCATGAAGTTCGACATGTGCGGCGCCGCAGGCGTGCTCGGCACTTTCGAAGCGATCGGACAGATGAAGCCCGAGGTCAATGTCGTAGGTATCATCGGCGCGACGACCAACATGCCGTCGGGCACCGCAATGAATCCCGGAGACGTTGTCAGGGCGCAGAATGGAAAGTCGATCGAGATCATCAACACCGATGCGGAGGGTCGGCTCGTCCTCGCGGACTGCCTCTCCTACGCTAAGCGGTTCCAGCCGGATGTCGTAATCGACGCCGCCACGCTCACCGGCGCGTGCGTCATCGCGCTCGGTCACACGGCGAGCGGAGTTTTCTCGACGGATGACGCGCTCATCGCCGAGATCCTCGCCGCCGGCAAACGGGCTGGGGAGCCAGGCTGGCCATTGCCGCTCTGGGATGAGTACAAGGATCTGATCAAGTCGGATGTCGCTGATGTGAAAAACTCCGGAGGGCGCCCCGCCGGAGCGACCACGGCGGCGATGTTTCTCAAAGAGTTTGCCGAGGGGTATACGTGGGCCCACCTGGATATCGCGGGAACCGCCTACTCCGAGACAGATCTCGTGACGATTCCGAAAGGACCGACGGGAGTTCCAACGGGTACCTTCATCGAGTTCATTCGCGGGAGAATACGCTGAAAAAGTGCTCGGGGCGCAGGCGCAGCCCAGCCCGCCTCGGCCTTCTGGCCGGGGCGATTTTGTACGCGGGCGTTTCTCCCGTCCACGCCCAGGTGGTGCCGCCACCGGTCAGCCAGGTGCCGATTCCCCCGAAGCCGAAGACGGATTCCGGCCCGGACAGCGCACGCGTAAAGTCAGACAGCGCTCACGCGAAGATCGATTCCATCAAGCCGCCCTTCGGCAGGTTTGCCGATCCACTCACTTACGAGATCGGGCCGCAATACGAGTGGAACCGCGCACAGCTTTTCGCGACCGGCGCTCTCACGCTCGTCGACCTGCTCGACCGAATTCCTGGGATCACGACTTTTCGATCAGGCTGGCTCTCGACTCCTCAGACGGCAGCGCTCAACGGTGATTTTCGGCGGGTCAGGGTCTATTACGACGGCATCGAGATCGACAATCTCGACAACAGCAGTGGGGGGGTTCTCGATCTTTCGACGATCCAGATCTGGACGCTCGAGCATCTGAGCATCGAGCGAAGCGCGAGCGAGCTGAGACTGTATCTGCGGAGCTGGCGTGTCGACAATACAGATCCGTACACCCGCGTCGACGTCGCCACCGGAAACGAAGACACCAACCTGTACCGCGGTTTCTACGGAAGGCGGTACGACAACGGCGGCGTGCTGCAGCTCGGGGGCCAGCAGTTCGGAGTCGCGAGCCCGAGATTCTCCGGAAGTGGCGACGCCCTGTCTCTACTCGGCAGAGTGGGGTTTGCTCGCAAAGGTTGGAGCATCGACGGATTCGTCAATCGCCTCCACGCGACACGTGACATCGAGCGTGCAGCCCAGGGAAGGCCCCCGGTGCTGTCGCTCGACGAGACGACCACGAACGCGTATCTCCGGGCTGCGGTGGGCGCCGCGAGCGGGGGCCCCTGGGCACAAGTCACGGCGGCGTCGCTCGCCTTCAAGGGGACTACCGGCCCGGATCGCAATGTCTCGGCGACGAGTCAGCCGGATACTCTCGAGCGAAGGGTCTTGGAAAACCAATACAATGTGAGTGGCGGCTTTACCGCTGGACCCGCCCGACTCGAGGTCGACGATCGTGTTCGCGCCAGCGCCGGGTCCAGCACTAACTCGATCTCTGGCAGGCTCGACTTTGCCACGCCATTGGGCGTGCTCAGTGGATTCGCGGAGCACGATGGGTTCCACCGCACGACAAACGCCGACGTGGGGGCGCGGCTGCAGCCACTGCCATTCCTCGCGTTGTCGGGGTCGGTCGCAAGGTCAACGCCGACCGGCGGCCCAACGTCGACGCTGGCGAGCGTGACGACAGTTCGCGGCGAAGCCGGGCTCAGGATTCTGGGGCCGTGGATCTCGGGCGGGATGATCACCACCGACAAGACCGACGGCCTGGCGCCTCTGGTGTACGACACGCTGCTTTTCCCAACGCCAGCCGGTCGCGCCACGGCTCGCACCGTTTCAATTCGTGGAGCCCTCGGCCGTGGATTCGGAATCGATAGCTGGGTTGCCCGCTGGGACCAGCCTCGTGCATACCAGCCCCAATACCAAAGCCGTTCGGAGATAAACTTCACGAACAACTTTCCCAGGCGTTTCCCGAAGGGCGACTTCGAGGTGCACGCAGCCGGAGTCTATGAGTATCGCGGCAGCACGATCTTCCCGCTTGCCGCTGGCGATGTGACAACGCCTGTAGCGAAGACGCTGTCTGCGTTGCTGGAGATTCGGATTTTGCGAGCGGTCATCAGCTACCAGCAGCGAAATATCCTTGGTTACCCGTACTCTGTGATTCCAGGGTTCGACATGCCGAGAGTGCTCGCCATCTATGGCGTGAGATGGGATTTCTGGAATTGACAAAGCTGTTGTCGCTCCGTAAGATAGCCCACCTCACATGATATCCAGCATGACTGGTTTTGGCGCGGCGGATGGGTTGGTTGGCGACGCGCGCGCGACCGTCGAAATAAGGACGGTGAACCACCGGTTCTTCAGCCCCAACCTCAAGATTCCCGCAGCCTTCGGGCGTTGGGAGGGCGAGATCAGGGAGCTGCTTCGCCAGAAGATCGCCCGGGGGCATGTGACTCTCACCGCGCGAATCGATCGCGACTCGACGGCTCCGGTGATAGATGAAACGCGGCTGGCGCACTATCTGACTGCGCTGAAAGCGCTACAGAAAAAGCACAAGCTCGCCGGAGAGCTTGACCTCTCAACGCTCCTGCGACTGCCCGATGTGATCGCCGCGCCGAGCGACGAGATCGAGCCCCGTGACGGAGATGCGCTGGTGCAGCTGGTCGCGAAAGCGGTCGACAATCTCACCGCGATGCGCAAAACCGAAGGCGCTCAGCTCTCCGGCTTTCTGCTCGAGCGTGTGGAGGTCATCGAATCCAGACTGGCGAATACCGAGAAACGCGCTCCAATCCGGCTCAAGGAGCAGCACGATCGGATCAAGCGCACGGTGGGTGAGCTCGTGGGAGGAGCTGGCGCCGATCCTCAACGAATCGCCCAGGAAATAGCGATCCTCGCCGATAAGCTCGATATCATGGAAGAGCTGGACAGATTCAGATCGCATCTGTCGGCTTTTCGCGACACGACACGATCGAAGACGAGCGAGCCCGTGGGAAAACGGCTCGGATTCATCCTGCAGGAGATGGTGCGCGAGGCGAACACCATTGGCAGCAAGGCGAACGACGCGCCCATGCTCGAAGATGTGATCGCCATCAAGGAAGAGCTCGAGCGGATCCGCGAGCAGGTCGAGAACCTGGAATAGTGCCGTTCCCGATCATTCTTTCCTCGCCTTCCGGCGGCGGCAAGACGACCATCGCCCACCAGCTTCTGGCGAAGAGGCAGGACCTGGGGTATTCGGTGTCCTGCACCACGCGGCCACCCCGCGAGGGCGAGCTCGATGGTCGTGACTATCACTTCAGATCACTCGAGAGTTTTCGGCGCGGTCAGGCGGCGGGCGAGTTCGCGGAATCGGCGGAGGTTCACGGTCACTTGTACGGCACGCTCCGGGCGGAGGTCGAACGGGTCCTCTCGGAGGGCAAGCACGTGATCATGGACATCGACGTGCAGGGGACGAAGCAGTTTTTTGCCGCATTTCCCGAGTCGGTCCTCATTTTCATCCTTCCGCCGTCGGCGGAGGCGCTGGTAGAGCGTCTCACGGCCAGGGGAACCGAAGATCCCAAATCCTTGATTCGACGATTGAGAAGTGCCAAAGACGAGCTGAAAGCGATAGATTTGTATCCGTACGTCGTGGTCAACGATCGAATCGATTCGGCGGTGGCCGCGATATCCAGCATAATCGACGCGGAAGGCGTCAGGCGCTCCCGGAACCGCCGATCCCTGGCTGCACGTATCAGGGAGCTCGAGGACGGGATCCAGCGCGCCATAGATCATCATTCAACGAGGAAGTAGATGCAGGTTTTCATTCCGAACGAGGTCGCGAAGCACGCGACCAACAAGTATCTGGGAGTTCTGGTCGCCGCCAAGTATGCGCGCGTGCTCAATGAATTCCCGCGCGATCGCTC
>DHJO01000114.1:6899-10127 GCA_002404375.1 Gemmatimonadales bacterium UBA4718 | reverse complement strand
CCGCGCCGCCGCACGGAGTAGGTACCGCGCGTCCCTTCGCAGGCAATCGCATCCTCCTCGGTGTAACGGGGGGCATCGCCAGCTACAAGTCAGTGTGGCTGGCGCGTTTGCTTACGCAGGCCGGAGCTGAGGTCGACGTGGTGATGACTCGCGGCGCGCGCGAGTTCGTTGGACCGATCACTTTCGAAGCCGTTACCGGACGGCCGGTACATACGGAGATCTTCGGCCCTGGCCACGCGCTCGATCACATCAGGCTCGCCCGCGAGGCAAAGGTCATCGTTGTCGCTCCAGCGACTGCTGATTTTATCGGTCGCGCCGCGCACGGTCTTGCCGACGATCTGCTCACTGCCTGCCTCCTTGCCGCGCAATCGAAGGTTCTCCTTGTCCCAGCGATGAACGACCGAATGTGGGCACACGCGCAGACCAGACGCAACGTCGACCAGGCGCGATCGGTCGGTTATGAGATTCTGGAGCCCGCCGAAGGTCCACTCGCTGTCGGAGAGGGAAGCGGGCCCGGTCGAATGCCGGAACCGGAAGAGATCATGAGCCACATCGGACGATTGCTCGAATCAAAGTCGAGCCTCTCGGGCAAGAAATTCGTGGTCACCACTGGCGCAACACGCGAGCCGATTGATCCGGTGCGATTCATCTCCAATCACAGCAGTGGAAAGATGGGGGTCGCAATCGCGCGAGCCGCGTGGCGAAGGGGAGCAGATGTAACCCTCATTGCCGGACACGTGGATGTCCCGCTGCCCGGTGAGCTCACGACGGTGAAAGCCGAAACAGTCGAGGAAATGTCGAAATGCGTCGCGAAAGCATTGCCGTCGGCCGACGTTCTCGTGATGGCCGCCGCGCCCGCCGACTTTCGTCCTGCGGAGAAGGCGATCGTAAAGATCAAGAAGGGTCGGGGAGCGACGAAGATTGACCTCGAGCAAACTGAGGACATTCTCAGGTCCACGATTCCAAAGCGGAAGAAGAAAAGTCTGGTGGTCGGCTTTGCGCTGGAGACTGGAGATGGAGTAAGGAATGCGCGTGAGAAGCTCAAGTCCAAGGACCTCGACCTGGTGGTCCTGAACGATGCGAACGAGCCCGGGGCCGGCTTTGGCGTCGACACGAATCGAGTCACCCTCATCGACCGCGCCGGAACAGAGGAAGAATTGCAGCTGATGTCGAAAATCGATCTCGCCGAGGTGCTTCTCGATCGCATCGAAGAGAAGCTGAATGGACGCTAAGGAGCTTCTCCGCCGCTACATCGAGCAGCGGCGCGAGCTCGGCGAGTCAGAGTTGGTGCTCGACAGGCTGAACGTCGAGGATGTGATGCGTCTGATCGGTGCCGCGGGAGCCTCGCGGCCCTCACCGGCTGCGTCTCACACCGTGCGCGAGTTTGATTCCTCGGACACGCGGGACTGGAGAACATCTCTCCGCGATGCTGGCGTGAATGTTGACACCCCAACCGCGGCGGCCGCGCCAGCGGTTGAGGCGTCGCCGGAGACGGAATCGCCCGCAGTCACAACGACCGACGACATGGCGTTCAAAAAAGGGATCGTCGTAGCACCCGACGAAGGCGATCTGATACCCGACGCGATTCTCAAGCTTCGCTCGCTCGATGAGATAGCGGAGAAGGTGAAGAAGTGCACCCGCTGCTCGCTCTACGAGACGGCGACGCACCCCGTGCCGGGTGAGGGCGATCCACAGGCGAAGCTGGTATGCGTTGGAGAAGCGCCTGGCGCGAAGGAGGACGAGACCGGACGGCCTTTCGTCGGACAGGCTGGTCAGCTGCTTACCAAAATTCTCGCGGCGATCGATCTGACGCGGGAACAGGTTTTCATCTGTAACGTTCTCAAGCATCGGCCTCCGGGGAATCGGAATCCGCGTCCAGAGGAAGTCGAGGCCTGCAGTCCGTACCTGATCAGGCAGCTCGAACTCATCAAGCCGAAAGTGATTGTTGCTTTTGGAACCTTCGCTGCGCAAACTCTCCTGAACACAAAAACTCCGCTCGGTCAGCTCCGTGGGCTCGTCCACCGGTACCACGGCATACCGCTCATCGTCACCTATCACCCCGCCGCGCTGTTACGCAATCCGGCCTGGAAACGCCCCACTTGGGAAGATGTCAAGCTCGCCCGTAGAATTCTCGATAGCGCCTCCCGTTCGTGACCCCTACAAGGATCGACGGCCACCGTACTCCGAAGACGCGGAGCAGGCGGTGTTGTCGGCGATGCTCATGGATCCCGACGCAATTCTGCGCGCGACGGAATTCCTCGATGACACGATGTTCTATCGCGAGGGCCACCGGCGAATCTTTCGCGCGATGGTCGCGCTGTCGGAGCGCGGTGATGTAGTAGATCCGCTCACGCTCTCCGAGGAGCTGCAGCGCGCTGGGTCCCTCGAGTCGAGCGGCGGCAAGGATTACATCGGATTTCTCGTCGACGCGGTTCCCACCGCGGCAAACGTCGAGTACCACGCCAAGATCGTTCGCGAGAAGGCGCTCCGACGACGCTTGATCGAAGTTTCCACAGCGATTGTTGCGGAGGCCTTCGAGTCCGCCTCTCCAGCCACCGAGCTGCTGGATGAAGCCGAGCACAAGATCTTCGAGGTCAATCAGAGTCGCGGGTCGGAAGGCTTCATGCGCATCAAGGAGCTCCTCTGGCCGACGATGGAGCGGATCGAGGAGATCCAACGTGGAAGCGGTTCGATTACGGGCGTCGGGAGTGGGTTCAAGGACCTCGACGACCTTACGGCAGGTTTCCAGCCTTCCGATCTCATCATCATCGCCGCCCGTCCCTCGATGGGAAAGACCGCCTTCGTGCTCAACATCACTCAGAACGCCGCACTCGACCACAATGTTCCCGTCGCGTTTTTCTCTCTGGAAATGAGCAAGGAGCAGCTCGTCCAGCGCCTGCTGACTTCCGAGGGACGCGTGGATGCGCAGCGCCTCCGCAAAGGAAAGCTGCACGACGAGGAATTCGTGCGCCTTGGCCGCGCTGCTGGGATTCTGAGCCACGCGCCAATCTGGATCGACGACACGCCCGCCATGACGCTACTCGAGATGCGATCCAAGGCGCGCCGCCTCAAGATGGAGAACAACATCGGCATGGTCGTGGTGGATTACCTGCAGCTGATGCAGGGTCCGACCAACACCGAGAGCAGGCAACAGGAGATCAGCTACATCTCGCGTTCTCTCAAGGCGCTCGCGCGCGAGCTGCGGATTCCGGTCGTGGCACTCTCACA
>DHJO01000114.1:6386-6828 GCA_002404375.1 Gemmatimonadales bacterium UBA4718 | reverse complement strand
ACGCGCTTCGAGAATCTCTCGCCCCGCCTGTCGCCGCAGTGAGTCCGAAAGCAAAAACTGTATACCGCTGCACCAACTGCGGCGCCGACCATCCCAAGTGGGCCGGCCGCTGCGATACCTGCGGCGAGTGGAATACTCTGGTCGAGGAGATGGCCACGTCCCGGACTTCGACCACTGCCTCGGGCCGACGCGTTTCCGGGCAGAAGTCGATGGCCGAGGGCGGAAGCGTCGCGCCGACCGTACGGTTGCGGGACGTCAAGAGCTCGCAAGGCCGGCGGCTCAAGACGGGAATCAAGGAGTTCGATTTTGTCCTCGGGGGCGGAATCGTGCCGGGCTCGATGGTCCTCGTCGGGGGGGAGCCGGGGATTGGCAAATCCACGCTGCTTCTGCAGGTCGCTGGAAAGCTGGAGGAGCTGGGCCACTCGACGTTGTACGTCTCAGG
>DHJO01000114.1:5959-6279 GCA_002404375.1 Gemmatimonadales bacterium UBA4718 | reverse complement strand
TCCCTCCTCAATGAAACGCTGCTCGAAACGATCCTTGCGACGGCCGGCTCGCAGCGGCTCGATGCGATAGTTGTCGACTCGATCCAGACAGTTTTCACGAGCGATCTCGAAGGCGCCCCGGGAAACGTCGGTCAGGTGCGAGAGTGCGCCGCGCGACTGATGCGCTTTGCTAAGGAAACGGAGACGACGGTTTTCGCGGTCGGTCACGTCACCAAAGGCGGAGGAATCGCCGGCCCCAAGACGCTCGAGCACATCGTCGACACCGTGCTGTACTTCGAGGGCGAGGGAATGCTCGAGCACAGGATCCTTCGCGCGACCAA
>DHJO01000114.1:5309-5833 GCA_002404375.1 Gemmatimonadales bacterium UBA4718 | reverse complement strand
GCCGTCGAGAATCCTTCCGAGCTCTTCCTCGGCGATCGGCTCAACAATTCGTCGGGCAGCGCGGTTACGGCGCTCCTCGAGGGCTCGCGGCCCGTGCTCATCGAAATACAGGGCCTCGCCACCAAGGCGGGGTACGGTACTGCGCAGCGGGTGAGCACCGGTTACGACGGGAGACGGCTCGCACTTCTGCTGGCTGTGCTCGACAAGCGGGCCGGCCTATCTTTCTCTCAGCTCGATGTCTTCCTCAACGTCGTCGGAGGAGTTCGGATGCAGGAGCCCGCTGGTGATCTTGCCGTCGCGAGTGCGCTTGCCTCGAGCGTGTACGATCGCCCGGTCGCGAATTCGGCGATCTTTCTTGGCGAGGTCGGATTGGGTGGGGAGATAAGGCCCGTCTCCCAAGCCGAGCGCCGGCTCGGCGAAGCTGCAAAAATGGGAATGACGGTCGCCTACATGTCGGAGCGCGGGATCCCCAAACGTGGATCGCGTGGTCTCGAGATCGTCGGCGTACGCACGATCAACGATCT
>DHJO01000114.1:439-5190 GCA_002404375.1 Gemmatimonadales bacterium UBA4718 | reverse complement strand
TGGACGCGTAGATGAAGCGTGATGTCGGTGTGATTATCGTTGCCGCCGGCAGCGGATCGCGCACTGGGTCGCAAGAGTTGAAGCAGTTCAGATGGGTCGCCGGCAAGCCGATGCTGCTGCACAGCATCCAGACATTTCAGGCGCGCGCCGACGTCGCGATGGTCGTATGTGTTCTGCCGCGTGAGCACGTAGGCGATCCGCCCCCGTGGATCTTCCAGAGCGACGCCGAGCGGCTCCTGCTTTCAGTTGGCGGCAGGGAACGGAGCGAATCGGTGGCCAACGGACTGGAAGACCTCCCTAGTGAGTGTGAGATCGTCGTCATTCACGATGCCGCCCGACCGCTGGTGACGAGCGAGACGATTGGACGCGTCATCGACGAAGCGCGTCAGGGCAACGGAGCTGTTGCCGCGCTTCCGGTGATCGACACCCTCAAGCGAGTAGAGTCCAACGGAAAGGTGATCGAGACCGTGGACCGCTTTGGATTGTGGCGGGCGCAGACGCCGCAGGCTTTTCCGCGCAAAGTCATCGAGCGGGCGCACCGCGAAGCACGCGACGCCGATCGTATCGCGACCGACGACGCAGCGTTGTGCGAGCAGATCGGATTGCCGGTTGTCGTCGTGCGCGGGAGCGAGCGCGCCCAGAAAATCACCGAGGAAAATGATTTCGCGTTAGTGGAGGCGCTGAGTATCTTCCGCGAATGAAGCCGGAGTCGATGGTCGTGCCGTTCTGGTCGCCGCAGGAGGTCGAGTCTGCCATCAACGGAGCGCTCGCCCATCTTGCGGCCGGAAAAGTCCTGGCTTATCCGACGGAGACCGTCTACGGATTCGGCGGCGCGGTGGATGAGCGTTCAGTGCAGCAGCTCGTGACCCTCAAGGGGCGCGCACCTGGAAAACCATTTCTTCTGCTCGTCGCGGCAAGCGAGATGATTACGCGGCTCGGGCTCCATTTGACCGGCTATGCGTCGATGTTCGCAGCGCGCTTCTGGCCGGGCCCCCTCACGCTCGTCCTCCCCGGCGGAGAGAAGCGCGTGCCGGACAGGCTGCGGGGACCCGAAGGCGGAGTAGCCGTACGGTGGACGCCGCACCGCTCGCTGGCGCGACTCATTCTCGCCCATGGCGACCCGATCACGTCTACGAGTGCCAACCGGCCCGGCGTTCCCGCGGCGACGTCAGCTGACCAGATCGTTGCCCAATGGAATGACGCGATCGGTCGCGGCACGCTCCAGGTTCTCGATGCCGGGAGACTCCGCGATTCACAGCCTTCGACGGTCGTCGATTGCACGGGAAGACTTCCACGCGTAATTCGTCCCGGAGCTATCGCGGCGGCGAAGCTGCGCGAGAGCGTTCCGGACCTCGTCGGTGACGCCTGAGCGATGAATTTGCTCTTTGTATGCAGCGGCAATACGTGCCGCAGTCCTCTCGCCGAAGCGCTGGCGCGCAAGATCGCCGACCGTCGGGGTCTGGAGGACCTGAACGTCTCCAGCGCCGGGACAAACGCGCAGGACAATGTGCCGGCGACTGATGAAGCACTGCTGGTCGGAATGGAGCGTGGCCTCGACCTCACTGGCCACCGGTCGCGGAAGCTCACCCCTGCCATCGTTTCCGAGGCGGATCTCATCTTCGTCATGACGCCGGGTCATCTGGAACAGGTCAAACAGATGGGCGGTCGCGGGAAAGTGCACGTAATCGACGAATACGCGTCAGGCATCGTCAATGCGGGAATTAGCGATCCGTACGGGGGCGACCTCGAAGCTTACCGCAATACGGCTGACATCCTCGAAGACGAGCTCGAGAAACTATTTGATCGCCTCCAAAGCTGATCGCGGGAATCAGATGACGGAGCGTCCTGGCCGACTCGTGTTGCTCGGTCATCCGGTCAGCCACTCGCTCTCACCGGTTTTTCAGAACGCCGCTCTCAAGGCCTCCAACATTCCACTGGTCTATGAAGCGCTCGATGTGACCGGTCGTGAGCTTCGCTCGGTTCTTCGCCAGCTCAAGACTTCCAATGCTGCGGGGAACGTGACCATCCCGCACAAGATCGCCGTCCACGATCTCTGCGATGATTTGACCGATCTGGCGGCGAAGGTCGGCGCGGTCAACACTTTCTGGTTCGACTCGAAAAAGCTTCACGGCGACAACACAGATGTCGGAGGGTTCGATGCCGCCGCTCGAGCGCTCCTCGGCGACGAAACCGCTGGAGCACGTATCGTCGTGCTCGGCGCGGGCGGTGCCGCCGCCGCCGTTCTTGCCGCGGTTGAAGATTGGCCTGACGCTAAGGTAACGGTTGTAGCTCGGCACAAGGAGCGAGCCGCTGCACTCGCCAAACGCTTTCCGGATGTCGCGCGCGCCGAAAAGAGCGTGGAACGCGCGGTGCGCGCAGCGACATTGATTGTCAACGCGACGCCGGTCGGTCAGCAGGACGAAGATCAGCCCCTCGATGTCTCGCTGATTCCGAAGTCGGCGGCGGTGCTGGATCTCGTATACAGGCGCGGGGGAACGCCATGGGTCAAGGCGGCGAGAGTGAACGGAATCCGCGCAGCGGATGGATTGCCGATGTTGCTGGAGCAGGGGGCCCTCGCGTTTCAGCGTTGGTTCGGGAGGGAACCCGACCGCGAAGTGATGCGGCTGTCACTACCCTAACAGATCGACGCTCGGCGGCCTGGATTCGCGAGAGGTGTTCCGGTGCGCTCGACCTCCTGCTTCCTCGCGTGTGCGTGTCCTGTGAGCGGCTCCTCGCACGAGACGAGCGAGGGATGGTTTGTCATCTCTGCTGGGCGAGGCTCCCCCGGTTGCCTTCACCGCAATGTGGCCGGTGCGGACACCCGCTGAACTCTGGGGCGTGCCAGTGGTGCGAACTTTTGCCGTCCTTTGTGCGCGCGGTGAGATCAGTGTGCTGGATGCCAATCGAGCCCGCATCGTCCATCGTGCACGCCCTCAAGTACGGCGGCTGGGGCAGAATCGCCGACGAGATGGCGGAGCGGATGAGTCGTCTCTCCTGGCCCGAGGACGTGGTCGAGGAGCGGGCCGGTATCGTTCCGATTCCCCTGGCATCAGCGAGAAAAAGAGAGCGTGGCTATAATCAGAGCGAGCTTCTTGCTCGTGGTTTGTCGCGGCGGTGGCGGATTCCGGTTTGGGACAGCGCGGTTGTTCGCTCGCGCGAGACGGGCTCGCAAACGCGGTTGACACCCGAACAGAGACGGGGCAACGTTGCAGACTCGTTTCACATCTGCGGCGGAAAGCTCGACTCGCTCGAGGGCGCGCACATCGTGCTGGTGGATGACGTCGTCACGACCGCGGCAACGCTCAATGAGTGCGCAAAGGTGCTGTACGGCGCCGGTGCGCGAATCATCAGTTACGTGACTTTTGGCCGGGCTCATGCAAGTGGGGACCGGCTTTAACCAAATGGAGCTCAGGGAATGGCCACACGGATAGGCATCAACGGATTTGGCAGAATCGGCAGGCAGGTCGTTCGCGCGGCGAAGATTCAGGGTGTAGCCGACTTGGATTTTGTGGCTGTCAACGATCTCACGGACACAAAGACTCTGGCGCACCTCTTCAAGTACGACTCGGTGCACCGCACCTATCAGGGCGATGTCGAGGCGGGAAAGGACTCCATCATCATCGATGGCGACGAGATAAAGGTTCTCGCACAGAAAGATCCCGGTGCTCTCCCGTGGAAAGACCTCGGCGTCGACATCGTGCTCGAGTCAACTGGAAGGTTTACGGACGCGGATGCTGCCCGCAAGCATATCCAGGGTGGAGCGAAGAAAGTGCTGATCTCGGCCCCGGCCAAGGGTGAGGACATCACCATCGTAATGGGCGTGAACAGCGACAAGTACGATTCGGCAAAGCACACGATCGTCTCCAACGCATCCTGCACGACGAACTGCCTGGTGCCGATGGTGAAGGTCATTCGTGACGCCTTCGGCTTTGTTCACGCATCGATGGTGACCATCCACAGCTACACCAACGACCAGCAGATTCTCGACCTCCCGCACAAGGATCTGCGCCGCGCCAGGGCAGCGGCGCTCTCCATGATCCCGACGACGACAGGGGCCGCAAAGGCGACTTCGCTGGTGATCCCCGAAGTAAAAGGGAAGATCGACGGAAGCTCGATCAGAGTTCCGACGCCCGACGTGTCCTTCACCGTTCTCACGGTGGAAGTTGAAAAGACCGGAGCGACCAAGGACTCCGTAAATGCCGCGTTCAAGAAGGCCGCGGCTGAGGGACCCCTGCAGGGAATCCTCCGCTACACCGAAGAGGAGCTGGTGTCGAGTGATTTCATAGGTGATCCCGCCTCGTGCATTCTCGATTCGAAGACAACGAACGTGATCGACGGCACTCTCATAACGGTTCATGGCTGGTACGACAACGAGTGGGGCTACGCGTCGCGCTGCGTCGACATGTTGCGGTTCATGGGGTCTCGACTCTAGGCGAGCGGAAAGTGAAAAAGAAAACCGTACGCGATTTGAGCGACGCGCAGGTGCGAGGCAAGCGGGTGCTCCTTCGCGTCGACTTCAACGTGCCGCTCGACGATAACGGCGAAATCACCGACGATACTCGCATCCGTGCCGCGCTGCCGACTATCCGGCTGCTGCTGGAGCGCGGTGGCCGTCCGGTGATCCTCTCGCATCTCGGGCGGCCGAAAGGCAAGCCCGAGCAGAAGTACTCGCTCCAGCCGGTATCCAACCGGTTGATGGAGCTGATGGGTTGCAACGTTGTCTTCATCGAGTCGACCGACTCAGACGAAGC
>DHJO01000114.1:0-303 GCA_002404375.1 Gemmatimonadales bacterium UBA4718 | reverse complement strand
CGCTCTCCAATCCCAAACGACCATTCGTTGCAATACTCGGTGGCGCGAAAATCTCCGGCAAGATCGACGTGATCGAGCAGCTCCTTCCCAAGGTCGATGGCTTGCTGATCGGCGGAGCGATGGCGTGCACCTTTTACAAGGCGATGGGACTGGAGACGGGCAAATCACTCGTCGAAGATGACCGTGTCACCATGGCGAAAGATCTGCTCGCGCGCGGCGGGATGAAGCTCACTTTGCCGCACGACGCGATGGTGGCTCCATCGCTGGACCAGGCAAAGTCCGCCAAGGCTGTCCCGCGCAACG
>DHJO01000068.1:524-4400 GCA_002404375.1 Gemmatimonadales bacterium UBA4718 | reverse complement strand
TACAGCGGCTAATACAGCCTTCCATTCCACTCTCAGGGTAAATAGCCCCCCAGCGGCGTCACTGGCCTAGGTACCTTTCAAGCCGGTACCCACTCACTTCACTAATCAGGCGCCACTCTGCCGTTCTCTTCATTAAAGCTTCACCCCAGCCTCCACAAAGGTCTCAAAGAGCTGGGCTTCCAGCGACCAACTCCAATTCAGGCTGAGGCAATACCCGCCGCACTCGAGGGTCGCGATATTCTAGCGTGCGCGATGACGGGAAGCGGGAAGACCGCCGCGTTCGTTCTGCCGATTCTCCACCATCTCATCGCCAAGCCGCGCGGGAAAACACGCGCACTGGTCGTGACCCCGACGCGAGAGCTCGCCGCACAGATACTTACCGCGCTCGATTCAATGGCGGTTCATACTCCGATAACGGCAGCTGCGATCTACGGCGGTGTGAGCATGGCTCCGCAGGAGCACGCGATGCGCGCAGGAGTCGATGTTCTAGTTGCTACTCCGGGGCGTCTGCTCGACCATCTAAGCTCGTCTTACGCGAATCTCAAGAACATCGAATTTCTGGTGCTGGATGAAGCCGACCGGATGCTGGACATGGGATTCCTGCCCGACATCAAACGCATCCTCAGGCAGGTACCGGCCAAGCGTCAAACCCTGCTATTCAGCGCGACGATGCCGCCGCCAATCGCCGCACTCACGCGAGAAATGCTGCACAATCCGCTGATGATCGACCTCGGCCGGCGCTCGCTGCCGGCAGTCGGAATCACCCAGGCTGTCTACCCGGTGAAACAGGACCTGAAGAAGGATCTACTGTTAGCCCTGCTCGAGCGTGGTGAAATGGCACAGGCGCTGGTGTTCACACGCACCAAGCACCGCGCGAATCGCCTGGCCGAGCAGCTAGTGAAGCGCGGCATCAAGGCGGAGAGGATTCACGGAAATCGCTCGCAGGGGCAACGCACCGCGGCGCTCGCCGGATTCAAAAATGGCCAGTACAAGGTTCTGGTGGCGACGGACATTGCCGCTCGCGGAATCGACATCGAGGCGCTCGGGCACGTAGTCAACTTCGATGTGCCGCAGGCGCCCGACGATTACATCCACCGCGTGGGACGCACAGCGCGCGCGGGCGAGGTGGGAGATGCCTTCACTTTCGTCGCGCCGGACGAGCAGAACGATCTTCGCGCAATCGAGAAGGCAATTGGCAAGCGACTGCCGCAGATAACCATCCCCGATTTCGATTACAACGCGCGGCCCGAAGGGCGTCTCGAGATTCCAATCGGCGAACGTATCGCGGCGATTCGGGGCAGAAAAGCAGATGAGCGGGCGCGATCAAGAGCAAAGGCGAATGGGCAGGGCGGGCGTCCTCGGGGACAGGGAGCCCCGCAGTTTCGCGCTTCACACGAATCGGATTCGCGTAACGGCAGCGCACGTAGCGGGCGCTCGCGGCAGCGTCACCGCGGACGGTAGGAAGCGGGCAGCAGCGTGTTTCAGTTTCACTCAAAGATTTACAGCCTTCATCCCTCCTTCAGGATAACGCGCTCCCGCCGCTGCTCCCTTCGGCGCCGCCGCGTCGATTCGGCGGAGATCATTCTCGGATAGCACGACGTTAAGCGCGCCGACATTCTCTTCGACCCGTTTGGGATGTCTCGTGCCCGGAATCGGCACGATGTCGTCTCCCTGAGCGAGCACCCACGCCAACGCGAGCTGAGCTGGGGTGCATTTGTGCTCCTTCGCGATCTCCTCGACCTTCGCGACCAGCTCGAGATTCTTCTTGAAGTTCTCTCCCTGAAAGCGCGGGTTCTGTCTCCTGAAATCGTCCGCGGCTAGATCTTCGATCCGCTTGATCTGTCCGGTCAGAAATCCGCGACCGAGCGGGCTGTAAGCTACGAAGCCGATACCGAGCGTGCGAAGCGCATCGAGCAATCCCTCCTCCGGATCGCGCGTCCAGAGCGAATACTCGGTTTGCACCGCGGTTATCGGGTGGATCTTGTGCGCTTTGCGAATCGTGTTGACAGATGCTTCGGATAATCCGAGGTAGCGCACCTTCCCCTGGCGCACGAGATCGGCCATCGCACCAACGGTGTCCTCGATCGGAGTATTCGGATCGACCCGATGCTGGTAGTAGAGGTCGATTGTTTCGACGCCCAGCCGCGTGAGTGATCCCTCGCACGCCTGCTTCACATATTCCGGCCGGCCGTTGATGCTGCGCTTGGTTGGATCCTTGGGATCGCGGACATTGCCGAACTTGGTGGCGATGATGACGCGATCGCGCTTTCCCTTGGCCGCCCGTCCAACCAACTCCTCGTTCTTGAAAGGTCCGTACATATCGGCGGTGTCGAGCACGTCGATACCGAGCTCGATCGCGCGATGAATGGTAGCTATCGATTCCTTCTCGTTGCTTGGGCCGTAAAACTCGGACATACCCATGCAGCCCAAGCCGATGGGGAAGGTCTGAAGGCCCTGGGATCCGAGGCGGCGTCTTTTCGAGGTGGTGGTGGGGGGACTCATTTGAATTCCTGAAAGCGTACGGGACAAGAGGGACAACGCAACAGATACGCCGGAACGCGGCGAACGCAAGCCGTTTAGTAGGATCGCCGGATCCACGACAGGGTGATAGCGCTTGAGTCGCGCCGCTATCACTCTTATGCACATGTCGACTTCGCTAGTCGCGCGGAATGTCTCGCATCGCTTCGGGAGCGTGATCGCGCTCGACGATGTGAGCATCGACGTACCGGCGGGCAAGGCCGTCGCGCTAGTCGGAGAAAGCGGGTCGGGCAAAACCACACTTCTGCGCTGCTTCAACCGCCTGGTCGAGCCGGAGCGCGGCGAAGTGATAGTTGGCGAGAAGGATGTCCGTACCCAGCCTTCAGTCCTGCTGCGAAGACAAATAGGCTACGTGCAGCAGCACGGCGGACTCCTGCCGCACTGGCGCGTGCTGAGGAATGTCGCTCTCGTCCCGACGCTGCGGCAAATGATCGATGCTGCTGACGCAGCACGGCGAGCGCTCGAGCTCGTAGGGCTTCCCGCGGCGACATTCGGGTCGCGCTTCCCGCACGAATTGTCGGGCGGTCAGCGTCAACGTGTGGCTCTGGCGCGGAGTATCGCGGCGCAACCGGGGGTCGTGTTGCTCGATGAACCGTTCGGTGCGCTCGACGCAATCTCGCGCGCCGATCTTCAGGAGACGTTCGACACGTTGCGTCGGGATCTCTCGGTTACCACGCTACTCGTGACGCACGATCTGGCTGAAGCTGGGCGCCTTGCTGACGAAGTCGTGGTCATGAGAAGAGGACGGGTGGAACAGAGCGGCACGATGCGGACTCTGATTTCTGCGCCAGCGTCGGAGTACGTTGCGCGGCTGATCGAGCGCGCTCGCGCCGGCCTCGAGGCGCTGCGCGCGTGAAGGGAGTGTTGAGATTCGGACTCGTGATTTGGGCCACTATGTTGGCGCAATCGATTAACGCGCAATCTCCAACGACCGGTCCGGCGCCGAGTGGTCAGCGGATCGTCGTTGCGTCCAAACCATTTGGCGAATCCTACCTGCTGTGCGAGATGTTTTCGCAGCTGCTCGAGTCGCACGGTTTTTCGGTAGACCGCCGACCCGGGCTCGGCGCCACTGAGATCGCCTTCGGCGCTCTTCGCACGAATGCGATAGATGTCTATCCCGAATACACCGGCACGGGCCTGGTCGCAATTCTCCACGACTCTCTTCCGGATTCAGTCGCTGCGGATCCACGCAAGGTGTTCACACACGTCGCGCGACGATTCGCAGAGCTCTATCGAGTCCGCTGGCTGCCGTCACTCGGATTTCAGAACACGTACGCAATCGCGGTCACCCGCCAAACCGCTGCACGGTATCATCTGCGGACACTGAGCGATCTCGCG
>DHJO01000068.1:0-403 GCA_002404375.1 Gemmatimonadales bacterium UBA4718 | reverse complement strand
GTCGGGCTGGAGCGCGTTTATGGAATTCACCCGCGTACAGTCCGGCCACTCGCGCCAGCGGTGAAATATCAGGCGCTCGCGTCCGGCGCCGTAGATGTGATCGACGGCTACTCGACGGATGGACTGCTGTCGAAATATGATCTCGTCACGCTCGTAGACGATCGGCACTTCTTCCCACCCTATGAAGCTGCGGCCCTCGTGTCCGGGCAACTGGAGCAAGGATCGCCAGCCGCCATTGCGGCGCTCACACTTCTGAGTGGGCGACTCGACGAACAGACCATGCGCAATCTGAATCGTCGGGTGGAGGTGGACGGAGAAGATGTGCGTCGGGTAGCCGGCGACGAGCTCGCCACACTCGGCCTCATCTCAAAGGCGCAGGCGACACGCACAACATCCGGACAAG
>DHJO01000119.1 GCA_002404375.1 Gemmatimonadales bacterium UBA4718 | reverse complement strand
GGAGCTGGCTCAGCACCGTAGATCACAAGCGGATCGGCATTCTTTACCTCTATACCGCGCTCTTTTTCTTCATGTTCGGCGGAGTGGAGGCACTCATCCTCCGCGCGCAGCTCGGTGCTCCCAATCAGCACCTCGTGTCCGCCGAGTTCTACAACCAGCTGTTCACGATGCACGGGACGACCATGATCTTCCTCGCGATCATGCCGCTCTCGGCAGCGTTCTTCAATTTCCTGATTCCGCTCCAGATCGGCGCGCGCGACGTCGCGTTCCCGCGGCTCAACGCTTTCAGCTACTGGGTCTATCTCTTCGGCGGAATCTTCATCACGGTTCCGATTCTGTTCGCGGTCGCGCCGAACGGCGGTTGGTTCGGCTACGCGCCTCTCACCACCAAGCCTTATTCACCGGGAATCAACATAGATTTCTGGGTGATCGGTTTGCAGGTCCTAGGCGTGTCGTCGCTCGCAGCCGCGTTCAACTTCCTGACGACGATCATCAATCTCCGGGCGCCTGGCATGACGCTCATGCGGATGCCGATGTTCACCTGGATGGCGTTCGTAGTGCAGTTCCTGCTCGTCCTCGCCTTCCCTGTCATCACGATCGCGCTCGTCTTCCTGCTGTTCGATCGCTTCTTCGGAACGAATTTCTACAATACGGTGAGCGCGGGTGCCGATCCGCTCCTCTGGCAGCATCTGTTCTGGATCTTCGGGCACCCGGAGGTTTACATCCTGGTTCTTCCGGCGTTCGGACTAGTGTCCGAGGTACTGCCTACCTACTCGCAGAAGCCGTTGTTCGGGTATCCGGTGATGGTGTACTCGGGAATCCTCATCGCCGCGCTCGGCTTCGGAGTATGGGCCCACCACATGTTCGCCGTTGGAATGGGACCGATTGCCGACACGTTCTTCGGTCTGACCACGATGCTCATCGCGATCCCGACAGGCGTCAAGATCTTCAACTGGATCGCGACGATGGCGCAGGGCGCCATCCGCTACACGACGTCGATGCTGTTCGGAATCGGTCTCGTCGGACTGTTCACGATAGGTGGGATCTCGGGAATCATGCACTCATCGCCGCCGGCAGACTTGCAGCAGACGGACACTTATTTCATCGTCGCCCATTTCCACTACGTGCTGTTCGGCGGCTCGATCATGGGCATCTTCGCCGGCATCTACCACTACTTCCCGAAGATCATGGGGCGGCTGCTCGACGAGAAGCTGGGCAAGATTCATTTCTGGCTCACCTTCATCGCGATGAATCTCACGTTCTTCCCGATGCACTTCTCGGGAATGCTGGGCATGCCGCGGCGCATTTACACCTACGACGCCGGTCAGGGTTGGGACCTCTACAACGCGATGTCCACCGTGGGGGCGATGATCTTCCCGATCGCGATGCTGATCTTCATCTACAACTTCTTCAAGAGCAGAAAGAGCGGCGAGATCGCCGGCTCGAATCCGTGGGGCGCCGGAACACTGGAATGGACCATTCCCAGTCCGCCACCGGAATACAACTTCGCCGTGATTCCGACTGTTACGAGCAGATATCCGATCTGGGAAGGAAAGGAGGTCGACCACGAGAGCGCTCGCATCAACGCGCAGGAGGGCAAGACTGCGGCGGAGCTGGGGATCGTGATGCCGTACAACACGATCAAACCGCTGTTGGTCGCGCTGGGTTTGATCATCATGTTCTGCGGTCTCATGACCACGCCCCTGCTGATCGCAGTGGGCGCGGCACTCATGGTTTTCTCACTATACAGCTGGCTCCTGAGCCCGCTCGAGCCGGAGCACCACTAGACAATGACCGCACCCGCAGCACGTATACCCGTCGTGCACACATCGGCACCAGCGCCACACCATTACACGACGCTGGGTCTCGACAGCAGGAAGGTTGCGATCTGGGCCTTCATCGGCTCGGAGTGCATGCTCTTCGTCTCGTTGATCTCGACCTATCTGATCTATAAGGGACGAAGCGTGGTTGGACCGTTCCCACATGAAACGTGGACGGATCCCAGCACCGGACATGTCTTGAAGCCCATTCTCAACATCCCCGTCACCTCAGCCTCGACATTCGTTCTTCTGATGTCGTCCCTGTTCATGGTGCTGGCGTTGGCAGCGGTGCAGAACAAGGAGAAGCCGAAGCACAGTCGAGGCGAGCGTGTTCTCGGGAATTCCAAGCTGTGGCTGTGGATGACGGCGATCGCCGGCACGACCTTCCTTGGATTTCAGGCGTTCGAGTTCACGTCGTTCGTCCACGAAGGGCTCACGATCAGAACGAATCTCTTCGGATCGTCTTTCTTCACCCTTACCGGATTTCACGGCGCCCACGTTACCGCGGGTGTGCTCTGGCTGGTCACGCTCCTCGCGATCGACTACCGCCGCGGACTCGGCTCTCGTGATTCATTGCTGGTGGACATCGCCGCTCTGTACTGGCACTTCGTCGACGTCATCTGGATCGTGATCTTCACGCTCGTCTACCTCATCAAGTAACGGCAGGAACGATGGATACCCACGCCAGTGCCACCAATCTTCCGGATTCCGCAGAAGCGAACGCGCATGTGCCGCACGAGGTAGAGCACGCGCATCCAACCTGGTCCACGTACTGGAAGGTCGCGCTCATTCTTACGCTGATCACGGTCGCTGAAGTCTGGGCGTACTACATACCGTCATTCGTCGCGGGCCGCGGATTCATCCCGACACTCCTGGCTCTGTCGGCGCTCAAGTTCACGATCGTCGTGATGTTCTACATGCATCTCAAGTACGATCACCGGATTTTCAGGGTGCTCTTCACCGGTCCGCTGCTGATCGCGTCGCTGACGCTCCTGGCGCTGATGTTCCTGTTCGGTCATCTCTACATCAAGATCATGTAACATGCTGGTCCTGGCGCTGCTGCATCCCGTCGTCAATCTCACCTCGTGGCGATGGTCGATTCACCCGAGTACCGTCATCGGCATTGGAGCGCTGGGCGCGATCTACCTCTGGGCCGCGAATCGGCTACAGCGCCAGCCGAGTCCAGCACAGAAGATCTATTTCCTCTCCGGACTGCTGGTGATGTTCGCGTCGCTCAACGGACCGATTCACGACCTGAGCGACGATTATCTTTTCAGCGCCCACATGGTGCAGCATCTTCTGCTCACCCTCGTCATGCCCCCGCTCCTTCTCGCCGGCGTCCCAGGGTGGATGCTTCGGCGACCACTCGCGACGGGTTTCATTGCGCCAGCAGCACGTTTCTTCACCCGCGCTCCAATTGCGTTCGTCGTATTCAATCTCGTCATCGCCGCGTGGCATCTGCCTCCCCTCTACAATGCAGCGATGGCGAATCACAACATCCACATCGTTGAGCACCTGATGTTCATGGTCGCCGCGGTGCTGATGTGGTGGCCCCTAATGAGTCAGATCCCCGAATTACCGCGGCTCGCTTATCCCGGGCAGATGCTGTACAGCTTTCTCATGAGCATTCCGATGTCGATCGTCGCGATCTATATCGCGATGTCGGACCACGTTCTGTATCCGGCGTACGCCGCCGCGCCGCGAGTGCTGCCCCTCTCGCCGCTGGAGGATCAGCTACTCGGAGCGCTCATCATGTGGATCCCGGGCGGGATCATCTTCTACATCATCATGACGGTGGTGTTCTTCAAATGGAACGCCCGCGGCGAAGATTCGACCGCGGGCGCGCAGGTGGACTGGAAACCGTCGACGGCCTAGTCGTCGGTTCCCTCCAATGCCTGCTTCAGCTGCCGATGGAGCTTGGGGTGCTTCCGCCACAGATACCCGAGCATCAGCCCCGACGCGAGAAGATTGGCGATGAAGATCTGCGGCCACGCCAGGTTTCCCAGCGCCGAGCCGGCGAACGCCGCGGCAATCATGTAAAAGCCCAGCGTCATCATCACGAACGCCACGAGTAGCCCGGCGAGAATGGCCGGCGTGCGCTCGGCCTGGTGCACGATCACGGTCAGAACGATTCCCACGACGAAAAAAGCCACGTAGTGAAAGATCGTGTAACCGAGAAGGTGAATGAAAGCGGTGTCGCCCATCATGTTCTTGCCAAGAACGCTGACGACGCCCTTCCCGAGGAAAATCGGGGTGTAGAATGGGCGGCCGGCGATTGTGTCAACTACGAGGAACCAGATTGCGATTGCGGTGGCGCCGATGAAACCCGTAATCACGCCTTCGCGCAAGAAATTGTGGTGCCGCTCAGCCATTCATTCTCCTGATGCGATAGGACGCCGTGTTAGTTGGGGAAAATACCTTCTCGCGGGGTATATTCCAAGCGAACAGCAGGTCAACACCGAAATGTTTCACGCTCGGGCGCTGGCACCTTTCTCGCCATCCGAAGCGGCTTCGTTACGTAGCCGACAATCGCAATTGAAAAAGGGACAATGTTTTCTCGTAAAATCAGGATCGCCATTCTGGTGACGCTGACGATATGTGGCGCGGCACCGCCAATCATCGAAGCCCAGACAAGAAGGAGAGCGACCACCACCCGCCGCAGAGTGCGCCGGCGAAATCCGAACCGCCCGCCGCCTGTGCCCGTCGTGCGATACACGGTTCTGAGAAGCTCCGCCGATGTCGCATCCATTCTGAGCGGACTCACCGGGAAGACTCGCAGTGGGATGTGGGGAGCGATGGTAGTCTCCCTGACTCGCGGCGATACCCTCTACGCCGAGAACGCTGGTGAGGAGATGCAGCCGGCCTCGACGATGAAGCTCTTCACCAGCGCCATCGCGTTGGAGCGCTTCGGTCCCAACTACCAGTTCAGCACCGATGCGCTCCGCGATGGATCGGTCGGTCCTGACGGAACGCTCAGCGGAAACATCTACATCAGGGGCGATGGGGATCCGGCGCTATCCGGAAAATTTCTCGCCGGCGGCCCGTCCGCGCCGATGAACCGACTGGCGGATCTCGTCGCTCAGCAGGGAATCAAGCACGTGACGGGCAGCGTGATCGGCGATGCTTCCGGGTTCGATGACCAGAAAATTCCGGAGGGATGGCTCACGCGGTATCTGCAGGCATCCTACGCCGCGCGGGTGTCGGCCCTTTCGCTGAATGAGAACCTGATTGCCGTTTCCGTTTCGCCATCCTCTCCGGGACAGCCGGCCACGGTTGTGCTCGAGCCCTCGACCAGTGCGATTCCACTGGTCGCGAACGTCCGCACGGTCGCGGGCGGCGGAGCGCGGTTGGGATTCCGGAAGCTCGGGAACGGGACGATCATGGCAAACGGCTCTATCGGCATTCGGACCGGAACTCGCAAGTACGTCTATATCGTCGAGGATCCGGCGGCATTTGCGACGGGCGCATTTCTAAACGCGCTCATCGCCCGCGGCATCCGGGTGGACGGCGGCATCCGACTCGGCAAGGCTCCGCCCACCGGCGTAAAGATCGCGAGTCTTCGCTCGCCGCCCTTAGCCAGCATGATCGCCGCAATGAATCGGGAGAGCATCAATCACTATGCTGAGCTGTTGTTTCGGAATGCCGCCAGGGGGCCAAAGCGGGATGTGGTCGGCAGCGTCCAAACCGCCAGCTTAGTGCTCGACGAGTTTTTCGCCACCAAGGTTGGCGCCGATACGAGCCGCCTTGTCTTCGCCGATGGCAGCGGCCTCTCGATCCTGGACCGGGTGACGCCCCGCGCCCAGGTTCAATTGCTGGGCTATGCCCATCGGGCGACATGGGGTCCCTGGCTGCACTCCTCCCTTCCCGTTGCGGGCGACTCGGAGCTCCTCAGGCGCCGCATGCGGAACACTCCGGCTGAGGGGAATCTCCACGCAAAAACGGGCACTACGAACGACGTTATTGCGCTCGCCGGGTACGTAACGGCGGTAAATGGTGAGGTCCTGGCCTTCTCGTTTCTGTACAATGGAAGGGACCGCTGGACCGCCAAGTCCATGATAGACGTTATGAGCGAGAGCCTCGCCAGCTTCGGAAGATAAACCCTTAGGAAACATATCTTTACGCGCACAAAAACCTGCTTTCAGGGTACAAAAGACTTGCAGGAAACAGCATCTTTCGTAGACGTTCTTGGGCAATCGCGTGTGGATCCGCGCGAGGTAATAGATCGTTATGTCATATCGAACTTTTGTAGACAGAGACGGCGCGTATTGGCAGGTATGGGACTCGCAGCCAAGCAAGGTAGAGCGGCGCACGTCCGCTGACGACCGCCGGCACCTGAACCGCCTCCCCTGGCGCGGAATCGAGCGCCGAAGCGGCATCGACCGGCGAACCACTACCCAGCGACGGATCACCCTATCCGAAGGCTACGGAAGAGGTTGGCTCACCTTCGAATCCCTGAACGAAAAACGACGCCTGGTTCCGATCCCCAGTCGCTGGGAAGGGGCCAGCAACACCGAGCTCCGCGCGCTGTGCGACCGGGCGAAACGGATTGCCAAGACCGATTCGGGGACCAGCGCCGCGTAGACCCCTCGGCGTCCAGATCGCGTCTTGATCTGACCCCGACGGCGCAAGAGGGCACCCACTCCCAGCCCGGCTCCCGTGCGAGTGAAAACCGGACTGAGGGTGAGCTACGGGTTCACGCTGGGTGCATCCGACAAACCCGTATTGCTTCTAGCCTT
Organism: Gemmatimonadales bacterium UBA4718; assembly: GCA_002404375.1. Lineage (GTDB taxonomy): Bacteria > Gemmatimonadota > Gemmatimonadetes > Gemmatimonadales > Gemmatimonadaceae > UBA4720. The sequence continues at coordinate 2,300 of DHJO01000119.1, read as the reverse complement.
CTTACGCGCAGGTGAGCCGCCCGTGTGGCAGCGGCTTCGTGCAGTTCTTGGTTACACCATCGTGCGTGATTACGACCTTCGCCGTCGCCGATCCGTCGTAGGTGATCACCTCACTGCGAGACGACGTCGATGGGGATGAGCCCGCCTTCGTCACTGTCGCCTGCATCGAGCGAGTTACGGTTCCGGCAGTTGGGTAGGTTGGCCGCCCATTCTGAATCGGGATCACGAGTCCGGTGGTCTTGTCGTCAGCGGTGCGGGCGACGGTAAAGGCAACGCCGTCCCTTGTGCCGGTCGTCGTCTCACTTCCTGACGCCGTTCCGTCCACCGTCCGCTGAGTGCTGCCGGAGGCGAGCCCACCAACGGTGAAGTCGCTCGAGCTGTTGACTGTACTCGTCGCGGTCGAGTGATGTGTAACTGTGCCAGTCACCGTGCTCCTGACGTTCACGGTGTTGGTTTTCAACGGATCGAACAGCTGTTCCACCGCGTTCGATGCGTCGAGAAAGGAGAACGAGCGGTTGATGGTGAGTCCGCCGCGGGTGACTGTCGCGCAGTCGTTGCGATTCGTAGTTGTAGAAAAGGCGCAAGCGTTGGAATCGTCGAAGTCATCGAAGGGGCCCCTGCCCAATCCAGGACCAAAACCGATTCCGCCGTTCCATGCTTCGCCGAGGCCGCCGCCCATGAGCCCGCCCCATCCTGGTCCGTGATCACCGTCCTCGTGATCCGCGTCGTCGTTGTCCCCGCCCGTGGTGGTACCCCCCGGCACGAAGCCATCGGTTTCGCTCGAGCGTCCCACAAAACTCGTCCTGATCTGGTCGAAGCTGATTGGTGGCGCAACTAGTGCCGCCAGCGCTGCTCTGGATGCAGCAGGTGAAGTAGTCATATCGCTTGCGCAGGCTGCCGCGATGGCGGCAGCTCCAGCGATGAGAGCAACTCTGATTTTGTTTTGCATTAGGGTCTCCAATGGTGACTGCGCATCCCGATTGCAGGCGCGCCATGGTTCAGCCAGTGAGACACCCGAGCCTGCGGATACCCTACGACGGCTTTCCTCCGCCCTCTCCCAACCAGGGCGCCAGTCGCTCTCTCAGCTCAGACAGGGCCTGCCCCATCCGCTTTTCGACGGTCTTCACGGAGATCTCCAGCGCTCCGGCGATCTCGACGTATCTCATTCCTTGAACGCGACTTAGCTCAAATACTTCCCTGCATCGCTCGGGGAGACCAGCTATGGCCTCGCGTACTACTTGCTCGAGCTCGACGCCGAGCATTTCCGCGTCCGTTCCGGGCGATTCGCGCACTTCGAACTTCGCTGCGGAGAGCTCGCGCGCAACGATCCTCTGGTGCCGAATATGGTTGAGCGCGCGGTTGCGGGTTGAGCGCATCAGGTATGCCGCAAAACTCTGCTCTACTTGCAGCGACTCCCTGCGCCGCCACAACTCGAGCATCACCTCCTGCGCGATCTCCTCGGCTGGCGCTCGCTCACCTACGATCGATTCCGCCATTCTTACCAGACGCGGGTAGTGCGCGCGAAAGACGGCATCGAACGCGCTTTCGTCCCCCACCCGGATTCGCTGCTGAAGGTCCCGCTCGTTAGTGTCGTGCTTGTCCAAAGAGGGTATTGCCCGGTTGAGGTGTCTGTCTTATTACGGAATATGTCGAATTCTGATGGTGGCTCCTCCAAGATCGCTCCCGAGGATTGGGATCGAGTTGCCCGCTATCTGGCGGGCGAGGCGGAGCCACGGGAAGCAGAATCGACAAGACGCTGGCTGGAAGCAGACGCCGAGCGTCTGGCGATGGTGAACGCGCTCCAGGCCGCGCTTGTGAATGTTTCGCGCGAGGATTCCCGCAAGCTGGATGTCGAGAGCGCTCTCAGAAAAGTAAAGTCGGGATTCGACCGTACCAAGTCGATCTCTGTCTCATCGCGTGCCGGACGCGACAATCCAAGCTTGATGTTTACGCCGTACCTGAAGGCTGCGGCGGTGCTGCTCGTGCTCGCGGGCGGAGCATTTTTCTGGCGCGACATTAGCGGATCCGGAGGCGGCTCGGCCGCCCGCGGTTTCGCGACCACCGTCGGCGAGCGGCGTCAGTTCAGGCTCGCCGATGGAACTGGAGTCGTTCTTGGGCCGGAGAGCCGGATCATCGTGGATCCGCATTCCTCTGACCGCTCGGTGTCTCTTGAGGGCGACGGATACTTCAGCGTCGTGCACGACGCTTCGCATCCGTTTACGGTAAGGGTTGGCACGGTGAAGATTCAGGACGTGGGGACCGCATTTTCGATTCAAACCGATGCCAGCGGAGGGATTCGC
>DHJO01000240.1:12598-16120 GCA_002404375.1 Gemmatimonadales bacterium UBA4718 | reverse complement strand
GCCCACATGTGCCACTGGCACCTTCTGCATGGGCTCCGCGAGCTTTTTGACCGCAAACGCAACGGTGCAACCCGTCGCGCTGAGTGTTGCGGCCAACACGGCAGTGACCTGGACCAACGATTCTGGCGTTGACCATAACGTCACCTTCGACGATCCCGCCACGGCGCTAGCGGTTGGAACTGGGGGTAGTGGTACTTTCGCGGCTCCTACGGGGACTACGAACCAGCGTAAGTTCGGGGTTAGCGGAAGTAGCCATACTTTTCACTGCACAATTCACCCGGGCATGAGTGGAGTCGTCAACGTCCAGTAGCGCATAATCCCTTAGAAGAAAGAAACTCCGTCCAGTGTTTTCGGCGCCGCGATGCCGAGCGCAGCCAACGCGCTCGGCATCACGTCCACTGTGCGCCGCGGCGTGAGTGAAGGCGGACGGTTGAGGAGCAGCGGCACCAGCATGTGCTCGCGGTGCAGCGCTCCATGCGATGACACATGGGGAATCGGCTCATACCTCGCGCGATAGTCCCAGTCTCTCGCGGCTGAAAGAATGATGTCTCCGCTGCGAGGTGAACCGGCGAGCTGCGCGATCTGCACCAGCCCATCGGGATAGTCGCTCTCGATGGTCGCGTCGTATGCGCCGCGATCGTCCAGAGACTCCTGCTGTCCGATGTCGAGCGGATCTCCACTTTCGGGCGCATAGGAGTAGACGGACTCTTTCCAAACCAGCCGGGCCATCCCGCGACTCCGCGAGTGGACCTCGCAGGACGACGAGCTCGTCGGGAGGATCATCAGATCGACCGACTCGCGCGAGAGCACACTCGCCGCCAGCTCGCGCCACTTCTCTCCCAGCGCGGGCCACCACGGTCGCGCTTTCTGTTCGAGATTCAGATACAAATGCGCCATCGCGTTCCCGCTGACCATCACGGCGACGTCAGCCGACGCGTTGAAAGCCCACGGGTGGGCGAGCGTCGTATACCCCCAGCCGGCAAGAAGACCGGTGAGATCCTCGTGGTCGCGCACCGGCGAATGACCGTGATCGCTCCCCACCCAGAGCTGCATCCTGTTCCATCTGCCGTCCCGCTCGGCGTCGGAGCGGATCTGCGCGACGGTGTCGTCGACGATCCGCATCGCCTCGGCCACAATCGGCGCATCCTGGCCGGCCGCGTGCGACGCCTTGTCTATTCCGGTGAACGCTGCGAACGCGAATTTCATTCGCCGGGTGCGCAAGCGCCGAGCGACTTCATCTCCGACGTTTCGATCGATCGCAAGCCAGCCTGGGACATCTCCGCGGAAGTGCGTCGCCGCCGCGCGCGCAATGAAGGCAGCGCTTCGTCCGATTCTCTCGCGGCGCCGCAGTCCGCGCGCGATCACGCTCAGGGCACCCATGCTTGGCTTGGCGAGCTCGAAGATGGTCGGAGACGCGTTGTCGATGTCCCGGTCAACGAACCGCATCTCCGCGCCGACGTAGCTGCGCGAATGTCCTGAGAGTCGCGCGACGCGCCGCGAGCGGTCGTACCAGCGAAGTCCAGGCAAACCAACGCTACCCGGATATCTTCCCATGATGAACGGCGCATACGCGGGTCCGGTCACCGAGGGGAACGCCGAGGTAATCGTGGAGAGCGATCCCTCGTCTCTGAGAGCGGCAAGTGCCGGCAGTTGACCGTTGTCGATGGAGCGAGCGAGCACATCGGATCGCACCCCATCGGCTATGATCATCACGACCTGCGCAGCCTCACCTGGCGGGCTTCCTGCAGACGCACGCAACTTTAGTTTCCGAATGAGAGAGCCGGCAGGATCGTTTTCTGTCGGCGTTTGAATACCGATCGCCGAAGCCCGCGACAGCGGCCAACAATGAAGAAGAAAGAAGATAAATCGAAAGCTATGCCGGCGAATCCCGCAGGCAGGAAGCCCACGCGCGCGCGCACCGCCGGCGGAAAGAAGCTCGATCCGCAAGTGATGGCTTCAGCGGAGCAGCAAGCCCTCCAGGGACTCAAGGAGCGCACCGAGGAAGGGCATCTCAAGGCTGGTAGAACACCGCCTTCACAGGGCGCAGGAAGAAGATCGGGCGCCACTCGCACCGTTGACGACGCCATCCGCGATGCCAGTCCGGTTACCGAGGATGAAAAACTCCTGCAGCAAACCGGTCCGAAAATCGACTTCACTCGGACAGACCCCTGGCGCGTGCTCCGCATCATGGGAGAATTCATCGAGGGATTCGATACATTCGCTCCCATCGAAAAAGCCGTTACGATATTCGGATCGGCTCGCATCGGTCCGGATGACCCGCACTACAACGCGGCAGTGGAAACGGCGCGCCTCCTCGCCGAAGCGGGCTTCTCGATCATCACGGGTGCGGGTCCGGGTATCATGGAAGCCGGGAACAAGGGCGCTCAGCTCGGGCGGGCGCGGTCGATCGGCTGCAACATCGAGCTGCCGTTCGAGCAGGGTGCGAATCCGTACGTCGATACGCTGGTGAACTTCAAGTATTTCTTCGTGCGGAAAACGATGTTCATCAAGTACTCGGTGGCGTTCGTTATCTTCCCGGGCGGATTCGGCACGCTCGACGAGCTGTTCGAGGCGCTCACTCTGATCCAGACGGGAAAGATCTATCGATTTCCCGTCATTCTGTTCGGGCGGTATTACTGGGCTGGCTTGTTGCGCTGGCTCCAGGCCCGTGTGCTGAGCGAAGGAAAGATCTCGGAAGGTGATCTCGATCTCATGCTCGTCACGGACGATCCCGCCGAGGCGGTGCAGGCGATAGTCAGCGCCTACAAGTCCCTTGGAAAGACAGCGGGCGAACAGTTTGAGGAGACAACGCGAACCTAGCGAGATGCCAAAAAACACTAAAGGCAACGGCGAAAGCGGTGGTCGCGACCGTGGTGGCTTCAAATCGTCGCGACATGGAAAGGCGTCGGCTGCCGGACCCAAGGCGCAGCAGAAGCTCGCCGCGGAGGATCGCGAGAAGCGCGGTGCGCAGCATACGACCCACGAGTCGAGCCGGTTCCTCAAGGGACAGCGCATCGACCCGCGCCGGATCGATGGAAAGGAAACAGTAGCGGATCTGATCGAAGGCACCTACCTCGCCTACAATGCAGCTCGTCTTCGTGAAGCCTGCCAGCTTTTCACCGGGAAAATGCTCAGCCCCGACGTGACCGTCGGTCTGTCGATCACAGGCGCTCTCACGCCCGCTGGACTCGGCATGTCGGCGCTGATTCCGCTAATCGAGGCGGGCTTCGTGGACTGGATCATCTCCACTGGCGCGAATCTCTATCACGACACGCACTTCGGTCTGGGGCTCGCGATGCATCGCGGCAACCCGCAGGAGTCGGATGTCATCCTCAGGGAGGAAGGGGTTGTCCGCATCTACGATATCTTCTTCGACTACAACGTTCTTCTCTCGACCGATGCTTTCTTCCGGAAGATCATCACCGGCAAGGAATTCCAGCGGGCAATGTCGAGCGCCGAGTTCCACAATCTGTGCGGCAAGTACGTTCGTGAGCGCGAAAAGGCGCTCGGCATCGGACAGAA
>DHJO01000240.1:11332-12480 GCA_002404375.1 Gemmatimonadales bacterium UBA4718 | reverse complement strand
CCGGGCGACAGCTCGATCGGAATGAACATCGCCGCGCTCGCGCTGGACGGGAACAAGCTCGTTCTCGATCCCAACCAGGATGTGAACGAGACAGCGTCCATCGTGCTGGACGCCAAGCGGGGTGAAGGAAAGAGCGGGGTCATGATTCTCGGCGGCGGGAGTCCGAAGAACTTCTTGCTTCAGACCGAGCCGCAGATTCAGGAAGTGCTCGGCATCGACGAGAAGGGTCACGATTACTTCCTCCAGATCACGGATGCGCGCCCTGACACCGGAGGGCTTTCTGGCGCGACGCCGGCGGAGGCGGTAAGCTGGGGCAAAATCGATCCGGATCGTCTGCCCGACGCCGTGGTGTGCTATCTCGATTCGACTGTTGCTCTGCCGCTGCTCACTTCATACGCATTCGCGCGCCACGAAGCGCGGCCGCTCAAGCGACTGTTCGATCGCCGCGAGGCGATGATGAAGCGATTGCGGGATGAGTACGAGAAGTCCTCCTCAGCGCCGGCGGCGATCGACCATACGGACTCCAAGCTCCCCCAGCATCGATAGCGAAGTCGCACTCGGCTGGCATCTATGACGATGGGTTATACGGATGCTTCGGAAAATGCCGGGCATATGGATCGCTCCCATGTGGGGATAAATCTCCTTTAGGCGGGACCGCGGTGCTGTAACGCCGAGGGTACGATCAGACTAATCAGTCTAACCCGCCAAATCCGTATCGCCTTTAAACCTGGATGTCAGCCCGGGACGGCAGTCAAAGGGCGTAGGTTGCCTCGACCGATTGCCTCTCCGGGCGGGACTGCCTAGCTTGGAGGTGTGGCGCCCGGCCGGTCATTCGGTCGGGCGTTCGGTTTTTTTTACCCACGCAGGCGGTGTCTCCGTAGAGGCTCAGGTCGCATGATCGAAATACTCAAGAAAAAGCTGGGGGAAGAGGCCGAACGTCTTCAGCACGAGCTGAGCATCACACTGCCGCAGGAGATTCGCCGCGCTGTCGAGATGGGCGATCTGCGCGAGAACAGCGAGTACAAGGCCGCGCTCGAGCGGCAGCAGTTTGTCCAGGCGAGACTCGGTCAGCTGCGTCAGCGACTGAGCAAGCTGTCGCAGATCGATGTCTCGCAGATCCCTGCCGACAAAGTCGGTCTTGGCTCGCA
>DHJO01000240.1:11092-11225 GCA_002404375.1 Gemmatimonadales bacterium UBA4718 | reverse complement strand
GCATGTCATCGCCCATCGGCAAAACGCTCGTCGGAAGGAGCGTTGGCGAGACCGTGGTGCTCAAGCTTCCCGCGATGACGCGTCGCCTCAAGATCATCGAGCTCAAGACGATACACGACGCGGCGTAGCGTCG
>DHJO01000240.1:7834-10795 GCA_002404375.1 Gemmatimonadales bacterium UBA4718 | reverse complement strand
TCACTGGACGGAGACGAGAATGTTGAAGCAGGTGTGCACAACGGTCGCAGTCGCGTGTCTATTTGGATGTGGCGGAGGCGGATACAGCACGAGTCCCCCGCCGTCTGGCGTGAATACTCCTCCTCCCGCCACTAACGGAGTTTCAGTCACGAATAACGTATTCAGTCCTGCCTCTAAAACCGTGGCGGTTGGGACAGAGGTAACGTGGGCCTGGAACAGCTGCACTGGAGACGGCTACAACGGGCAGATGTGCGTATCGCACAACGTAGTCTTCGATGACGGCGCCATCTCCGGTCTTATGGATCAGGGGACATACAGCCGGACGTTCACGGTTGCCGGGACGTACCCCTATCACTGTGCCGTTCACGGGGCGGCGATGTCTGGGAGCATCACCGTTAATTAGCTGTCAGCCGCGCGGCTATCGCCGCGCCGGCCTTCGACTACCGGCTCTTTCGGCTCGATATCTCGAAACGGCACCGTGGGCGTCCGGAGCGATCACACCGCTCCGCGACGTCCGCGTCGACCACTTCCGCAACCAGTGCCGTGACCGCCGCACAAACGCAGTGATCCGCCTCCACCGCGCGCGAGAGGGGACAGGCGCGGCCAATTATATGGAAGCTGCTCCCTGATTTCTCGACTGTGGTTACGCCACCCAGGGCGTTCAGAAGCTCGGCGACGCCCGCAACTCGATGCGGAAGAGAGCCCGAGGAACTGGGCAATCCTCTAGCGAGTCGCCTTCCAACGCGCTTGAGGAACGCGACCAGTTGAGTGGTCGACATGGTCTCGCGGAGCTCAGCAACACAGGCGGCAAGCACCGGCGCGTAAGCGCGAGAAAATGACTCCTCCGTGTCGGGAGTGAGCGTGTAGAGGTCTGCCGGCTTTCCGGCGCCCTGTTTTCTCAGGACGCCCTCTCTCCTGACAGCACCTGAAGCCTCGAGGCTCGAGAGGTGAAAGCGGACGGCGTTGTCAGTGAGTCCGAGCCGCGCGGCGAGATCGTCGACGGTCCACTTACCTTCGCGCAGGAGCGCCAACAAGCGCCCGCGAGTGGCTTCCTGCTGTGACGAATCCCGTCGGCTGGTATCAGTCATCTGTCACCAATTTAGCCCCGCCCACCGAATAAGTCAAAGCATACATTGACTTATTATCCCGGGACCGATATCCTCCGAAGCACAACGGCTCTCTCACACCAACGCGTCCAACTGGAGGTTTTCGTAATGCACCTGCACTCCCGGATTCTCAGCGCTGCATCCATGATGGCACTCATTGTCGCGTTTATGCATCCAAAGGACGCGCTCGCACAGGGGGCCGCGTCGAAGCTGGACGATCCTACCATTGTGGCGATCTTCGATGCTGCCAACACTTATGACATCGAAACTGGCTCCCTCGCAGTCAGCAAGGGTCGCTCCAGGGCCGTCCGTGATTTCGGCGGAATGCTTGTGCGCGATCATCGAAACGTGAGAGCGCAGGGTCGTAAGCTGGCGAAGTCATTGCATGTGACTCCCACACCACCCAAGGATTTCGCTTTGGCAAAGGCACACGTTTCGGCAATGAGATCACTCCGGGCCGCGAAGGGCAAGACGTTCGATCGCGCTTTCCTCCAGCACGAGGTCGACTTCCATAACGCCGTCATCGACGCGGTTACGAAGACCCTTCTGCCCGCCACCCAGAATGCCCAGCTCAAGGACCTGGAAACGAAGGTCGCACCGGCATTCGTCGCCCACCGTGACCGCGCGCAAAACCTACTCGACGGGCTCAAGTGAGCGAACAGCCTGACACGCTGACTGGTCCCGACCTCGAAAAAGGGATCGAGGCCAGCAGCGTTGGCGCAGGTAAGATGATCGCCGGTCACGCGTTCGGAAAGCCGGTGCTCCTCGCTCACGTCGAGCCGAACTGGTTTGCGGTCGGCGCAAAATGCACGCATTACGGCGGTCCTCTCGCCGAGGGCGTTCTTGTGGGCGAAACCATTCGCTGCCCATGGCATCACGCCTGTTTCGAGTTGCGGAACGGGGCAGCTTCCCACGCACCGGCTTTGAACGACCTCCCTTGTTACAACGTCTTGCTCGAGAACGACGTCGTACGCGTCACACGCGAACGTACTGGTGGTCAGCTGCACGGCAGTGGTCGCCAGGCTCGCGGGTCGAGGGCTCCCGAGAAGGTAATGGTCGAGCCGAACCCGATAACCGGACCGAGCTCCGTTTTGATCATTGGCGCAGGTGCCGCGGGAAATGCCTGCGCCGAAATGTTGCGCCGCGAAGGCTACCGGGGCCCCGTTACGCTCGTTGACGGCGATCGGGATGCTCCTTATGACAGGCCCAACCTCTCCAAGGACTTCCTTGCTGGCACCGCCCCGGAGGCTTGGCTCCCTCTCCACCCGAAGGAATTCTTCGAGACGCAGCGGCTGGAAATTCTTTCGGGAGTGACCGCGCAGAAGATCGACGCCAAAACCAGGACTGTTCGGCTGAGTGATGGAAGTACCCGCTCGTACGAAGTGCTTCTGATTGCGACGGGCGCCGCGCCGATCCATCTGGACGTGCCCGGTGGCGACCGGGTTTCCTATCTGCGCACTCTGGAAGACTGCCGTGGCATCATCGATAAGGCGGGTAGCGCAAAAAGTGCCGTGGTCATCGGGGGCAGTTTCATCGGACTCGAAGTAGCAGCCTCGCTTGTAGCACGGGGCCTACAGGTCCACGTCGTGGCGCCGGAAAGACTTCCGCTCGAGAGAGTGCTCGGCGCCGAGCTTGGCATTCTGATCCAAGACGTGCACCAGCGGCAGGGTGTGGCGTTTCACCTCGGCCGCACAGCCAAAGCCGTCGACGCAAAGGCAGTCGTACTCGATGATGGAACTCGCATCGAGGCGGATCTGGTCGTAGTGGGCATCGGCGTGCGCCCAAATCTGGATCTGGCCGAGTCCGCTGGCGTCATAGTCGATAACGGCATCGCTGTGAACGAGTTTCTCGAGAC
>DHJO01000240.1:0-7758 GCA_002404375.1 Gemmatimonadales bacterium UBA4718 | reverse complement strand
TACTCCGATGCGCGCCTTCGCGTCGAGCACTGGGTTGTCGCTGAGCGTCAAGGGCAGGTGGTCGCGCGTAACATGCTCGGCTATCGCGACCGATTCGATGACATCCCCTTCTTCTGGAGCGCTCACTTCGACAAGGTCTCCATTCAGTACACAGGCCACGTCGAGCGTTGGGATGAAACGAAAATCGATGGGGATGTGATGAAGATGGATTGTGCCGTTTCGTACATGGTCGGAGGGCAGCGGCGAGCCATGGCGACGATCAACCGCGACCACCAGAACCTGGAAAACGAGGTGGCGATGGAGAATGAGTTGCTGCTGAAGCCGCCACCGCCCGTGACAATTCAAGCGGTAACGGGCTGATGCGTGGCGACAAACTCGTTCCGGCTTGATGTCTCAGGAGATTGCGAACATGCGCTCGACGTCCCGCTCGTACTCCCGGACTCGAGCGCTTTTCGTCTCCTCGTTCCAGCCCAGCAGGGGTGCCGCGATCCTGACCGCGCGGGGTGCGACGCTCGATCCGTGATCACGCGTCTCGAACGCGAGGTGGGTGCGCCGGATTAGCAGGTCGGACAGCGTCTGTGCCATCTCCACCTTCACACTGTAGGTCAGGTGGGCGCCGGTGTAGGGAAGCCCCTCCACGAGCGGGGTGGAAAGGCTCTCGTCTTCGCGCTGGAGCCTGGCGATTTCTTTCGCGCGATCTGAGCCTGGGAGCTCGGTCGAGTCGGTAGCAGCGCGTTGGCGCTCCTGACCCAGCGATTTCTGGACGAGATCGACTATCTCTGCCGCCATCGATCTGTACGTCGTGAGCTTTCCGCCCGTGACGCTTATCACGCCCGCGCTGTCGGTGACGATGCTGTGCTCACGAGATACGGCGCTCGGATTGGTCGCCGACGCGTTCGCCAGCGGACGGATGCCGGCCCACGCGCTCACTACGTCGTCGCGCGTCAGCTGCGCGCGCGGGAAATAGGCGTTCGCCGATCGCAGCAGGTAATCGACATCGTCGAGCGAGGCGTGGACCGTCTCGGGGGATTCGTCCGTCCAGGTGTCGGTGGTGCCGATGATCGTCTGTGGGCCCGCGGGCAAACAGAACATTACGCGTCCGTCGACCGGAGAAATGAGGGTAATCGCATCCCGATTGCCAACTCGCTCCCTGGCCACCGAGATATGAACTCCCTTGCTTCCGCGACGACGACGCGCGTGCTCGTCGGTGATGAAACTGTTCTCCCACACGCCCGTTGCGTTCACGATGACACGGGCCCGCACTCCATACGCCTCGCCGGCGAATCGCGGCTTTACGATCGCGCCGACCGCCTTTCCGTTTTCCCTGAGAAGCTCGGTCACGCGCGTGTGGGTTGTGACCGTCGCCCCATTCTCTCGCGCTGAGAGCGCATTCGCCAACGTAAGCCGCGCATCGTCGGTGCACGCATCGTAGTACACCGCGCCGCCAGTCAGCCCCGTGCCCTCAAGGGCCGGCTCGCGCGCGATCGTCTCCGCCGCGTTGAGCGTGAAGTGTCGGCGCGACCGTCCCGCCGCCATGAGCCGGTATACGAGGAGTCCTGCGCTCAACTTCACCTTACCGACGCGGGCGCCGCGGTAAATCGGCCAGGTGAAGGCGAGCGGCTTCACGATATGCGGCGCGATGCGAAGCAGCGTTTGCCGCTCGCGAATGGACTCGTGAACGAGATGTAGCTGAGCCCGCTCGAGATATCTGATGCCACCGTGGATGAGTCTGGACGACCGGCCTGAGGTGCCGCTCGCAAAATCATCGCTCTCGAACAGTGCCACTCTAAGGCCGCGCATCGCGGCGTCACGCGCCACGCCACAACCCGTAATTCCGCCGCCGATCACGAGAAGGTCGAATTGTTCTCCGGAGAGTGCGGTCATTCTCTTGTGATTTCGGGAGTGACTCGGAACCAGCCCAAGTATAAGGAATTTGACCGCAAGATTCGGATATCGCCCTTCCTGATCCGCCGGCATCATTCGGGCACGAGCAGGGAAACAGACCGTCAGATCAGGAGAATACGATGCTTGCCGCCGGCTATTATGATTTTGTATCGGAAGAACTGGAGAAGGAGAAAGCCCCGATGAAAGCAGCTCAGCGAACGGACAAGAGTCCGATGAACGAAGCCGTTGCCTGGGAGTCGGTGCTCCAGAGAGACGCTTCCGCCGACGACCGCTTTCTCTACGGGGTCACGACGACGGGAATCTATTGCCGCCCATCGTGTCCGTCGCGTAGGCCGAAGCGCGACAACGTCGCGTTCTTCTCGTCCGCGGAAGCCGCGGAGCACGCCGGATTCCGCGCCTGCCTTCGATGCCGTCCGAATCGCGCGAAATCATCAAATCCCGCAGTCCAGCGGGCACGCGATTACATCGACAATCACATCACCGATCTCAGCGAAGAGCCTATCACTCTCGAGCTGCTGGGCGAAGAATCAGGACTCAGCCCATATCATCTCCAGCGGAAATTCAAGGAGCTCGTCGGGCTGACACCGGCGCAATATATCCGCGCGCGGAAGAGCGAGCGGCTCAAGGACGAGCTGAAGCGTGGCGAGACAGTGAGCCGAGCTACGTTCGGCGCGGGATACAGTTCCAGCAGCAGAGTTTACGGTGACGCCAATGCAAGGCTGGGCATGACACCGGCGACGTACCGTCGCGGCGGGGCGGGAATGCGCATCGATTATCTGACGGTGAAGACATCACTCGGGACGCTGCTGGTCGGTGCAACGGATCGCGGCGTCTGCGCAGTGACGCTCGGCGACGATGAGAAGTATCTCGAGGCGGCGTTGGAGAGCGAGTACCCCGCGGCGGCGCGCTCGCGAGTCACCGCTCTGTCGAGCCAGCTGGCTACGTGGGTCGAAGAGATCGTCGCCGCCGTCGATGGCGAACGCGCACGGCCCAACGTTCCGCTCGATGTGCAGGCTTCCGTTTTCCAGTGGAAGGTCTGGCGCGAGCTGCAGAAGATCCCGTTTGGCGAGACGCGCACCTACACGGAGATTGCGGAGGCAATCGGATCTCCGCGAGCGGCACGCGCAGTAGCGAGTGCCTGCGCCACCAATCCCGTCTCTGTCGTGATCCCGTGTCACCGCGTCGTCACACGGGGCGGCGGACTCGGCGGTTATCGATGGGGGATCGAGCGCAAGAGGCGTCTGGTCGAAAAAGAACACAGCGCACGAGAGCGCGGTACGTCCTAGAAAGATAAACGACGCGCGTCTATGTTCCCTGCATGGCTACATTCGGGAACGGGCGCCGCGTCGCTATTGTCGCTGGCGTGAGGACGCCGTTTGCAAAAGCGGGAACCGCATTCAAGTCGATCTCAGCTATAGAACTTGGCAAGCTCTGCGTTGCGGAGCTGCTTCAACGCACCAACCTCGACGGCAAGGAGGTTCAGGCGCTCGTGTTCGGCACCGTCGTTCCCTCGGTGCTCGCGCCCAACATCGCCCGTGAGGTGTCGCTGCTGCCCCTCCTGCCCAAGGGCGTCCAGGCGTACAGCGTCAGTCGCGCGTGTGCCTCAGCCAATCAGGCGATAACCGACGCAGCAGACCAGATTGCCCTCGGTCATCTGGACGTCGCGATTGCCGGCGGATCGGAGTCCCTGTCGAACATTCCGATCCTCCATGCGCAGGGATTTGCCGATGCGCTCGTTCTCGCATCAAAGGCGAAATCTTTTCCTGCCCGTCTCAAAGCTCTGGCGCGGATCCGTCCGAAAGATCTCGTTCCCGTCACGCCGGCGATCGCCGAGCCTTCGACCGGCGAGACAATGGGGCAGTCGGCGGAGAAAATGGCGAAGCTCAACGCCATTGCGCGCGAGGAGCAGGACCACTTCGCGCTCAGATCACATCGGCTCGCCGCCGCTGGGACTGCTGACGGCAGACTGACTGCCGAGATAATGCCGGTCTATGTGCCGCCCAGATTCGACACCGTGCTCACCTCCGACAATGGCATTCGAGAGGATACGAGCTACGAGCAGCTCGCGGCGCTCAAGCCCGTGTTCGACAGGAAATACGGCTCGGTGACCGCCGGGAATTCCTCGCCGCTCACAGATGGCGGCGCGTGCGTGCTCCTCATGAACGAAGAAAAGGCGCGCGCACTCGGCTATCCTCCGCTCGCAATCATCCGCTCGTACGCTTACGCGGCTCTCGACCCGGGGGAGCAGCTGCTCCAGGCGCCCGTGCTCGCCGCGCCGGTCGCACTCAAGCGCGCGGGACTTTCACTGAAGGACATCGACTTGGTCGAGATGCACGAAGCTTTTGCGGCACAGGTGCTCTCGAATCTCAAAGGGTTCGAATCGAAGTGGTGGGCAGAGCGTGCGGGATTCTCGCAGCCGGTCGGCGAAGTCGATAGAGCGAAGCTCAACGTGATGGGCGGCTCGATTGCGATTGGACATCCATTCGGGGCCACGGGTGCCCGCATCACGACGACTCTGCTCAATGAATTGCGGCGACGCGGCGGACAGTTCGGGCTCATGACCGTTTGCTCAGCCGGAGGGATGGGGTTCGCCATGGTGGTGGAGAGAACCCGATGAGCTCGACCGAGGCTACCATCGGCGGACTCGTTGGAACGAGATATAGGCCGGCCCTGTCGGTCGAAGTCAGCGACGGGATCGCGATCATCACGTTGGACCTGCCGAACGAATCGGTGAACAAGCTGAATCGCACCGTGAAGGACGAATTCGTGGCACTTGTGACGAGGCTCGAGCGCGACACCACGGTGCACGCGGCGGTGTTCATCAGCGGCAAGCCCGATGTGTGGATCGCCGGCGCCGACATCGAGGAGTTCCAGGAGCTGAAGACCGCGACGGATGCGGAGCGGCTGAGTCGTGATGGTCAGATGCTCCTCGACTCTGTCGAGCGGTTGCGCATTCCGATCATCGCCGCAATCCACGGCGCGTGCCTCGGCGGCGGCCTCGAGACCGCGCTCGCCTGCCGATATCGGATCGCTACGGATCATCCCAAAACGATCCTCGGGCTGCCGGAGGTCCAACTCGGATTGATTCCCGGTGCCGGCGGGACGCAGAGACTTCCGCGCAGGATTGGACTCACGAACGCACTGGACCTGATCCTCACCGGAAAGACTGTTCGCGGCACCAAGGCGGTCAGGCTCGGCTTGATCGATGAGCTCGTACACCCTTCGATACTTCGCACCGTCGCAATACAGCGCGCCCACGAAGTCGCCGAAGGCAGACGCAAGAGTGAGCGACCCAGCGGCGGCGTGAAGGGATTGCTCCTCGACGGTAACCCTGCCGGTCGGGCAATCGTGCTGCGGAAAGCGCGCGAGCAGACGCTAGCCAAATCGCGTGGACACTATCCGGCGCTGATCGCGGCGATCGATGTCATTGCGGCTGGATACGAGAAGGGAGTCGCGCACGGATATCGCGAGGAATCGCGCCGCTTCGGCGAGCTCGCCATGACCGATGTCTCACGGCAGCTGATCTTCCTCTTCTTTGCCACCAACGAGCTCAAGAAGGACCCGGGTGTGGAACCCTCGCAGTATCCCGATCTTCCGGTATCGGCGTTCGAGCCGCTTCCGGTGGAGAAGATCGCGATCATCGGCGCGGGATTCATGGGAGCTGGCATCGCATCGATTGCCGTAACGCACGGGAGTCTCGTGCGGCTCAAGGACGCCGATCACGGCCGCGTCGCCAAAGGCTACGCCGCTGTTCGTGATATTCTCAAAGAGCGGCTTACGAGAAAGCAGATCACCAAAGTCCAGTACAGTGATTACATGGCGCTCCTGGGCGGAACGGTCGACTATTCGGGATTCGGCAACGTCGATCTGGTGATCGAGGCCGTCTTCGAGGATCTCGCGGTGAAGCACCAGGTGCTGCGCGAGGCGGAGGCATCGATCCATCCAAGCGCGATCTTCGCCACCAATACATCTACGATTCCGATCGCGCAGATCGCGCAGGCGTCGAGCCGGCCAGAGCGCGTGATCGGAATGCACTTCTTCTCTCCGGTGCACAAGATGCCGCTGCTCGAGGTGATCACGACTCAGGACACCTACCCGCAGGTGACGGCGACTGTCGTCGCGTACGGAAAGAAACTCGGGAAAACCGTTATCGTGGTGAACGACGGCCCTGGCTTCTACGCCAACCGGATTCTCTCGCCGTACATCAACGAGGCGGGGATTCTCCTCGATCAGGGCGTCGCGATAGACATCATCGACAAGGCGCTCGTCGATTTCGGATTTCCGGTGGGGCCCATCACCCTCATCGATGAGGTCGGGCTCGATGTCGCGACGAAGGCCGGTAAAATCATGGCCGAGGCTTACCCGGAGAGAATGCAGCCCGCGAAATCGATTCAAGCCGTCGTCGCAGCCGGGCGGTACGGGCGCAAATCAAAGAAGGGCTTCTACAGCTACGACAAGGAAGGCAAGAAAGGCGACGTCGATCCGTCGGTCTACAGTATTTTCCTCGCGCCCGGAAGCATTCCCGTGACGCCGTCGATTACTCCCGCATCGGCGGAACCGCCCGCCAACTCGGACATGCCAGCCGTGCAGATTCAACAGCGAACGGTCCTCGCCATGTTGAACGAAGCCGCTCGCTGCCTGAGCGATGGAATCATCCGCTCGCCCCGCGACGGCGACGTAGGTGCGGTATTCGGAATCGGCTTTCCGCCCTTCCGTGGCGGACCGTTCCGCTACATGGACGGCCTCGGCATAAAGATCGTTGTGCAGCGGCTCGAGGACCTAAATGCTCGTTTTCCAGGAAGATTCGAGCCGGCGGAGCTGCTGCTCGACATGGCGCGTCGCAACCAGTCATTCTACGCAGACGAGCGCGGGTGAGCGGTAGAGCAGCTCCAATGATGCGCTCCTTCACTGCTGCAGCCTTGATGACCGGACTCTCGGCCTGCACCGGCGCAGTGCCCGGGCCACCCAGTCCAGCCTCGTACCCTCGCACCCGTCCCGAGCTCACCAGCTATAGGGAAACATCACACTATAGCGACGTGCGTAGCTTCCTCGACTCGCTGCGCAAGCTGCGCGCGCCCATCGTCCTCGGATCGATTGGCAAGACGAACGAGGGACGAGAGATTCCGTACGTCATCGCTTCGCGTCCACTGGTATCCACGCCGTCGGCGGCGAAGGCACTGGGCCACCCGATCGTATATGTGCAGGCGAACATCCACGCCGGAGAGGTCGAAGGGAAGGATGCGCTGCTGGCGCTGTTGCGCGACTTGACCTTTTCGAGCAAGCCGAATGCGCTCGACTCGATTGTGTTGATCGCGGTGCCGATCTACAACGCCGATGGCAACGAGCGGTTCGCGCCGCAGTCGGTCAACAGGACAGAGCAGAACGGACCCGAGATGGTCGGGGTCCGAGCCAACGCCCAGAATCTCGATCTCAATCGCGATTACGTGAAGGCTGAAGCACCCGAGACGCGCGCCTCGCTAGCCATGTTCAACGCGTGGGATCCCGACGTCTTCGTGGATCTTCACACGACCGACGGCAGCTTTCACGGTTACGCGCTGACTTATTCGCCGTCGCTGAGCCCCGCGGCGGTCTTCGGCGGTGTGTACGCGCGCGACTCATTGCTGCCCGTGCTCCGCGGCCGGATGCGCGCCAGAGACGGCTTCGAAGTATTCGATTACGGAAACTTCGTCAGTGACGGGCGTGGACTTGTCGCCGACACGACGGTGCCGGAGGGCTGGGAGACATACGACTCCCGCCCGCGCTTCGGAACCAATTATTACGGCATACGCGGACGCATAGCGATTCTGAGCGAAGCGTACTCGCACGACACACTCGAGCGGCGGATCGCTTCGA
>DHJO01000243.1:687-2579 GCA_002404375.1 Gemmatimonadales bacterium UBA4718 | reverse complement strand
AGCTTCAGGTCGTTCAGGAGCGGACGCAGATCCGTCGTTGTGAGCAGCGAAACAAATGGATCGCGGCGTCCATCTCCGGCGTACTGAAAGACTTCGCGATTGATCAAGACCTTCGGCGCCGTGTCGACCGGGAGTGGCGCCGGTGGCGACCCCTTGGCGGGCACCGCGGTTGTCGTCGCGGGCTTCGCTGCGGTATTGGGGTTCGGTCTGGGCGCTGCCTGGGCGCGAGCCTGCGCGGACGCGCCGCTCGCCAATGCCGCGACGAGAACGAATGCGAATGAGACTGAGCGCTGCATTATTTCACCGCCGTGGGCGGAGCGTAGGGCGTAGTGCGAGCAACGTAGGTCTGGACCTGGAACTCCGTGTCGATGAGCGATTCGCCCTTCCTCATGCGTGCCTTTGTCTTGTCGGCAATGGGGTGCAGCTTGATCGACATCGTCACGGGCGCGATGATGCGACTGAGCGAGCCGACGTTGCTCAGAAACTGGCCGACCGGGTGATAGCCGCCGATGACCGCCAGCTTGTAGCGATAAGTGTCGAACTGTTCGCCCGGCAGTACAGGCATCGGCTCTACCGTCGCGAGGTCGAGACCCACCCTACGTGCCGCGGTCGATATGTCCTCGAGAAGCGCCGGAACTTCATTGCTCCTCGGTACGAGCTGCCGCATCACTTTGAGACTCTGGTCGTACTCCGCCGACTGAGCGCGAAGCTTCTGGAGACTTCCCTGCGCGATGTCGGCGCGTGCCTGTTGATTCATTTTGTCCAACGAGTCGACGTGAGCTTGCGTCACCGCCAGCTCTGCGGCTTTCGGTTTGTACAGGAAATACCAGTAAGCGCCGAGCAACAGCACGGCGGCCGCTCCGATGGCCGCCAGCGTCTGCTCCCGCTTGGTCATATTGGCGCCTATAGCCATGTTAGTGCACCGCCGAGACTACGAGTGGAACTGTCTTTATCGCGAAGGGCGGAGGGGTTTGCGCTTCCGCCTCGAGAGAGAACTCGGTGACTTCCTTTCCTTCGTCCTGAACAAGGTCCGAGCGGGTGAGCTGAACGTTCTGGATGAAAGGCGACGCTTCGAGCGACTTCATGAAACGGGTCAGCGCCTGGATGTCCACCGTGTGGCCGACGATTTTGAACTTGAGCTCCCTTGTGGCGGCGAGAAGCGAATCCGATCTCGCCTTCCTGGCGCGTTCTCGCTCGGCGGCCCTCTGTGTCGGCGACTGCTTGGTGTCTTCCGATGCGGCCCTCTTCACCGTATCCGCCACCGCGGCGCTACGCGGCGCACTCGTCTGCGTGATCTCGGTCAGCCACGTATACTGCGGTAGCGCATTCGATATCTCGTACATCAGATGCGACCAGAGATACCGCGAGTCGTCGATGGACTTGATGATCGCTATCTGCTGATAGAGTGAATCGCGAGTCGCCTCGGCCCTTGACTTGGCGTTGAGGACCACGCTGAACTGCGCGGAATCCTTTACCGCCTTCGTCTCGCGCTCGTCCAGTGAGCTCGCACGCGCGGTCTGGTGAATGAACATGAACGCGATGAGACCAACGGATACACCCGCCGCGCCTATGGCGCCGAGCAGGTATTTGTCGGTGATCTTCTCGGTTATCTCGGCGAGCCACGGTGGAGGCTTGAGGTTGAATTCGAACTTCGTCGCGCTGGTGGTTTTCGCGCGGCGCTTCTTCTTGCCGTCCCCGGGGAGGAGATTGATCTCGATCATAGTGTAGATGCTCCGGGGTCAGTTCTTACGGAGGGCAAGACCAATCGAGAGCATCAGGAGAGGCGCGACCTCGTCGGTCACGAGCGACTCCAGCGCGCCCTCTCTAACCGACATCGTGGCGAGAGGGTTCGCGAGCTCCACCGGCTTGCGCAGCCGTTGCCCGAGTGATTC
>DHJO01000243.1:0-560 GCA_002404375.1 Gemmatimonadales bacterium UBA4718 | reverse complement strand
ATCGGAACGCCGTCGTCCAGAATGTTGATGTTGGTGACCTCGTGACCGATGTTCACCAGTCCAACGGCGCCGCTCATCGCGGCCGGATAATTGAGTTCGAATGCGTTGTGGAGCGCGAATGCGTCAACGTCCATGGAGCTGGGCGTGATACCCGCCTCCGCAAGTATGCGGAGTTTGGCTTCGACCAGGTCCCTCTTGGCCGCGACGAGGAGAACACTCATCTCGTCTCTGCCATCGGCGTCCAGAATCTGAAAGTCGAGCTCGACGGAGTCCACGTCCGGGACGTGCTGCTCCGCCTCCCAGCGCATTAGCTCCCTGGCCTGCGATTCCTTCACCCGCTCCGTCTTGATGCGCTTGATGATTACATCACGACCGCCGACGGCGGCGACCACGGCTTTCGTGTTGGCGCCAACGGACTCGATCGTGGTGCGGATGACGTCCGAGACCAGATGCGGATCCATCACTTCCCCATCGACGATCGCATCGTCGGGGAGGGGAGTTATTGCAACCTTGACCAGCTCGGGTGTTGACTTCGAGTGATCGACGACGGCGACCTTGAC
>DHJO01000234.1:12151-12652 GCA_002404375.1 Gemmatimonadales bacterium UBA4718 | reverse complement strand
GGTGAGACGATCGCGCAGCGTGAAGCTGGCGAGACGGAGCAAGTCGTGACCCACCAGCTTCGCGAAGGTCTCTCACAGACTCCCAATCTCATCTCGGCGGATTTTCTTCTGGCTTACGAGCCAGTGTGGGCGATTGGTACGGGCCTCACTGCATCCGCGGGGGATGCTTCGGCGATTCACACAGTTCTTCGCGGGGAGCTGCGACAGATGATTGGGACGCGCGCTGACGAAATTCCGATCCTGTACGGAGGAAGCGTCAATACCGAGAACGCCACCGGCCTCCTTGCAGCCCCGGAAGTGGACGGGCTTCTGGTAGGCGGCGCGAGCGTCGAGGCATCGTCATGGCTCACTATCGCCCAGAGCCACCGTACCGCTTGAGTTTTTTCGTGGCAGTACTGATATTGAAAGGCTACGCTGAACTTTAATCCTCCCAATGCTTTACACGTTTCTTCTCACACTGCTCGTCCTGGACTGCATAGTTCTCATCCTGGCGATCCTGCT
>DHJO01000234.1:8446-12006 GCA_002404375.1 Gemmatimonadales bacterium UBA4718 | reverse complement strand
GCCGTGCCGCTCGAGCCAGCGCCGGCGGCAACTTCGCCGGCGAAAACCGGGGCGAAACAAGCTCCCGCTACCAAGCCACCGTCCACCGCGCCCAAACGGTAATTTGACCGAGACTCGGATCATCGAATCGGGGTTCCTCCTCCTTGAGGACGGAACCCTTTTTCGTGGGAGAATTGCCGGAGCCGCGAATTCATCGCTGCTGCCCGCGGTAGCGGAGATCGTTTTCACGACCAACATGACGGGCTACCAGGAGGTCTTCACCGACCCATCGTATCGGGGCCAGATCGTGGTGATGACCGCGCCGCAGATCGGCAATTACGGCATCAACGCGGAGGATCCCGAGTCGTCTGCTCCGCAGGTGGCGGGCGTCGTCGTGCGAGAGCTTTCCCAAACGTATTCAAATTGGCGCGCCACCGGCGGTTTGGGTCCGTGGCTGGCGGCCGCGCAAGTGCCAGTGCTAACAGAGGTTGATACGCGGCGTCTCACGCGACACTTGAGATCGGTGGGGGTGATGCGCGGAGTGATCGGTGCGGGACAGGATCCCGATGAGGCAAGTCGCGCCGCACTCGAGGCGTGTCCGTCGATGGTGGGATTGGATCTCGCTTCTCGCGTCTCAACGCGTGAGCGTTATACCTGGGGAGACCCGCGGGCGCGCCATCACATCGTCGCTTACGACTACGGAATCAAGCGAAACATTCTTCGCCTTTTCGACGAGAATGATTGCCGCGTTACCGTCGTCCCGGCCGACACTCCGGCAGAAGCTGTACTGACGGAAGAGCCGGACGGAATCTTCCTTTCGAATGGTCCCGGCGATCCGGAGGCTGTCGCCTATGCTCCGGGCATCATTCACGCTCTGACGTCAGCTGGAATCCCCATTTTTGGCATCTGCCTGGGGCATCAGCTCCTGGGGCTCACGTTCGGCGGATCCACTGCGAAGATGCCCTACGGTCATCGCGGCGGAAATCATCCCGTCAAGGAAGTCGAAACGGGCAAGGTGCTCATCACCTCGCAGAATCACGGCTTTGCCGTAGAGGGGGATGAGCGGACGGTGAAGGGCGCCGGAGAGCTGGAGGTGACCCACGTGAATTTGAACGACGGAACGATCGAGGGTCTCCGTCATCGCGAGCTCCCGGTCTTCGGGGTCCAGTATCACCCCGAGGCTGCCCCCGGTCCGCACGACGCCCGGCCGCTCTTCCAGGAGTTTCTAAGCGCGCTGGGGGGCTCGCTGACGTAGTTTGTGCTCGCTTGACAGCATGTCAGTAAAGCCATACTTTCAAAGCACTTACGCTTCTTAAGCGCGTCTCCATTCGGAGTTTTTCATGACTAAAGCCGACCTCGTCGAGCGTGTCACGGCCCAGATTTCACGAACCGCCGGGCCGATGATTTCCAAGAAGGATTGCGCTCGCGTCGTGGACGCTTTTCTCGAGGCGATCAAGGAATCCCTTCAGACGCAGGAGAACATCGAGGTCAGGGGATTCGGCACCTTCAAGATTCGCAACCGAAAGACTCGCATGGCTAGAAACCCCCGCACTGGATCACCTGTTGAGGTTTCCGCCCGGCCAGTGCCTGTATTCAAGCCTTCGAAGGAGCTGCGCGCCCTGGTCGCTGGGATAGACGTGTCGCAGATGTCGGAAGCGTAACGACTTAGCTCCGCGCGCGGGGCAGGAGAGGTCAGCACGTGTCTACGGTGACAGTGCAATTATTTGCATCCTACGCCGACCTGCTCGGCGCACCGACCGTCGAACTGCCACTAACGCCCGGCACCACCGTACAAGATCTCCTTTACCGCCTCCGGTCCCTTCCCGGCGCGTCGTTGCTTCCGTCCGCTCCGCGCATCGCCGTAAATAGAAGCTTCGCCACATCCGACCAACTCATTGAGCCGAGCGACGAGATTGCGCTGATTCCGCCAGTGGCGGGAGGATGAGGCGAGCCTCGGTACTCACAAGTGAGATAGATCCGACCTCACTCATCAACGAGGTCAGCTCTCCGCAATACGGCGCGATTTCACTGTTCATCGGCACCGTGCGCGAAGTTAATGAAGGACGGGGCGTCACCGCGATCGAATACTCTGCCTACAAATCGATGGCGAGCGCGGAGCTCGAGCGGATTCTCGAGGAAGCGGAAGAGCGGTTCGGTGTTTCGGCTCTGGTCGTCGAACATCGGATTGGTCTGCTCGGACTCGGCGACGTGAGCGTCGCGATTGCCGCGGCGCACGCGCATCGAGCGGCAGCGCTCGACTGCACTCGTTACGTGATCGAAGAGATAAAGAAGCGAGTGCCGATCTGGAAGAAGGAGCATTACACGGACGGAACCCGCGAGTGGGTCGATCCGACGCGGCCCGCACACGCCTCGAGCGCATGAGCGTCACGCTGCGCGACAGTTTTGGCCGGAGCATCGAGTATCTCCGCATCTCGGTAACGGATCGATGCAACTTCCGCTGCCTCTATTGCATGCCGTTGGCCGGACTCGAATGGCTTCCCAAATCGGATATCCTCTCGTACGAGGAGATTGCGCGGGTTGTTGGTGAGCTCGCGCCTCTAGGATTGAGGCGGCTGCGCGTCACTGGTGGCGAGCCGACTCTGCGTCCGGAGCTCGAGCGCCTGATCGGTATGCTGAAGGACATCCCTGAGATCGAGGACATTTCTCTCTCGACGAATGGCGTAAGACTCCCCGAGCTTGCCGCGACGTTGAAGCGCGCGGGTCTCGATCGTATCAACATGAGCGCCGATTCACTGCGGCCGGATCGGATCAAGGCGATTTCCAGGCGAAATACGGATTTCGATCCAATCGCGGCAGCCACCGCGGCCGAGAGAGCAGGCCTCGCGCCCATAAAGCTCAACGTCGTCGTGATGCGTGGCATCAACGATGACGAGGTCACCGACTTCGCCCGTCTGACGCTCAAACACCCCTGGCACGTGAGATTCATCGAGCTGATGCCCGTTGGAGAGATGCGGGATCTCACGTGGGATCACGTGGTCCCAACCGACGAGATTCTCGCCTCCGTGAAAAATGTTGGCGCTCTCGAGCCAGCTGCGGGCCCCGAGAGGGGCAACGGACCCGCGCGCTACTACAGTTTTGCCGGTGCGGCCGGCACGATCGGTGTGATAACGCCGATGTCGCACACCTACTGCGGGAGCTGCAATCGCGTGAGGCTCACCGCCGACGGCCGGCTCCGCACCTGTCTTTTCGGAGACGATGAGATCGATCTGCGCACGCCGCTTCGGTCCGGCCTGCCGCTCGAGTCATTCTTTCGAAGTGCGCTCTCAACGAAACCCAAGGAGCACCATCTTCTCCAGATGAGCGTCGGGGGCCTTCGCGCTCTCTCGCAAGTCGGCGGCTGATCGGCTCGTAGAGATCTGTCGTACTACCGCTCGGGCTGGCCATTATGACGAAGGGGTTATACGGATGCTCCGGAAGAAGCCGGATTGTATGGATCGCTCCAAATGGCGTTAGAGCTCCTTCAGGCAGGCTGTGATTGTTTTTTGTTATTTCGTAGGAGAGATCTACTCGGCGACAGAAACATCCCGAGCGGCAGTTCCCAAAAACACCCGGCCCGGCGT
>DHJO01000234.1:875-8337 GCA_002404375.1 Gemmatimonadales bacterium UBA4718 | reverse complement strand
GCTTCTAGAGCTCCGCTGATTCTCTATTCGATGCTAAGGAGAGATCCGATTGCTCGCGGTGCGCGCCCCCGATAGCTTTCGCGGCACAACTCTCCACAACCAGAAAGCGAAATGGTCAACAAGATTACGGTGGTCGGCGCTGGCAACGTCGGTGCTACTACCGCGCAGCGTCTCGCTGAGAAGGAGCTTGCCCGCACCGTCGTCATGGTTGACGTCATGGAAGGGATTCCGCAGGGGAAGGCTCTGGACCAATGGCAGTCCGCTCCAATTGAAGGATTCGACTCACGGGTCATCGGAACCAACGGCTATGAGGAAACCCGCGATTCGGAGATCATCGTCATCACAGCCGGCATCGCGCGGAAGCCCGGGATGTCGCGCGACGACCTTCTCAATACAAACGCCGGGATCGTCAAGCAGGTCTCGCAGCAGATCAAGAGCACCTCTCCGAACGCGATCCTGATCGTCGTCTCGAATCCGCTCGACGTAATGTCCTACGTCGCGATGAAGGTCACCGGTTTTCCACGCGAGCGCGTGCTGGGAATGGCTGGAGTTCTGGACACAGCGCGGTATCGCGCATTTATCGCTGAAGCGCTCGATGTATCGGTGCGGGACATTCAGGCGATGGTGCTCGGAGGGCATGGCGACACGATGGTACCTCTGATCTCCTACACTTCAGTGAGCGGGATCCCGATCACCCAGCTGCTGCCGCAGGCGAGGATCGACGCGATCGTCGAGCGCACCCGCACGGGCGGCGCCGAGATCGTGAAGCATCTCAAGACCGGCTCGGCATACTACGCGCCCTCTTCGGCCGCGGTGCAGATGTGCGAAGCGATCGTTCTCGATCAGAAGCGCATTCTCCCGTGCGCAGCCTGGCTCGAAGGTGAATATGGGATGTCGGGACTTTTCCTCGGTGTTCCGTGCAAGCTTGGGAGGCGAGGACTGGAATCGATCATCGAAGTAGCGCTTACACGAGGAGAGCGCGATGCCCTGGCGAAGAGCGCGGATGCCGTGCGCGAGCCGATGGCCGCGGTAAAGCTGTGACGCGTTGATGGGCAGGCTGCGCAAATTCTATGGCTCCATGGTCGGCAAGAAAGTCGTCATGGGAGTCACCGGCCTCATCGGGATCGGTTTCGTCATCCTCCATTCGCTCGGCAATCTTCTAGTCTTCCGTGGCCCGGAGGCGATCAACTCCTACTCGCATTTTCTGAAGAGCACGGGTGAGCTGCTGTGGACTCTGCGGGTCGTGCTCTTTCTCGCCGTAATACTTCACGTCGTAGCGGCGATCCAGCTAACCCGACAAAGCCGCGCGGCTCGGCCCATCGGCTACACGAAGCGAGAAGCACAGGTCGCGACGATCGCTTCGAGAACGATGCGTTGGGGCGGAGCATTGCTGCTGGTTTTTATCGTTGTGCACATACTTCATTTCACAACCGGTAACATCAGACCCGCGGGCGTTTTCAGTCGGGAGGACGTTTACGCGAACGTCGTCACGAGCTTCAGGATCTGGTGGGTTACTTTGTTTTATGTGGTCGCGATGGTTGCTCTTGGCCTGCATCTCTTCCACGGCGCGTGGAGCTCGGTGAGAAGCATCGGTGTGAGCCCGCCGTCGCCTCAGCCCCTCCACAGGCGACTCTCTCTGGTGATCGCGGTGTTCGTGTGGGCCGCCTTCACCGCTGTGCCGGTTGCCGTCTTCTCCGGCATCGTTCGATGACTCTCCGCCTTGACGCCCGAATTCCGAATGGATCGCTCGCGGAAAAATGGAATCGGCACCGCTTCGAGATGAAGCTGGTGAGTCCGGCCAATAAGCGGAAGCACACAGTCGTAGTTGTTGGCTCAGGACTCGCTGGCGGTGCGGCTGCCGCAACCATGAGCGAACTGGGCTACAACGTGAAGTGCTTCTGTTTTCAGGACTCGCCGCGTCGCGCGCACAGCATCGCTGCGCAGGGCGGAATCAACGCCGCCAAGAATTACCGAAACGACGGCGACAGCGTTTACAGACTCTTCTACGATACCATCAAGGGCGGCGACTTCCGCTCGCGCGAAGGCAACGTCTACAGGTTGGCGGAAGTAAGCGTCAACATCATCGATCAGTGCGTGGCGCAGGGAGTGCCGTTCGCGCGCGAGTACGGCGGCCTTCTGGCCAACAGATCGTTCGGCGGAGCCCAGGTGTCACGAACCTTCTACGCTCGCGGACAAACCGGGCAGCAGCTTCTGCTCGGCGCCTACCAGGCTCTCGAGCGCCAGATAGCGGAAGGCGGAGTGAAGATGTATCCGCGCACTGAAATGCTCGATCTCGTCGTCATCGACGGAAAGGCGCGCGGCATCGTGACGCGCAATCTCGTTACCGGTGCGATCGAATCACACGTCGCCGACGCGGTCGTGATCGCGTCCGGTGGATACGGGAACGTCTTCTACCTGTCTACCAACGCTCAGGGGTCGAACGCTACCGCGATCTGGCGCGCGTACAAGCGAGGCGCTGCGTTCGCAAATCCCTGCTTCACCCAGATCCACCCCACGTGCATCCCGGTAAGCGGAGACTATCAGTCGAAGCTGACGTTGATGAGTGAATCGTTGAGGAATGACGGACGGGTCTGGGTTCCGAAGAAGCCCGGCGACAAGCGCGACCCGCGACAGATCCCGGATCCGGAGCGCGACTACTTTCTCGAGCGGAAATATCCGAGTTACGGAAACCTCGCACCCCGCGACATTGCGTCGCGCGCAGCCAAGGAAGTTTGCGACGAAGGCCGAGGCGTCGGCGAAACGGGTTTGGGGGTCTACCTGGATTTTGCCGACGCGATCAAGCGCCTGGGCAAGGACGTTATCGAGGAGCGTTACGGCAACCTCTTCGAGATGTATGAGCGCATCACCGACGAGAACCCGTACGAAGTGCCCATGCGTATCTATCCGGCCGTCCATTACACGATGGGGGGCCTCTGGGTCGACTACAACCTGATGAGCACCATCGACGGCCTGCACGTGACCGGGGAAGCGAACTTCTCGGATCACGGCGCGAACCGGCTCGGTGCTTCCGCCCTCATGCAAGGACTCGCCGACGGCTACTTCATAATCCCCAATACCATCGGTGATTATCTCGCCAGTCAAAGACTGGCCAAGGTGGACATCACCCACGACGCCTTCCGCGAGGCGGTGAGCGCGGTCGCCGAGCGCACGAACAGATTCCTGTCGATCAACGGGAAACGGACCGTCTCGTCGTTCCACCGGGAACTCGGCAAAATCATGTGGGACTATTGTGGGATGTCACGCAACGACGCGGGGCTCAAGACCGCGCTGAAGAGGATTCCGGAGCTGCGGGACGAATTCTGGCGCGACGTCAATGTCCCCGGCAGCGACGTCGAGCTGAATCAGGCGCTGGAAAAAGCGGGCCGGGTAGCGGACTTCTTCGAGCTCGGAGAGCTGATGTGCCTCGACGCACTCCACCGTACCGAATCGTGCGGGGGACATTTCCGCGAGGAGAGTCAGACTCCGGACGGAGAAGCCCTTCGCGACGACGCCAACTTCGCTTACGTGGCCGCGTGGGAGTACGCCGGCGAGCGCCAGAGCCCCATCCTCAACAAAGAGCCTCTCGTCTTCGAGAATGTGAAGCTCTCGCAGCGGAGTTACAAGTAATGAATCTCACGCTTCACGTTTGGCGGCAGGCGGCTGCCGACGCGCCGGGCAAGATGGTCCGATACGAGGCGCGCGACATCAGTCCCGACATGTCCTTTCTCGAGATGCTCGATGTGGTCAACGAGCGGCTCACGGAGCGCGACGACACTCCCATCGCCTTTGACCACGACTGCCGGGAAGGGATCTGCGGCATTTGCAGCCTGATGATCAACGGCGTCGCACACGGCCCGATGCGCGGAACCGCGACGTGTCAGCTTCACATGAGAAGCTTCAAGGATAGCGACACTATCTACATCGAGCCCTGGCGCGCCGGAGCGTTTCCGATTGTAAGGGATCTCGTGGTCGATCGGTCGGCGCTGGACAGAATAATCCAGGCGGGCGGATTCATCACCGCACCAACAGGCGGTGCGCAGGATGCCAACAACATTCTGGTGCCGAAGGAAAGCGTCGATACCGCGATGGATGCGGCTGCGTGCATCGGCTGCGGAGCGTGCGTCGCCGCCTGTCCCAACGCGTCCGCCTCACTCTTCACCGCCGCCAAGATTACCCACCTCGGCATGCTGCCTCAGGGTCAGGCGGAGCGGTATCGCCGGGCTCTTGGAATGGTGGAGCAAATGGAACTGGAGAACTTCGGCAGCTGCACGCTTCACGGCGAATGTCAGGAGGCGTGCCCGAAGGAGATCAGCATCGACACCATCACGCGCATGAACCGCGATTTCCTGCGCGCCAATCTGCTCGGCACCCTCCCCTGACAGCGGTCGGAATCGTCCTCGCCTACCCCGCCGAAATGCTCAAGTAGGGTTCAAATCTTCGGAATGTGCTCCGGATCAAGGTGACGTCGCTCGATCTCGCGGTTGAGGCGTGTCTTCTCGCTGTTCTTTTCAGCTTCGTCGTGCTGCTGGCGCTCCTCGAACAGACGGTGCGCCGCGTTGTGATGGGCAATGCTTTTGATTGGCGGGGGCCCATTTCTATTTGGATCCACCGTGCCGTTCCCGTTGCCGGAGTGCAGCTGCTCCAGAATCTTGCTGCGCGTTTTTGCGCCGTGCTGGCCTTCCGCGTGATCCTGGGGTCCTTTCTGTACTCCCTCGCGATTCTGCATCAGCTTTGCTTCCTCCAATTGCGGTTGGTCCATATAACAAGCGGCAAGCCAGAGGCCAGACTACAGTCGGGGCAGCGTCACTCCTTGTTGCCCCTGATATTTCCCTTTCTTGTCCTTGTATGAGATCTCCGGTTCTTCCTCTCCTTTGAAAAAGAGGACCTGGGCAATCCCCTCATTGGCGTAAATCTTGGCGGGAAGGGGAGTGGTATTCGAGATCTCCAGAGTGACAAACCCTTCCCACTCCGGCTCGAATGGTGTGACATTCGTGATGATCCCGCAACGGGCGTAGGTGGATTTACCTACTGTGATCGTCACGACGTTGCGCGGGATCCGGAAGTATTCCACGGAGCGTCCAAGCGCGAACGAGTTCGGTGGAACAATGCAGATCGGCCCCTCGAATTCCACGAAGGAATTCGAATCGAAGTTCTTCGGGTCCACAATCGAGCTCAGCACGTTCGTAAAGATCTTGAACTCAGGCGCCACTCTCATGTCGTACCCGTAGGAGCTCACTCCGTAGGAGATGACGCCCGATCTTACCTGACTGCTTTCGAAGGGCTCGATCATCCGATGCTCTCTGGCCATTCGGGTGATCCAGCGATCCGCTTGAATTGACATTGGGGAAGAATTGATTGCGGTGAGGAAGGCCAGCCTGTCGGCGGTGGCGGGCTGCTGGGTGTTCGCAGCTTTTCGTCGTGAATGTACGAATTTCGCACTACTCTCGCCACCGAACCGAAGCTGTTGAATTACAAGATGGCGGTCGGTAAATTCCTGAAAATCGTCGTTAGTGAAATTTTTCACGAAGTCCGAAACCCCATGGCTCGCGCTTATTTCCCGGTTCTGATGCTGCTCGGCTTCGTGGTGATCAATGGTCTTTTGATCATCGCGATCTCATCGCTGACGATCCGCGCACGGCCGACGCCGGTGAAGCAGCAGGCCTACGAATCCGGGGTTCCCGCACTTGGCGACGCGAGAGAGAGGTTCTCGGTGCGCTTCTACCTCGTCGCGATTCTGTTCATCATCTTCGACATCGAGACGGTGTTCATGATTCCGTGGGCCGTCTACTACAAGCAGCTCTCCTGTCTGGTGCCCCTCGTCGCCGACGCCTGCCCAGTGGGAAACATTTCCCTGTTCGGGCTCAGTGAGATGCTCGTGTTCATGCTGATTCTCCTCGTCGGCTTCATCTACGTCTGGAAGAAGGGAGCCCTACAGTGGGATTGACCGCGCCCGCCGACCACCGCACGGTCTCCTACATCCCGGAGTCGCAGGAAGGCTGGGCCGTGACTCGCCTGGACTTCCTTGTGAACTGGGCGCGCGCCAACTCGCTGTGGCCCATGCCCTTCGGCACCGCCTGCTGCGCGATCGAGTTCATGGCGACGGCAGCCAGTGATTTCGATCTGGCGCGCTTTGGCATGGAGCGGATGAGCTTCTCGCCCCGGCAAGCTGACGTCCTTATCTGCGCCGGCCGGGTTCCCTTCAAGCTCGCGCCGATCATTCGGCGCATCTGGCAGCAGATGCCACAGCCCAAGTGGAGCATCTCAATGGGAGCGTGCGCGTCTACCGGCGGAATGTTCGACAACTACGCGGTCGTACAGGGAATCGACACGATCATTCCCGTCGACGTCTACGTTCCGGGCTGTCCGCCTCGTCCGGAAGGACTCATCTACGGCATTCGCATGCTCCAGGAGAAGGTCAAGAACGAGCGTGCTGCCGACAAGGGGACTCGCGACGAGATGGAGCCCGACCCGTCGAGTCAGCTCTACATTCCGCCTTCCGTGATCGACGAGCTCGGCGAGCCGTTCGGCAACTCCGTGAACCAGACCAGGTCCGCCCAATGACCCGATTCGAGGTCGTTCGTACCGGCGCGAGCGCGCCCGACAGCCATCCAGTTACCCAGAAGAACGTATCACACCGAAATGAGCCCGCGAATCCGTCGGCGAATGCGCTGCGAGAGAAATTCTCCTCGGCGATCAAGCGCGTGGAAGTGATCTGGGGCGAGACGGTCGTTTATGTGGATCCGGCGGCGGTCAAAGATGTGATACGTTGGCTCCACGACGATCAACAGCAGCAGTACGATTTCCTGAGCGACGTCACTGCCGTCGAGTATCGTGACGCCGAGGTTCCGATCGAGCTGGTCTGGCATCTCCGGTCGCTTCCATTCCGCCGGTTTCTCCGAATCAAGGCGCAGCTCCCCAAGGGAACGTCGCTCGAGATCGACAGCGTGTACGACATCTATCGTTCGGCGGATTGGCTGGAGCGGGAATGCTACGACATGTTCGGAATCCGCTTTAGGGGCCATCCCGATCTGCGTCGGCTGCTGATGTGGGAGTCCTACAAGGAGGGATATCCCCTGCGTAAGGACTTTCCTTTGCGCGGACGCTTCAGCCGGTCAGAGCAGCTACGTCAGGCGCTCGCTCAGAATCCGGAGGCGAGGTACTCGATGGAGGAGCTCACCATCGCCGACGCGTTCGCCGAGCTCCCAGAGGATATGCGCAAGAGACTGAACAAGGGCGAGAGGACGGGCGAGTAGATGTCCAGGCGCACGATCGAAGTCGAGCTCTCGACCTCAGGTCTCGACTCACAGGGCCGGCCGCAACGCGTTCCGCTCGTCACCAACGACGGCGGAACAGCGGTCGCCGTCGAGGCGTCGCCGAGTGTCGAGCCAGATCTCGAAGGTGAGCACATGCTCATCAACCTCGGCCCACAGCACCCGGCGACGCACGGAGTTCTCCGCCTCGT
>DHJO01000234.1:0-734 GCA_002404375.1 Gemmatimonadales bacterium UBA4718 | reverse complement strand
AACTCGATCGGCAACAACGTCGCTTTTGCGCTGGGCGCGGAGCGGCTGTTCGGAATCGAGATCACGGAGCGGTGCAAGGTTCTGCGCGTAATAGCGTCCGAGCTGTCGCGCATCATGTCACACCTCGTGTGGCTCGGGACGTTCTGCATCGACATCGGTGCGTTCACGCCATTCCTCTGGGCGTTCCAGCGTCGTGAGGAGATCTACCGGCTCATCGAGAAATGGGTTGGCGCGCGCCTCACCACCTCGGCGACCAGAGTCGGCGGGATGGCGGCCGACATTCCAAGCGGATGGATGGATGGTCTTCGCCAATTCACCCGCACCTTCCCGCACACCCTCGACGAGATCGATCGGGTGCTGACGAGGAACGCGATCTGGGTTGGGCGTACCGTGGGACTCGGCGTGATGACGCCGGACGAAGCCATCAACTGGGGTCTCTCCGGACCGATGCTTCGCGCGTCTGGTGTCGACTATGATGTGCGGAAGGACTTTCCGTATCTGGATTACGAGACGTACGACTTCGAGGTGCCCGTCGGGACGAACGGGGACGTGTACGATCGATACCTGGTGAGATTCGAGGAGCTCCGTCAGTCGGTGCGCATCCTGCAACAGGCTGCGGACAGGTTACCTGATGGCCCCGTGAACATTGACGATCCGCGCATCATCCTTCCTCCGAAGTCGAAAGCGACAAGCGAGATGGAGTCGATGATCCATCACTTCAAGGTCGTGATGGA
>DHJO01000096.1:19153-23261 GCA_002404375.1 Gemmatimonadales bacterium UBA4718 | reverse complement strand
GTCTGGCCGAAGTTGTACTGGAAGGTCAGGTACGTCGCGCGGACGCCGAATCTCCGCGACGTGAGCTGGGTGAGATTGTCGTCACCCGCCCTGACGCTGAACTTCATCGTGTTGAACGGATCGGCGAATCGCACGGACACGCTCATGTTGTCGCCATCGAGCTTCTTGCGCGCTGTGATATTTGTCATCTGGAACGAGGAGAAGCGGCCCTTCGGAATGTTCATCGGCGCGCGGTAGAAGTAGAAGGCCTGGAGCGACACCGTCGGCGACAACTGGGTCGTCGCGTTCACGCGGTAGGACCAGGTTACCGCGCTGGAAGAAAGCGCGGACTGCGAGCCACCATCCGTCACGATCTTGAAGAGGTTGAAGCCGGCAAAGCCGTTCAACTTGGGGCCCAGTCGCAGCGAGCCGTTGAGATCGGTACCCCACGAATTGCTGCTGTTGAGATTCTTGAAGCTGATCGACGTAA
This sequence comes from Gemmatimonadales bacterium UBA4718, assembly GCA_002404375.1. Lineage (GTDB taxonomy): Bacteria > Gemmatimonadota > Gemmatimonadetes > Gemmatimonadales > Gemmatimonadaceae > UBA4720. The sequence continues at coordinate 22,792 of DHJO01000096.1, read as the reverse complement.
CACTGCGGCCATCGATGACAGCGGCGGTATTGATGTCGACGCTGATGGCGTTCGTGGTGTGGCGATAGAAAGGCGAGAGCTGGATCGACCCCAGTGCGCCATTACGACTCGTGCTCAGCTCGTATGCATCGGTGTACTCCGGATTCAGCTGCGGATTTCCGATGAAGACGTTCTGCTGATCGAAGAACACAGGAAACGGATTCAGCTCCTGGGTTCCTGGCGCGCGAGTGCGCCGCGAATAGCTCACCTTGATCTGACTCGCATCGCTCGGCTTGTAATTGATCACGCCGCTCGGGAACAGGCTGTGATAACTGTACGGATACGTCGTGGGCGCGTCGGCTAGCGCAAAGTTGCGGTTGACAAATTGGGCCCGGAGTCCGCCCTGAAGGTCGAACTTGCCCACACTCTGACTGAGCACACCGTAGGCGGCGTGAACGTGGTCATCAAAATTGAAGGTGTTGCTCAGATTGCTGCGCAGCCACGTTCCGTCGCCGAGCGAATCCTTGAGGACCAGGAAATCCCTATCGAGCCAGCGAGAGGTTTCCTTGAGGCCCGTCTCGAGCTTCGTGCTCGCGCTTAGCTGCTTCATGTAGTCAACTTGCGCCGTGAGCTGGCGCGTGAGTGCGCTGGTCTGATCACTCTCGCCCAGGATGCGCGAGCCGGAGATCGCACCATCCGGTGTCAGCGGCTGCTGCCAGAGTACGGTGCTGTCCTCGTCCCTGGTCCGGTTGAATCGGACCTCGGATGACAGCTCGTGCTTGCGCGCCTCGAACGTCCTCTTGAACGACAGCGAGTTGTCGAGCACGAGACCTGTCGACCTGTCGTTTCGGTAGAAGTCGTACCTATCGAGGAACGCCTGCTGCGCGTCGAGGTCGGTGTATCCCGCAAGCGAGTTGTCGAAGCCGTGACGACGGTTCAACGAGAACTGGTTGGAGATCACATCGCGATCCGTCAGCTTGTAGTCGACGTTGGTCGAGAAGTTGTGCCCTCCGTTGGTGGTATTCCCGTCGATGAGCTGATTTGTGTAGGAAAGCGGGGCGCCGTTCGCGTATTGCAGACGATCGTTGAGACCGCTGATGCCTCGGTTGTCGGCGTTGTAGCCGTAAGTGCCAAAAAGGGTGAGCGCCCCGCTCTGATAGCCGAGGTTCGTGCCGGCGTTCATTCGATCGATGTTCGCGGCGCCGACGTTCAGGCCGCCACTGACGCCCAAGTCGGTCTGCGCCTTGAGAACGATGTTGATGATGCCGGCCATTCCTTCCGGATCGTACTTGGCCGAAGGATTCGGGACGACCTCAATCCGCTCGACGATGTTGGCGGGAATCTGCTTGAGGTATGCGGCGAGCTGGGGCCCGGTGATAGGCGTGGGGCGTCCGTTGATCTGAATCGCCACGTTCTCGTTGCCGCGCAAGCTGACTTTCCCATCTCCATCGACTTCCACCGACGGAGTCGCCTGTAGCACTTCGCTGGCGTTCGCCGCGGCGGGTGCGACGTCTTTGGCGCGGTAACTGTTGCGATCGGGCTCGATCACCATCGTCGGCGCCTGACCAGCGACTTGCACGCTCTGCAGGGTCACCGCGATGCGGGTGAGGGTGAGGCTTCCGACGTTCGCGCGCGGCGCAGCGTCCGTTATGGAAAAGGTGTAGCTACGCGGCTTGAAGCCGATCGCAGTTGTGCGAAGGTAATAGTCGCCGGGTCTTAACCCCTGAATGTGGAAGCTTCCGTCGGGGCCGGCGATCGCACCCGTAATGAGCGACGAATCCTTCCGGCTGCGTATCGCGACGGATGCGCGCGCGACCGGCTCTTTGGTTGCCGTGTCGACGACTGCGCCCAGCACTTCACCATTTGCGGCTGGGAATGGGGGGGTCGGCCTGGCTTGGGTGGGGTTCTGGGCCCGGATCGAACCAGCGGCGCCAAGAACGAGAGCAAGTACTGCGAACAGGATGCGCTTCATGGGACCAGCTCTCAGGAAAGATTGTGTCTTGGAGAAAATGCAGGAGGGCGTCAAAAAAGCCCACGCTCCATTTCTGGCACTACGGGTTTGACACCTCGAGGTTTCAAATCGATTGCGGGAGTACGCCTGTTTCCGGACCTGGTCGCCTCCGAGCGGATCGGAGCCGGCTTGAGCGCGGTTTTTACGCAACTTATAGTTGCTCGCGGAGAATCACACGAGCTCCTCCCGTCACCGAAGGAAACTCATGTCGACGCAGCGTCAGATACTCGACTACTACAAGCAGCCCGGACCGATGACGTCTGCGGGAAAATACTCCGACATGCTGAAGGAGCTGCCGGGGGATGTCGCCGCTCTCACCAACCTCGTCCAGGGACTGGCGATCCACGAGTACGTCGCCAAGTCATTCTACGGCGTCGTCGTTCCGGATGTGCGCAAGAGCGAGAGCCACATTCGTCCGGTCGAGCAGATGCTCGATCGCGTGCTGGCATTGGACGCCCGCCCGTTGCCCGTCGCCCGACCGCCGGAGAAGCGGTTGATCGGGGTCTGCCACCACTTCATGATGTTCCTGGTCGCGATGCTGCGCGCGAAGGGCGTACCCGCCCGAGGTCGCTGTGGCTTCGGCTCCTACTTCAATCCCGGCTTCCTCGAAGATCACTGGCTCTGCGAATACTGGAACGACGCCGAGGCTCGGTGGGTGCTGGTGGACCCTCAGTTCGACGATGTCTGGCGGAGGCAGCTGAAGATCGATCACGATGTCCTCGATGTGCCGCGCGATCGATTTCTCGTTGCCGCCGATGCGTGGCGCCAATGTCGGTCGGGGGCGGCCGACCCTTCGAGATTCGGCATTTTCAAGGGCGGCCTGCGCGGGCTCTGGTTCATAGCCTCGGACCTGGTGCGCGACGTCGCCGCGCTCAACAGGATGGAAATGCTCCCCTGGGACGTTTGGGGAGCAATGCCGAAACCGAACGAGTCGATCGAGGGGGATCAGCTCGGCTTTTTCGACCGGCTGGCGGAGCTGACACGTTTGCCCGATCGGTCCGTCGACGACCTGCGCGAGATCTACGAGAGCGATGACCGGGTCTGCGTTCCCGGCACGGTGTTCAACGCGTTGCTCGACAGACCCGAGAAAATCTGAGCCGCTGGTCCGCCCTTATACGGGCACGACCACGACAGCGGTCCCGTGTTCCCGCCTGCGAGCGTCTGAAGCGCCGCGCCGATGGTGCCGAACACGGAACGAGACCGCACGGTTATCCCCCCGCCGTCGCCATTGCTAGTCTCCCTTTTGTGTGGAATTACTCAATGCGGCAGCTGCGATGAGCAACGTGACTCTAGATGTCCCGCCCAATCGCCCTCAGCCGGCGACGTACCCGACGCGGCAAAAAGAACGCGGCCGCCACCAGGACACGCTCCAGATCCAGTGAGCGAAGCTGCTTTGGATCGCCCATCCAGTGCTCGAGAACCACAGAGCGATCGGTATTGGCAATCAACCGCTGGAGAGCGAGGACCAGCAGAAATACGTCGTCGATCTCGCCGATGAACGGAACGAAATCCGGGACGAAATCCATTGGCAATAGTACGTATCCGATCGCACCGGCTACGAGCAGCTTGTCGGTCGTCGAGACGCGCACGTCGGTCAGCAGTCCACCAATGAGCCGCAGAAAATTCGGCAGCTCCTTCATCGTCGAGAT
>DHJO01000096.1:9524-19088 GCA_002404375.1 Gemmatimonadales bacterium UBA4718 | reverse complement strand
TTTTCTTTCGCGATGATGCCGCGCTCGCGCGCGCCGATTGAGCTCTCACTTACGCTGATCTCCCGGTGGCTGTGTTGGCGGAGTCTGTATCGCTGGTGACGCAGGCGGACCAACCGGAGCAGCGGTACCCGCCTGGGGCGGCTGCGGCTTCGGCGAAGTCACCGACGAAGCAACCCCCGCGATCTCCGTTGCAACTGACTTGCCAGCGTTGGCCACGTCTGTAAGCACTCCAACAGCCCTATTCATCACGTTCATCGTCCCACCGATCATATTCGCCGACATTTTCCCGGCGCGAAGCGTATCCTCGACTCCCTCGGCAAACCGCTTGAGCGGATTGGGCGCGGTCGAGGGCTTCGGCGCGTACTTTGACTCCAGAAAGTCGATGTAGTCGAGAATCTGGTAGATCTTCTCCTCGGGGAGCGTATCCAGCTTGCGAATCAGTCTCTCGCGCAGAATGTCATTCATCCAAGCATTCTCCTTTCCCTTGCGATAATCGGCACGCTACCCCCGCCCCCGCCACCGTGCTCGTCTGCCCCGCACGTCGATATGTACGTAGTTCGTGCTCGAATGACCACTGGTGTAGATGCCGAGCCCGCCGACCAGATCCGGGTGCTTCAGCTCGACGATCTCCACCGCCAAACCTACCATACGGCTGTCGATCGCGGTGAGTTTTCCGTCGCCGTTGGCGTCGATCGCCACGTCGGCCGCGTCCCCGTACTGGTGCTGACTGTCACGAGCGGCGCGCCGGATCTTCTGGTTATGCTCGGGCGCGCGAAATCCCGAATGCACATCCAGCTCGATGTCGGCCACGGCTTTGTCGCCATGCCAGCGCGCGATCTCCTGAATCACCAGCTCGAGCTTGTCCAGCAACTTCGGATTTACCGCCGCGTAGCTGGGCCACACTCCCTTCTGATCGTGGTTTAGAAAATCACCTACACGCAGGTGCTTCGTGATCTGCAGGTCCACGTCAGCGGGGGTGATCTCGAGAAAGCCCGAGGGCGGAGGCTGCCGGCCCGCAACCCGCTCGGCGATATAGGTCCCGATGCGGTAGCCGCGCAGCATTGCGCCTTCCTTCTCCTCGAACGGCACGAGCACAGCGAGAGTGAGTCCCTCTATCTCGCGGTGCGGGCCGCTCTTGAGCAGAGCCAGTCTGTAAAACCCCGCCTTGGGCGGCGCAAAAACCTTGTCGCTGGATAGTACCTTCGGCACCGTCGCCAGAGCCGTGTCGCCATTTCGAACCCAGGCGTACTGCAGCTCGGTGGGATCACCGTGCACATCCAGCGGATAGGAGATCTCCTGCCCGGGCAGGGCGAACGCGAGTTTCACCTCGCCGCTTGCCCCAAAAGCGCTGATGGATGGTTCCGCAAATGGAACGACCGAGCGGGTGAGATACGTTCCGATTGGCTTTTTGGTGTCGCCGGAGGCCTGGAGAAACTGGAACGCGCCAACGGCCGCAATCGCCGCGACGGTGATCCACACGATCCGCGTTGTGTGGCGCTTTCGAACCGGGAGCCCGTCGGGAAGCTCGAGCTCTTCGCCGGTCGGGTGGCGCCGGTCCCCTACGCCCGCGGACTCCACGGGCCTTTCCTAATAGATGTAAACCGGCGTGCCGACCGCGACCATCGGGTAGAGCTTTTCGATGTCTTCATTGCGCATGCGGACACAGCCGTGGCTCACTGACTGTCCGATACTCTCAGGATGGTCCGTACCGTGAATCCCATAACCGTCGCCGAGCTCGAGGCGCCGCGTTCCCAACACACCCATGTACCTGCGGGCAGTAGTGCCATACGGCGGAACGACGATGTTTCCATTGGCGACAATCTCCTTGCCTTCGACACCTCCGCCCAACGACACCGTGCTGCCGTTGCTGTACCGTCTGACGACTTCGCCGTTCTGTGTCGTGATGACGCCGTCTCCCGTGGAGATCGCCTGTCCCGGGGCGAGGTGGACGATGCCCAGGCCTCTCTTGTGCGCCTGCTCGACGTAGTGCCAGTCGGGTGGAACCCAGGCTGGGTCCTCGTCCTTGGCCTTCACTGTGAGACGCCCTCGCGGAGTCTCGAAGCGCCACTGACCAGCGGATCCTCCGACGAGCTCCTTGCCACTGCCGGTCGCCACGGGCGCCTCGTAAAGGACCTCCCTGCCCTGCTTGTACCAAAGGCGATGGTCGGCCATGCTCACAACTATGTATGGTTGGTTGGCGGCTGCGGCCGGAGACTCGGAGAGGAGCGTCTTGAGGCTGTCGCCGGTCATTCCGAGCTTGGATTTGACCTCGTTGAGCACGCCAAGGTTGTCGTTGTACACCATGCGATTGACATCACGCTGGTAACGCAACTCCGCGGTTCTCGTGAGCAGCATGACGCTCAGGATCGCGGCGCCGACAAAACCAAGTATCAGCATCCAAACGGTCTTGCCGCCGTAGGAAAAGACCCGGCTCACTCCCATCTCGTTACCCCTGAAAAGTCAGCGACGCGTGCTCTCCACGCGTTGTCAGTAGAAGTATACCTTCATACCTGCGCTAAGGTTCGGCATGATCGCCTTGAGGTCCTCCAGGCTCATTCGCAGCGAGCCCGGTGGAATCGCGGTGGTGTCGGCGGCGAGTTGTGAGGCCTTGGACGAGAAGATGGTTGCGCCGCCATCGAGGGTGATCTTCTCGCTCGAGAGATCGGCGATCGTGCGCTCTCCACGCGGCACAGCGGCGGGAGGCGCATCGGATGATTCGGATGCCCCGCGCTCCGGACCGAGCTGCACCGGCATCTCCCGAAGGACTGCTCCCTCGCGCGTGAGGTACATTCGAGAGCTGTCGATCGAAACGTTCAGGTGCAGCTTCTTGTCGAATTTCGCCTGCCGCTTGGCGAGCTCGATCGCTATTCGCAGCTTGTTCTGCTCCGCCAGTACTATCGCATCGGTGTGCTCGCGCTCGGCGTCGGTCATGTGCGCTCTGAGCTGAGCGACCTCGTGATTGTATTGCACCCGCTTGAACAAGAGCCAGCCATCGACGGCGACCATCGCCGCCAGCCCTAAACCGAGCACGAACACGAATCCCGGATAGGCGCGCCGGAAATCACGCCACGTGCCGCGACGGCGGTCGCCTTCAGCCTCTCGCTCGGGTCGTCGCCGCGTCTCTGGTCCGGGTTCCTTCGGTCTGAGGATCTCCATTGTGTCCCTTCGTGCCCCGCTGGTCAGGGTGGGATTACATTACTGTATAATGGCCATCTCACAGCGCGCGCGGCCAGTCGCGCTCATCGTCCTCGATGGATGGGGCTATCGCCCCGACACTGACGGCAACGCAATCGCACTCGCCAACACCCCGACCTGGGACTCCGTGTGGGGTCGCGGTTCGCGTACGCTGCTTGAAGCTTCAGGACTTCGCGTCGGCCTGCCCGAAGGGCAGATGGGCAACAGCGAGGTCGGACATCTCAATCTCGGCGCTGGACGAGTGGTGATGCAGGATCTGGTACGCATCTCTTCGGCCATCTCCGACGGAAGCTTCTACACCAATCCCGCGCTCTTGGGTGCATGCCGCAAGGCGAAAGCCAATTCCGGGACGCTGCATTTGATGGGATTGATCGGAGCCGGTGGAGTCCACGCGATCGACCAGCACCTGTGTGCCCTCCTCGATCTCGCCAAGCGTGAGCGCGTGGAGCGAGTCGCGATTCATGCCTTTCTCGACGGCCGCGATACGATGCCCAGGTCGGCGCTAGGCTACATGCAGCAGCTGCTCGAATATATCCGCAAGATCGGAAGCCCGGCCAAGCTCGCCAGTGTTTCGGGACGCTATTACGCGATGGACCGCGACAAACGATGGGAACGAACGGAGTTGGCGTATCGGGCGATAGTGCTGGGCGAAGGGACCACTGTGACCGATCCGCTCGAGGCAATCCGGCAGGGATACAGCTCGGACAAGACCGACGAATTCATGCTGCCGGTGGTCGTGACGGAGAATGGGAAGCCGGTCGCGCCGATGCGGGACGGCGATTCGGTTATCTGCTTCAACTATCGCTCGGACAGAATGCGACAGATGGTCCGCACCCTAATCGACCCCGGGTTCGATGGATTTGATGTTTCACGCCGACCCAAGGTTTCGGTCACGACGCTCACGAACTACGACAAAACTTTCGACGTTCCGGTTGCCTTCCCGCCGACGTCGATGGAGCGCATCCTGGCAGAGGTTCTGTCCGTGCGTGGCCTCTGCATGCTGAAAACGGCGGAAACCGAGAAGTATCCGCATGTGACTTACTTCTTCAACGGGGGCGTCGAGCAGCCGTACCCGTGCGAGAGCAGAGTTCTGATTCCGAGTCCAAAGGTGGCTACATACGACCTCAAGCCGGAGATGAGCGCCGAAGGCGTGACGGACGCTCTGTGCAAGGGGATCTCATCTGGCGAACAGGATTTCATTCTCTGCAATTACGCGAACGCCGACATGGTGGGCCACAGCGGATCGATTCCGGCGACGATCAAAGCTGTCGAGACCGTCGATCGAATGCTTGCGCGCGTTCTCAAGACGGCCGAGGGCGCGGGGGTGCGGCTCATCGTTACCGCGGACCATGGCAATGCCGAAATGATGATCGATCCCGAGACGGGCGGGCCACACACGGCTCACACCACGAACCCGGTTCCTTTCGTCATCATCGATTGGGATCAGGAGCAGCGCCTCCGCTCCGGAGGCGCTCTCTGCGATGTCGCGCCAACTATATTATCAATGCTCGGAATCGAGCAGCCGCCAGAGATGAGCGGCGTCAATCTTGGAGTCGATTAGTGAAGCCTTTCATGAGCGCTCTGGCGCTTGCTTTCGTTGCGACCACCGCGCGCGCGCAGGTCGGACACCTTCCCGAAAACAGTCCCTACCGCGACCTCGAGGCGAGTCAGGAGCTCTCTTTCTTTGGTGGCCGCTACTCCGCGGGAAAGGATCCAATCGGCGTCGCCCCAAGCGGCGGTCCGATGTATGGTCTGCGCTACGAGATCCACGTCGGCGGCCCCGCTTTCCTGATGGCGCGCTTCGCGCACGTCAACGGCGAGCGCTTTCCGATCGATCCCACCAAGAGTGGAACCGCCGCACAGCTGGGCAGAAAGAACGTCTCGCTCAAGCTCTTCGACGTAAACCTGGTTCTCAATCTCACCGGCCAGAAGAGTTTTCATAACATCGTTCCTGTGATTAACTTCGGCGCCGGCATCGCGAGCTGCAACTGCACCGTCAGCCCAGATCCGTACACCTTCGGCACCCCGTTTGCATTTTCTTTTGGAGGCGGACTGCGGTACGTGCCGGGTGGCCGATTCCAGTTGCGGGCAGACTGGGGAGACTATCTCTATCAGTTGAAGTATCCGACCGCGTACTACTTGACGCCGACAACCGGGACTGCCGCAGCGGGTGGCGGACAGGCCCGGTCATTCTGGAAGAACAATCGGGCCCTCTCGCTCGGCGCATCACTCCTGTTCTTTCGGTAACCTGAACCGCCCGAAGCGGCGGACTCGGAGGAACGGTGGAAAAGGATTACGAGGACATCGACGAGATCGACGAGCTGACCGATGGCGAGCTGCGCGCGCTCGTTCGTGACCGCCTCGAAGAACAGGTCGCATTCGACCCAAACGATGTGGACGTCGCGGTGCGAGGCGGGGTCGTACATCTGTCAGGGCGCGTAGGCACCGAGCAGGAGCTACGCATCGTTGAGCATGTCGTCACGGACCTGGTCGGAATCAAGGAAGTGAAAAACGACCTGGTCGTGGATCCTATTCGGCGCGCCGAGAGCCCGGTTGCGATCGACGAGCATCTCGCCGACGAGGAGCTGCACGAGGGCATCCTGCTCGGCGACCGGCCCAGACCAGAGGATCCGGAGGCCGAGCACCTCCACGAGGATATCCGCGCGGAGCTGTTTGGAACGACTGACGTTCAGGAGTCAATAACGGAGGGGATTCCGTGGAATCCACCGGACGGACCGACGCCGGAAGGCGCAAGCGGGACGGACGCGGCTCCCGATGCGATGAACGACGATTAGTAGGTTGCCGAGCGCTTCTCTCACCAGACGCGTTTCGTTTTCCGCCGCGCATCGCTACAGCCGTCCGGACTGGAGCGATGACAAGAACGCCGCGACCTTCGGGGCGTGTGCGTGGCCCAACTTCCACGGTCACACCTATGTGTGCGACGTCACCGTCGGTGGCCCGATTGACGAGGCCACCGGATTCGTTGTCGACCTCGGTGTGCTCGACGGCATTCTTACCAGGCAGGTTAAGGAGCGGTTCGACCACCGCAACATAAATCTCGACGTGCCGGAGTTCGCGGACGGAAAGCTCGTCCCCACGGGAGAGAATCTCGCGCGCTTCATATTCGAGCGCGTAGAGCGTGAGCTGCCGAAGCCGGCGAAAGTGATGCGCGTGACCGTCGGAGAAGACGACAGTCTCAGCGCAACCTACAGCACGGAGTAACGGAAGAAGTGTCTGTTCCTTTCACACGCAGTAACGCGCGTGCATTTCTCGTCGCAATGGCGCCATTTGCGCTCACGGCGTGCGTGACCGTGATGAAGACGGCCCACCTCAGCTCGCCGCGCTCGGGGCTGCGCCTTGAGATCGACTCGCTGACTTCCCAGCCCGAGTTCAGAAACGCGCAGTGGGGCGTGCTGATCGTGAATCCGCGCACCGGCGATACGCTCTACTCGAAAAATGCGGGCAAGCTCTTCATGCCCGCTTCCAACATGAAGATCATCACGAGCGCGGCCGCATTGACCTTGCTCGGACCCGATTACCGGTACCGCACCACTTTTCTCACGGACGGTGAGGTGCGCGACTCACTCCTCGATGGAAACCTCCTCGTGATCGGCCGCGGAGATCCAACGGTGAGCGACCGGATGCGGGGCACTGCGACAACCGTGATGGACGCACTGGCCGATTCGCTTCGCGCGCATGGGATCAGGCAGATCAGCGGGTCGCTCGCCCGTGTGGGCAACGCCTTCCCCGATTCCATTTACGGTTACGGCTGGGAATGGGACGACCTTGGCGAATACTACGGCGCCGGAGTAGACGAGCTGATCTTCAATGAGGGAATGGCGCCGACGAAGCTTCGGCCTCCTCCGGACACGGCGCGTGACAGCCTTTATTCCGGTCCGGCCAAGAACCCGGCGAAAGCATACCTCGACGCTTTCCACGACGCTCTCGTACGAAAATCCATCAGGATGGACGGCGCAGTCAGGGACAGCATCTTCCCGACGCCTTTCAAGATGGACACGCTGTTCGTCCTCGTCTCGCCGCCGCTCCGCGAGATTCTGCCAGCGCTGATGAAGCCGTCGCAGAATCAGATCGCCGAGATCCTCCTGAGGACGATCGGCCTGGAGCGAGGCGGCCTCGGAACGGCGGACAGCGCACGAAAGATCGTCGGACAGCAATTGTTAGCCTGGGGCGTGCAGCCCGACGGCTTCGTCATCCGTGATGGGAGCGGACTCTCCGATCAGGATCTCCTCACGCCGGAGACTATCGTGCGCGTCCTCGACAGGATCCAGCGCGACACCGCGTTCGCGACCTACTACAACGCGATGCCGATTGCGGGCGTCGACGGCACGATCGATACCCGCATGAAGGGAACGCCCGCCGAGGGCAATGTCCACGCAAAGACCGGAACGCTAGCCAAGGCGCGCTCCCTATCAGGCTACGTAACGTCGGCCGACGGCGAACGCCTCATCTTCAGCATTCTCGCCAACAATACGACCACTCCGGGTTCGGCGGTAACGCATGTTGCCGACGAAATTGCGGCCTCCCTGGCCGCGTACCGGGAGCATTGACCAGTCCATGCTGAGCGTCGCTGAGGCAAGCGAGCGCATCCTCGCCGAGGTGAAGGCGCTCCCGCCGGAAACGCTGCCGTTGCGTCAGGCTCTTGGGCGCGTGCTGGCTGAGGACGTTACTGCGACGGTGACGATGCCGCCGTGGAGCAACTCCTCGATGGATGGCTACGCGGTCCGATCTGCCGACATCACTCCGGTAATGAGCGGTGAGCCGGTGAAGCTGCGCGTCATCGCGACGATTGCGGCCGGAGAGTTTGCACCGAGGGCGCTGAAGCGCGGTGAAGCCATGCGTATCATGACGGGAGCGCCGATCCCCGGGGGTGCTGATTCCGTGATCCGCAAGGAAGACACCGACGGCGGAAGCGAGAAGGTGGAGATCCGCGAGGCCCGCGACGTGTGGAAGAACATTCGCGGCGCGGGAGAGGATTATCAGAGCGGTGATCTCCTGGCAAAGCGCGGAGCTCCCGTGAAGCCGGCGCTGCTGGGCGTGCTTGCGTCGAGCGGTATCGCGACGGTCCAGGTTTTCGGTCGCCCACGCGTCGCGATCATCAGCTCTGGCAACGAGCTCGTGGACATCGACGATTTCGACGAGGTGATCGCCGCGCGGCGCATAGTTTCGACCAATAGCTACACGCTGGAAGCACTGACCCGCGTGTCGGGGGGAATTCCCGAAGATCTGGGAATAGCCAGCGACACCCGGGCATCGCTCAAGAAAAAGCTCGAAAGCGCCGCGGGGTACGATCTCATTCTCACTTCTGCCGGAGTCTCCGTCGGCGATCTCGATCATACTCGCGATGTTTTTGCGAGGCTTGGGGGAAAGCAGAAATTCTGGAAGGTGAAGATGAGACCAGGCGCCCCGCTCGCCTTTGGACTGCTCAATGGCGTGCCGTGGCTCGGACTTTCGGGCAATCCGGTTTCGGCGATGGTCAGCTTCGAGCTCTTCGTCAGACCGGCGCTGAGAAAAATGCAGGGTCACACCAATCTTTTTCACCGCGCTTTGACCGTGACGGTCGAGGAAGAGATAAAGATTGCCGCCAAGCTCACCCATTTTCTCCGTGCGTTCGTTACACGACGCGAGGACGGAACGCTGACGGCGCGCCTCACGGGCCATCAGAGCTCTGGCGCCCTCACCTCAATGGTGAAAGCGAACGCACTTCTCATCGTGCCTGGAACGCACCAGAAAGTCGCCAAGGGCGGGCAGCTTCATGCACTCATGCTCGATCACAGTCTCGAAGAGACATCAGCGTTCTCCCTTTGATCGACAAGGGCGATCTCTCGAATATCGACCATTCGGTCCTCGCGGGAGACGCTCTCGTCAGCGCGCTGAATCGTCGATTCAGGACTTCAGTGGAAGATGCGACAGTGGACGCTCACACCTTCAGCATTCTCAAGCCGGCGAACTCCGACGATCTCATCCGCGAGGAAGATTTCGTCAAGGATGAAAGACTCCCGTATTGGGCGGATGTATGGCCGTCTTCGCTGATTCTCGCGGGGAGGCTGCTCGGGCTGAAAGGACGAGGAAAGACGGCGCTTGAGCTCGGGTGCGGAGTGGGACTCAGCACGCTCGCGGCAATCACGGCCGGTTATGACGTGCTGTCGACCGACTACTACGAGGACGCGCTCGATGTCACGCGGGCCAATGTCTTCCGCAATCTGGGAAAGCTGGCGCGGACGCGGCTCGTCGACTGGCGGCACCTCCCCGACGACCTCGGGCGATTCGATCTGGTATTCGCCTCGGACGTGTTGTACGAGAGGGAGTACGCGGAGCTTTTGCCGGTGATACTCGATCGAGTACTCGTGC
>DHJO01000096.1:9053-9380 GCA_002404375.1 Gemmatimonadales bacterium UBA4718 | reverse complement strand
TGAACAAAGAAACCCGACCGTTCGAAGTTGGAGAGATCAAGCAGAAGATCGATCTCTACGAGATCGGGCGAAGCCAGAGACTGCCTTGACTGCTCGGTCGGGCAGGATCTAGGTTCAAAGGTTATACGGATATAGCGGATTGGACGGATTAATCGGATCGGTCCCATGGGCGTTTCGGATCCTCTCACCGGGCCGGGATCTCTTGGGAACTGCCGCTCGGGATGCTTCTGACGCGACTCGGAGCCTCATCCGAAATAACAACAACGAAAATCACGGGCCGCCGGGAGAGGATATAACGCCTCACGGCGCGATCAGCCCGATCAGTTC
>DHJO01000096.1:1399-8957 GCA_002404375.1 Gemmatimonadales bacterium UBA4718 | reverse complement strand
AGATGCCTGCCCGAGCGGCGGTCTCGCTACATCTGCCTGTACTTCGGGCCGCTTCCGCCCTCTCGAGGCGTCCAACGCGGCCCCAGGACGTCAGTCGCTTTGCAGTCGATGCAATTGGCAGGACTGATCACCAGCCTTTCGCCGTCGCGCTCGTAGACTCCTGCCGGACACATGTGCGCGTACAGCTCCGCGACGTCGGGAGTGATGTCCGGCCCGACGATAAGGTGCGACGGGATGTCGTCGCGCGTCGCGTTCCCTGACTTGAACACCGCATCGAGCTTGCTGAATGTGCGCTTGCCGTCGGGCACGAACGGCTCGGGTTCAGTAACTGCTCGCGGGACGTCGGCGTCGTCGTGAGAGTCGATCCTGCCCCCAGGCACCGCGCCGCGAGTCACCGTCATCAGGCTCGCCTTGAAGCCCGCCATGTAGAAGTTGCTCTCCTGAAATGCGAGCCGCATGTTGCGCCGGCGGTAGAGATCCTCTGCGATGAAGCTGCCATCTACCATAGAGTCGTATTCCTTGAGCGACGAGGCGGACGTGTCCTTGCGCTTGAGCGCATCGAACGCCGCGCGCGCAGCGAACATTCCGGATTGCATCGCGTAGTGGATTCCCTTCAGCGAAGCGACTTCGACGTAGCCGGCTGAATCCCCAACGATCATCACGCCGTCGCCATGGCGTCGCTTCGGAAGCGCGTAGTATCCGCCTTCGGGAATGGTCTTCGCGCCCCATTCGACCATCTCTCCACTCTCCAGTATCTCTCTGAAAAGCGGGTGTAACTTCATTCGCTGAAGCATCTCGTGGGCGTCGTCGGAAGTGCGCTTGTAGTCCAGGCCGACGACGAGACCGAGTGCGATGAGATTCCTGCTCAGCGGATACATGAAACTGCCGCCGAACACATCCCTCGGCAGCGGCCAGCCCAGCGTGTGTACGATCGCGTCGAGCGGCTTGAGCGTCTCCCAGATTTCCTTGACACCGAGAGCGAAGATCTGCGGATTGTCGGAACCGATCTTTTGCCACTCGAGATATGCCTGAGACAGCGTTCCCCGCGTTCCCTCTGAGAGAACGGTGATCTGCGCCGTGATGTCGGTTGGCGGAGCATAGCCGCTTCCGGGATCCCCGGTTCTGGCTAGACCCGTCGGTGTCGTGCGCACGCCAGTCACCCGATTCCCTTCCGTCAGCAGCGACGCAGCGGGAAACCCTGTGAAAATGTTCACCCCGAGCGCCTCCGCCTTTTCTCCGAGCCAGCGTACAATCTCGCAGAGCGACGCGATGAAGTAGCCGTGATTCTGCATCGTCGGCGGTGTGGGAATCCGGACGGACCGATTTTCGGTGAGGAAGTACACGCGCTCTCCGCCGACCGGCGCGCGAAATGGGAAATCAGTGTCCTTCAGCTCCGGAAAGAGAGCACGCATCACGACTGGATTAACGACGGCTCCCGACAGCGAGTGCTCCCCAAGCGCCCCGGCTTTTTCGAGCACGCCGATCTGAATGTCACCGAGCGTTCCGCCGGCCTCGTTGTCGGCCTTGACCAGCTTCGCGAGCTCTATCGCTCCGGCGAGTCCCGCCGGGCCGCCTCCAACGAATAGAACGTCCATCGGAACCGCTTCGGCATCGGGCGGCTCGCTCAGTATCAGCCCCTCGAGGGGCAGTGAAGCCTGATGCCGCCTCGGCAGAACGCTCAGCGGACGATCCGGCATTAGTGGTGCTTCTTTGCTTCGCGCACCGCCTCGGTGAGCGCGGGAATCACTTCGAATACATCACCGACGATTCCATAGTCAGCGACTTTGAAGATCGGGGCGTCCTTATCCTTGTTCACCGCCACGATCGTCTTCGACGTCCGCATTCCGGCGAGATGCTGCACCGCACCGGAGATACCCACGGCGATGTACAGCTCAGGACTTACCAGGCGCCCGGTCTGACCGATTTGATCGCTGTGCGGCCGCCAGCCATCGTCGGTTACAGCGCGCGTCGCTCCGACCGCGGCGTTTCCGAACGCCGACGCCAGATCCTCGACGAGCTTGAAGTTCTCCGCGGCCTTGAGGCCACGCCCTCCCGCTATCACTACCGGAGCTTCGGCGAGATCGAGCTTTCCAGTTCCGCCCTTACGCGTCTCGACCACTTTCACTCGAGTCGACCCGGGATCGACAGCAGGCTGCGCGTTCTCCACTCGGCCGGCTTTCGCATTCTGCGCAGGTGAGATGACGTTGGGGCGCATTGCGATCACCGCGGGAGAGCCCGACATCGCCAGCGTTGCAATCACCTTTCCGATGTTGATGGAATGTCGAACGACCACAGTGTTGCCCTCCAACTCGAAAGAAAGAACATCGGTCACGGCGCTCACCCCGAGACGAGCAGCGACTCGCGGAGCGAGATCTCGCCCCTGCGCCGAAGTACTGAAAATTGCTGCGCGATAACTCCCGGCCTTGATGCGAGCGGCCGCGGTAGCGGTGGCAGCTTCCGGGTTGTAATTCGTGAGCGCGGCGTGCTCGACCACGATGACGACATCGGCGCCGTACTGTCCAAGCTGCGAGGCCTTCGCGACGATGCCGGGCGGGCCGACCAGCAGCGCGTGCACTTCTCCGCCGCCAGATTTGTCGGCGAACGCGCGCGCGGCGGTCACAGCCTCGAGGCCGACTTTTCGCACCTCGGTGCCACGGGATTCAACGAACGCGAACATGTTCGCCATCAGAAAGCCTTGGCTTGGGTGAGGATATTCGACATCGGAGAACGTTGGCCTCGGCGAAGCTTCGGCATTAGAGAACCTTCGCCTCGGTCTGCAGGAGCTTCACCAGCTCCGGCACTGCGGCCGCGCCTTCACCCACGATACGGCCAGCCTTTCTTTCCGCCGGGAGCTCGAGTTTCCGTACCACGACCTGTGGCTCTGCGAGCTGAGCAGGTTTGGTTTGGAGGGGTTTCTTTTTGGCGGCCATGATGCCTTTTAGGGACGGATAACGCGCCGTGTTGAGTCCTTCGTCGACGGTTAGTACCGCGGGGAGCTGAAACTCGACGATCTCCTGCGCTCCTTCGAGCTCTCGCTTTGCTATTCCCCTCCCGTTGGTGATCTCGAGTGAAGAGATCGCCGTCACGCAGGCAACCCCGAGAAACTCTGCGGTCATCGGACCCACGACTCCATTGGAGGAATCGGGCGACATCTTCCCAAAGAAAATCAGATCGTACGCGCCCGCTTTCAGTTCCTCCGCCAGCGCTTTCGCGACAGCGAAGCCGTCGAACGGGACCTTGTCGGCTTTGAGCTGGATACCGCGGTCGGCGCCCATGCTCAGAGCCTTCCGGATGGTTTCCTGTACGACATCGGGGCCGAGCGAGATCACCGTAACGTCGCTGCCGGCATTCTTTTCCTTCAATTTGAGGGCGGCCTCGACGGCCCACGCATCGAAGTCGTTGATGTCGAATTTCAGTCCAGCCTCGTCGAGCGAGACGTTGTCGGAGCCGATCTTGAAGCGCACATCCATATCCGGAACACGCTTGATGCACACGGCAATCTTCACCGCGAAATCTCCATGTGAATGATTTCACATAAAGATACCCTCACCGGACAGCCCTTACGAAACAGGGCCCGGACCTGAGCACGGTCCGGACCCCTTCGCTCCGCTTCGACTGCAGTCGGAGGTGAGGATACAATGGATGCGTCAGATGTGCGTCAGACCGTCCCGTACGCCGTGTGCTCGCGCAGTCCGGCGCGCGATGAGAGTGAGCAGCGCCACTGCAAAGATCAGAATGAGCCCACCCGCCGCTCGCTCGTGCCACACTGCGCCATAAGCAGCGTTGCGCAGACCCGCCAATCCCTGGTATGCGAGACCGGCGATGATCCAGGACCACGCAGCCAATCCCCCCCAGACAACGAGCGCCACTACCGACAGCGCCATTCCCGCAAGCAGAAGCACCACCCGGACTGGACTGATGTCGGCTGTCCCTGAGGACATCGACCATCCTACCAGCAGCATTAGGGCTACGAACACTGAACCCATTAGCGCCCTCAGCCTCCAGCGCGGCGTGAGAGCAGCCACAACGAGCAAAGGTATGCCGACCAGCGCTACCGCGATCAATGCACCGATCAGAATGTCCGGTACGCCCGCCAGCCATGGGTATACGTCGTTCAGCGCCGTAGCCGGCGTGCGGGGAATGCCCGCGCCTGGCACGAAGGACTCGAGCTGCCCCAGCGTGAAAAAGATGCCGCCGAGTCCGAGCCCAGCGACGAGCGTGTCGTTGCGGTCCGATCGGGATGACCCGCCCGCGAGCATCGGGATTCCCACCCGGCGTCTCATGGCGTCGAGCGCGAGCCACAAGCCAAACACCATCAGCACGAGCGGGATCGCGACAACGAATCCCAGGCCGACTCTGCTGAGGAAGGTGCTCCAGGGCTGCGCAGTGTCGTACTTGAAGAGCGCCGACGGGAGAGCGTTTAGGCTGCTGATGATCGAAAGCAGGACCAGCCCGCCGAGAAGGCGATAGGTGTCTCTGCGCTCGAGCGTGCCATCATCCAGCAGGATGGGGCGCCGCCGCTTGACGAAGATTGCGCCCGTCACCACCAGACCGAACAGGAGAACAATGACCGCCACCGCGACAGCCATCCGCGTGGTTTGTCGCTGGCGGTCAGCCCGCATAAATGGTTCGGGCAACTCAATGGCGCGTCGTGCAACCAGAGGATCGTCGCCGGCGACTTGCACCCACGTGCGCGCCGCTGCACCGCTCGGCAGCTTCATTGACGTGTCCGTGTAAGTGACGATGGCGTCGCGTCTCGCCGAGCGCGCGGTTTCCTTCACCTCCGATTCCTGGAGCTTCGATGTATCCAACCCTTCACGCGCGAGAGAACCAAGCGCTATGCGGCGAAGCGCCGCGGAATCGGCCGAGTCGCGTCGTGCGGAATCCGGAACGAGATGGCGCGTATCGAGCGGCGTGCCATCTGGCCGCACCCTGATGCGCCATTCCTCGGTGCGTTGCGCGGCTGTACCAGTCGTGTGGACGTACCGCACCGTCCACCACGTGGGAGGCGCATATGTGGAGGCGAACCGCTGTGCCTCGGCGACCATCTTGTGCTCGCGAAGGAACCGCGGCCACGCATCGAGCGTGTCCTTGCCGATCCCGGTCAGGCGCCTCCAGCCTGCCGGATTTCCGCCATGCGCGAAGAGCATCGAGTCCGCAACCTGAACTACGCGCGTTCGATCGACCGTGAATCGCGGACCTAGCGTCGGTCGTGGTGGACGCGCCACCGCGACAAGGAGGCCTATGCCGATCGCCGCGAGAGCGAGACGCCGCGCGCGCGCCGTAAAGACGCCTGCTTGTCTGCGTGTGATTGGCGCTGCCGCTTCCTCGGCGGCTACCGGCGTCCACGCCCCAAACCGGGCCTCCTCTGGCGCCGGCACGAACCCGCGCTGCCTTATCCATCGCCACGTGACGACAAGCGCCGGTGTCAGCAGCGCCAGCAGAATGATCGCCGCCGTTACACGATACTCCACGGCATGTCCCGACGCGGCGAAAAGTCCGAACAGCACGAGGTCGTAGACGAAGTGCGCAATCACCGTGACCAGAAGCCCGAAATTGACGAACAGCACCGCCCAGAAGCAGGCGTCGAGGAAGATCTCGACGCCGCGCGAATAGGGAGGCCATGACTCGTAGTTCGAGTGTGCGAATCCGAAGATGAGCGCCGACGCGACGACTCCGGCTGCCATCAACCACCGGCGCCCCGATCGTTGTCCGATCCACAACGACAGCAATGAAAGCGGCAGCGCGCGGAAGAGCGCTTCCTCCCACACGCCGGCATTCAGGGACAACGCTATCCCGGAAATCCACGGCATCGGCGATGCGATCTGGTTTGGATCGTCGAGCAGCTCGCTCGGCACCCACCAGCCGAACAGCGTCCGAGTCACCAGATAGAAGATCGCGACATACGCGAAGGCGATCGTGGCAACCGCATAGCCACCGCCAACCCGGGAGGCAACCTCTCTGGTGCCGCGGAACTGCCACAACTTCCACCAATCGAGATGTTGCGGGAATGCGTTGCGTGTGGCCGCCTCCGCCGCCGCAAGGGTGAAGCCCACAAGCACCGCTGTCGACACCCCGAGCAACACCGCCAACAGAACCTGCATCGCCTGGAAGGTGGCGGGCGACATTGCCGAATCGTACGAGAACCAGCTTCCCGACAGATCGTTCATGCCCGCGGCGAGGGAGAGCACGCCGATCGCCAGTCCGACCATCATCGGCTCGCGCCACCGCACTCTCCGCTCCCGCGCGAATCTGCTGAGCGCGACGATTCCGACTATCGCTACCCCGATAATGCCCAGAGTCGCAAGCAACGCGAGGAGGTCGTTCCACGACCGCATTTCGGCGTACCGCCGCCGGAACGATTCGGGAATCTCGACGTAGGGTTTGATGCGCGCTGGAATATCACCCGCGATACCGACTTCGGCGCGGATCGGCGCGCCGCCGATGCGCCGGTCTACGCGCTCGAACGTGTACGTGCGGTCGACGCGGCCACTTGTCTTCTTCGTTTCGTACGACGACGTGATGAGCTTCCAACGATTGGCGCGATTGTCGACCCACGTATTGAGCGCGAGCTCCGCGAGGCGTTGGCCCGAGTCGACGCTCACGGTGGGCCGGCGGTCGGTATCAGCAAGCTTTCGCTCGAATGCGATGATGCGGCCGTCGGGTGCGAAATGGACGCGCGCTTCGCGTGGATTGCCTGGAGCGAACGCGCGAACCGACCAGGTAAAGGGAGCGACATCCTTGCCGCGAACGAGCGCGTTCAGTGAATCATGACCGCCGCCGGCCAGCTCGACGAAGGTGCGGAGCGAGTCGTTTCCCTGGAACCGCACCGCCGTTCGCGCGGCGGCGGGGGCGAGCGAGTGAGCGCGAAAGAACGAGTCGGCGCGCGCGAGCGCGACGTCGCGCGTGAGAGATTGCTTGAGCGCGACGATCGGAAATGCGCGCGGAAAGAGCCAGGCGGCGGTGGCTGCCGCAGCGAGGGCGACAGCAACTACAAGAATCGCAATTCTAGAGGATCGCATCAGGCGACGACTCGTCGTCAGGCGTTTATGCTCCGCTTCGACTCCAACCGAAGGCAGAATGTAGTGACGCCGTCAGATGTGCGTCAGACTGTCTTCAGTCGCTCAAGGTACTCATCCACCCCGACGTAAAATGGATTCTCGCGAAGTACGTTGCCAACGAAAGTGAGAGGGTGGGTCTCGTAGGCACCGTGCACCATGATGTTCCCGGAGAGAGAGGCGACGTCGTACATGCACATCACTACGCAGGGAAACTTTTTCGCGGCGCCAGTTACTTTCGATTCGAACGCAAGTATGTCGAGGTCGTCTGGCCAGCCGGGCTTGGACCAGCCGATGTTGCCGAGCAGTCGAATGCACTCGCAGCCACTCTCTACTGCTTCCTGAAACGTCGCGCCGATTGTTCCCAGCATTCTCTCACCTGTCGGACCGCCGGTGATCACCGTTAGCCGATTTGAAGTCTGGAGGTGATCGGTATCGAGCCCTTTCTTGCGCAGCAGCTCGACGACTTTCTCGTTCGCTTCGTCGTGGCCGAACACGAC
>DHJO01000096.1:991-1207 GCA_002404375.1 Gemmatimonadales bacterium UBA4718 | reverse complement strand
CTTTCTCGTCTCTCAACCCCAGATCTATGTTGCCGGTGCGGTGCTTGGTTCTCCGCTCGGTCATTCGAAGGCGCTCAGTCCGGTCACAGCCTGTCCCAGAATCAAGGTATGAATGTCGTGCGTGCCCTCGTAGGTGTAGACGCTCTCGAGGTTCGCCATGTGCCGCATCGACGAGTATTCAGCAAGTATGCCATTGGCGCCGAGGAGCCTTCGCGC
>DHJO01000096.1:550-741 GCA_002404375.1 Gemmatimonadales bacterium UBA4718 | reverse complement strand
TTCACCAGCTCGGTCAGCATCTCCGCCAATCGCTGCTGCTGCAACTGGAATCCCGCTATCGGCTTGCCGAACATCACCCTGTTGCCTGCGTAAGCGAGCGCCTCCTCGTAGCACCCCTGCGCGGCACCCATCGCGCCCCAGGCGATGCCGTATCGGGCCTGCGTCAGGCACATGAGCGGACTCTTGATCCC
>DHJO01000096.1:0-296 GCA_002404375.1 Gemmatimonadales bacterium UBA4718 | reverse complement strand
GAGCCGTTGGTGATCCACATCTTGGCGCCGTTGATCACCCAGCTTCCGTCTTTCTGCTCGCGAGCGCGCGTGATCAGGCCGGAGGGGTTCGATCCATAGTCGGGCTCGGTCAAGCCGAAGCATCCAATTATCTCGCCCTGTGCCATTCGAGGGAGGTAGTGCTTCTTCTGCTCCTCACTACCGAACGCGTAGATCGGGTACATGACCAGCGCGCCCTGCACCGAAGCGAACGATCGCACGCCCGAGTCGCCCCGCTCGAGCTCGTGCATTATCAGGCCGTATGCAACGTTGTTGAG
>DHJO01000145.1:4812-6489 GCA_002404375.1 Gemmatimonadales bacterium UBA4718 | reverse complement strand
TGCGTCTTGATCGTCACCGATGGCCCCCCGCGCGGTGAGAACGACTCGATCACGTCTGGATAAAGCGTACCCTGGACAAGAAAATCGACATCGTCTCCGACTTGGGCGGCAGCGTCCTCGAACACGTCGATGAACGTGTGGCCAATGGCCGTTCGTTTTTTCTCCGGATCTTCGACATCCGCGAGCGCGCTCAGGAATCTCTCCTCGGCGTCGATCGTAATCAGCTTGATGCCAAGGTTGGCGCGAAATGTCCGCTCGACCTGGTCGCGCTCGTGGAGTCGCAGCAAGCCTGTATCGACGAAGATGCAGGTGAGCTGATCTCCAATGGCCCGATGAACGAGCGCAGCGGCTACCGATGAATCCACGCCGCCAGAGAGTCCACATATCACCCGCGACTTCCCGACAGTCTTTTTGATCCGGGCAATCTCCTCCTCGATGAATGCGCCGGCAGTCCAGGTTGGCTCAGCCCTGCAAATCCCAAAAAGAAAATTGGCAATTATTTCGCGACCGCGAGGAGTGTGCGCGACTTCCGGATGGAACTGCACGCCGAAGATCGGGCGCTTCTCATGACGGAACGCGCTGATGGGATTTCCATTGCTTTCCGCGGTGACTCGATATCCCTTCGGCGGCTTCTCGATGTGATCGCCGTGGCTCATCCAGACGGTCACCGGTTCGTCCGTCGAGAATCCCGCGAATAAGCCGCTCGGGTCCAGCACCTTCGCCTCAGCGCGGCCGTACTCCCGCCGATTGGTGCGGATAACCTGTCCACCCTCGATGTGCGCAATCAGCTGCATCCCGTAACAGATGCCGAGCACGGGCGCGATGTCGAAGATCGCCGGGTCGGCGAGGGGGACGTTGTCGCCGTACACCGAGTTCGGTCCGCCACTCAGAATGATGCCGGTAGGTTTCCACTCGCGAATCCACTCGACAGTGCGGCTCGGCGGGGGAATCTCGGAATACACCCGGGCTTCGCGAACCCGGCGGGCAATCAACTGCGTGAACTGTGAGCCGAAATCGATGATGAGGATCCGGCTGCTCATAGAGCGATGTCTTCTACTTCTCCGGTTTCCGTGTCGAGGATCGCCGCCGTGCATTTGCCGTGAATCCAGCCGCAAGCCTCGCCCGGATTGATCACGAGGGTGGTGCCGATATTTTTCTTCGACTGCAGGTGCGACGAGCCGTGTATCACGAAGTCGTGCGACTCGATCGATCTCGCGTTGACCTCCCCGATCTCGTGCACGAGCAGGATTCGTTTGCCTCCCACGTCGAAGCTGTGCGGCGACTCATAGATCTCGGTTCCCATTCCGCGCGCAGCGTAGGCACTCAGCGTCTCACGATCGCCGTCGTTTCGCCCGAAGACGCCGAGCAGGGCCGTGCCGCGCTGATGAAACGGCGCGAGGCAGAACGGAGAACAATAATCTCCGGCGTGCATCACCATGCTCACGCCCTTCTGGGCCAGTCTCTCGAGCAAGTCCGCCACCGCGGGAACCCGATCGTGGGTGTCAGCCATCACCCCAATTCGCACTACCGGGTTCTCCAGTCGGGAGTCTTGATCTCGTTGCGAATGAGATCGTCGTAGCTCTCCCGCCGGGTGATCACAGCGAATCTGTCCCCATCCACGAGCACTTCCGGCGCTCGCGGACGCGAGTTGTAATTGGATGACATGACGAACCCATA
>DHJO01000145.1:979-4684 GCA_002404375.1 Gemmatimonadales bacterium UBA4718 | reverse complement strand
GTCGTGCGGCCCGTCGGCTTCACGGCATCGATGCGATGAAACGCATTGTAGTGCGAAGGCCGAAGGAGATCGGTCATCCCCGCGTCGGTGATTATGAACTCCTTGCCGCCGCTCCGCTTTCTGTACAGAACGCGCGTGAGTAGAACGCCCGCATTTCCGACCAGGAAGCGCCCGGGCTCGAGAATGATCCTGAGTCCCGATCCGCTGACGAGCGCGCTGATCACTTCGCCAAAATGACGGACGTCTACCGACCGCTCAGCGTCGTACGTCACTGCCAGCCCGCCACCGATGTCGAGCCACTCAAGACGCGCCTTCGTGTCTCGCTCAATCTCGCGGCGCAGATGCAGAAGTCTCTGCAGCCCGACCTCGTATGGCGCGAACTGCGATATCTGCGAGCCAACGTGCATGTCGAGCCCGAGCAGCTGGATGTTGGGTAGTGTCGCAGCCACCTTCGCCACCGACAACGCCTCGTCGAAGGGGATTCCGAACTTCATTCCCTTTTCGCCGGTGCGAGTGTAGGGATGCGGCGTATCGACGAGCACTTCGGGATTCACCCGCAGCGCGACCGGAGCTTTCACGCCGAGACGCTTCGAGACTGCGTCTAGAACGTGGAGCTCCTGCTCGGACTCGACGTTGACCAGCAGCACCTGCGCGCGGAGCGCTTCCTCCATCTCGCGCTTGGTCTTCCCCACACCGCTGAAGACGATGTCGCGTCCGCTGTATCCCGCCTGGAGAGCGCGATAAAGCTCGCCTCCCGAGACGATATCGAGTCCGGCGCCGAGCTCCCGAAGCAGCGACAGAATCGCGATGCTGGAGTTCGCTTTCACGCTGTAGTGAAGCCGGGCGTCGATGCTCTTCATCGCGTCGCGGAGCTGCGCGTACTGATCCCGAATCGCCCCCGCGCTGTACACGTAGGCAGGCGTCCCGGCCTCGCGAGCGATGAGCGAAAGCGGCACGCGCTCGCACAGCAGGCCCTCACTGTTCCTTGGAAATGCCTCGTCGCTAACCGTCGTCGTTTCCTTCGCCCGGGAGGGCGCGATCTCAGGGGCCTTCAGTACGCTTTTGCCCACAGCGCCTCGGCGATTGATGCACCTCCGCACTTCAGGCATGTCTTCGGCGGGTCGGCGGATCTGAATTCTTCGTCGGGGAGAACGCGAATGGTCGCCTTCGTCTCCTCCTTGATCGTGTCCGCGCATTTCTGGTCGCCGCACCAGCCCGCGTAGACGAATGCGCCTTCCCCATCCATGACTTCGCGAAAGCGATCGTAGGTGATGCCGCCGCGAATGCTGTGCTGTTCCCTGCGCTCGCGCGCGTCGATGAGCATCGTCTCCTGAATCTGGTGCAGCAGTTCGGCGGCGTCCTCGCCCACTGATGCAAGTGAGACCGAGCGCTTTTCCCCCGTGTCGCGGCGTACCAGCACTGCCTGATTCTGATCGATATCGCGCGGTCCGAGCTCCATTCGCAAAGGAATCCCGCGCAGCTCCCACTCGTAGTACTTGGCGCCGGGCTTGATTCCCTCGCGATCGTCAACGTGCACGCGCAGGCGGCCTGGCACGCGGCGTTCCCAGGCGAGAAGGCTCTCTTTGACCATGTGCGCGGCCGCTTTGACGCGGCCCTTGTCCTCCTCGGAGCGCCAGATCGGAACGATTACTATTTCGATTGGAGCGAGAAGAGGCGGGGTGCGCAGACCCTTGTCGTCCCCGTGCGTCATCACCAGCCCTCCGACCAGACGCGTGGACACGCCCCAGCTCGTGTTCCAGGCGAACTCGATGCCTCCAGCTTCCGTCTGGAATTTGAGATCGAACGCCTTGGAGAAGTTCTGGCCGAGGTTGTGCGATGTTCCCGCCTGGAGCGCCTTGTTGTCCTGCATCATCCCCTCGCAGGCATAAGTGCGGACCGCCCCGGCGAACCGCTCCCATTCGGTCTTGATGCCGGTCACCACCGGCATCGCCATCCAGCCTTCCATGAAGTCGCGGTAGACGCCGAGCATCCTGCGCGTTTCTTCCTCGGCCTCGTCGTGGGTGGCGTGCGCGGTGTGTCCCTCCTGCCAGAGGAATTCAAGAGTCCGCAGGAAGAGGCGAGTGCGCATTTCCCAACGCACGACGTTTGCCCACTGATTGATCAGGACAGGCAAGTCGCGGTAGCTCTGCACCCACTTCGCGTACATCGCGTAGATGATCGTCTCGGAGGTCGGGCGCACAACCAGCGGTTCTTCCAGCTTCTTGCCTCCGCCGTGCGTCACCACCGCGAGCTCGGGCGCGAATCCCTCGACGTGCTGCGCTTCCTTGTGCAGAAAGCTCTCGGGGATGAAGAGCGGGAAATAGGCGTTCTCGTGGCCCGTGTCCTTGAACATCGTGTCGAGCTGCTGCTGCATGCGCTCCCAGATGCCATAGCCGCGCGGACGAATTACCATGCAGCCGCGGACAGGCGAGTAGTCGGCGAGCTCCGCCTTGAGAACCACTTCGTTATACCAGGCGCTGAAATCTGCGGAGCGCGTCGTCAGCTTTTTATCGTCAGCCATTGGCGTGATTTACAGTGAGTCCGTGATTACAGTGAGTCTATGAATGCATCGAGAGCTACGCTGCGCTCGGATCCATCAGCGAGCGTCTTGAGAGTCACGTTGCCGTTCGCGTAATCGTCGCGTCGCAGGAGAACGACATTCTTCACTCCGGCGGTCGACGCGGTCTTCAGCTGGCGCGCAAGCGTCTGCGATTTGAGCGCGTATTCGACGCTCCGCGATTTCGCGCGCAGACGTCCGGCCACCGTCATCACCTCGGGAAGGAGCGAATCATCTTCCGCCGCGATCCAGTACTCTGTCCCCAGCTCCGCGGACGGGAGGAGGTCTCGCGCCCGCAGCAGCTCGGTGAGCACGACGTCGCCCATCCCAAAACCGAGAGCCGGAAGATCCACGCCACCAATCGTCGAGAGAAGGTCGTCGTAACGGCCGCCTCCACAGATTGCGCGGAACTCCCCCTTCGCGTCGAACAGCTCGAACACCTTCCCCGTATAGTAAGCGAGTCCGCGGACGATTGAGAGATCAAAGTCCACCCAATCGCCTACGCCGAGAGCGTCGAGGAAGCCGAGGTATTCGCGCATCCGGCTGATTTCCTCGACAACCTTGGGCGAATCGGCGAATTCGTTCGCGAGCGCAACCAGGTTTGTCGAGTTTCTCAGAATACCCCCGACTCCCCGCCGCGCATCAGCATCGGTGACTGCCTTCTCCACTTTCGCGAGGGTAACATCGCGGGGCTCGCGCCCGGCCTTGTCGATCGCGGCAAAGACTGCCGGGAGCTCCGACTTCTTCACGCCAACGTGGGATAGCAGAGCGGTCAGCAGACGTCGATCCGACACTCGCGCCCGGACATCCTGCGCAGTCAGTCCCAGCGCGCGTATGACATCGATTGCCACTGCCAGCAGCTCGGCGTCCGCGGCAACCGATGCCTCACCCAGGATGTCGACGTTGAGCTGGAAGTGTTCTCGGAGCCGCCCCTTCTGCTGCCGTTCGTAGCGAAAGAGCTGAGGAACGGAAAACCAGCGGATGGGTTTCCGCATGGAGCTAGCCTTCGCCGAGACCATCCGGGCCAGAGTCGGAGTCATCTCGGGGCGAAGCGCGACTTGTCGATCGCCTTTGTCCGTGAATGTGTAGAGCTGACCCACGATCTCGTCGCCGCTCTTTTTCGTGTAAAGGTCGAGCGGCTCCAGGGG
>DHJO01000145.1:0-917 GCA_002404375.1 Gemmatimonadales bacterium UBA4718 | reverse complement strand
CGGGTGGCGAGCTGCTCGGGGTAAAAATCGCGAAATCCTGGTAAAGCTCCCTGTGACATTCAGGAAAGCTACGCGGCGAATGGAGACACCTGCAAGCGCGACATCACATCGCCCACAGTGTGAAATGAGCCCGTCACGAGCACCGTTTCCGCGCCTTTCTGAGCTCTCAGTAAAGCTGTGTCCAGGTCCGGCTCGAGCTGAGAGTCGAAGCCCTGCGATTTGGCGAAAGCTTGAGCCTGCGACGGATCCCATCGACGGTCAGGAGGAGCGGAGGGCGCGTTGGTGAATACGAAGCGATCGACGGCAGGGGCCAATGCGCGAATGATTCCCTGCCAATCCTTGTCGGAAAGGACCGCGATCAATGCGGTCCGCGGCGCGGGTGGGTTCAAGGCGCGGATCGATTCAGCGACGGCGCGAGCGCCGTCGGGGTTGTGGGCGACGTCGAAGATGAACTTTCCGTAGCGCTGATAGCGGCCGGGGAGAAAAAGCTGCGTGAGCTTCGCCGATATTTGAGCGCGTGTCGGACGATATTTCCTTCCGAGCACCCCGACTGTCGCGATGGCAATCGCTGTGTTTCTTGCCTGAAATGCACCGATTAGCGGCGTTATAACGCTCTGTCGTGCTGACCTTTTTGCAAGCGCGAACGATGTGCCCGTCTCTGCCACCTCTATGTCCGAGATCCGATACTCATCGTCGATTACGACGACAGGGTGAGCGCCAGCTTCCTTTGCGTACTTCACGAGTAGTGATCGAATCTCCGATGCACTCTCCCCGATTACCGCGGGCACACCCCGCTTGAAGATCCCGGCCTTTTCGCGGGCGATGGCTTCCAGCGTATCGCCGAGGAGGTCGGTATGGTCGAGGCCGATCGAGGTGACTGTCGCGACGAGTGGAGTGAGAACGTTCGTGGAGTCGAG
>DHJO01000241.1 GCA_002404375.1 Gemmatimonadales bacterium UBA4718 | reverse complement strand
GTCGTTGTCATGTTGGCCGGAATGTCTGCTGCCTGCGAATGGATGATGGAAGACATGAGTTACGTTTCGCGGTGAGTGGTGAGCTGTCTTGCAAACGTCGGGAATGTCGGCCTAACGCCTTAGTTCAGCTGCAAGCACCTTACCACCGTTGCGGTGTAGCCGCATCCGAAAAGTGCTTGTCAGCCGCAACGTTCGTTAGGCGGTGCGGCGCTTCGACCTGTTTTTCAAGATGCTCTGAGAGCGCGGCTTACCGATTTGGAATCGGGAAATTCCGCTGCTAGATCCGGGTCGAGCAATATTAGATTCGTCCCTTCTGCATACTGCTTCGCATACTTTCCGCGAACACCCTGGCTAAAGTCGTATTCAGGCAGAATCTCGTCGTCGTTGACGCGGCGAGAAACTTTCTTTGTGCCAGAGGCCTTAGACGCCTTCTTCATACTCAATCCGTTCTCGACGGCTGGCGAGTCGAGCGCTGATTAATCGAATGTCGTCGCCACGCTCGACGTGAGCGACAACCAAGAGCCTGCTGTTGGCTGAAAGCCCGAGGATCGTTGTTAGCCGCTTTGCGCGCATCCCAGGAGAAGCCAATGGCCATGCGCCCAATTTACTGCGGTAGGGCCGTACGCATCCGCCTAACACCTTAGTTCAGCTGCAAGCACGCTACCACCATTGCGGCGAAGCCGCATCCGAAAAGAGCCTGTCAGCTTCAGCGTTCGTTACGTAGCCCGGTCGAGGACTGTATCGCACGTGTTGATCGTCACGAATTCTCGCGCGCGAATTCGCGCCCGAGTGCGCCGCCTTCGCCTTGCTCAGGGACGCTTCAGAAATCTGAAGTAGAAGGCTGCGAATACTAGGACGATTCCTAGGTTCACCGTCAGCCGTTCCCAGAATCGGTTCTTGAAGAACAACAAATCGACCGCGGCGATCACGGCTGCCATCAAGACTACATAGAGTGCGGTGGCCGTCTGGCTTATCACTTCAGTCCCCTTCAAAATGGTCGTCGCTCGAGGGGCTGCCTAACGCCTACGATTCAGCTGCGGCCGAATCAAATAAAGCGCGCGAAGCGCGCCCCACCATAGATCGGCTGACTGCTGCAATCGTTTGTTAGGCGTGCGTCGTATGCGATTGCCAGCTGTTTTCACAATGCGTCAAAGAACGTGAGATCAGCACCAAAATTCTCCATCTGGAGGATCCGGTCGCCCTCCATCCGGGTGGCGATTCGCCGTTTCCGATACGTGAGGACGAGGTCCCGTTTCGTGAGCGGAAGCTTGATCATTACGCTTTGCGCTCGGGGCTCGGATATATACAGGTACCCGTTGATTAGTCGAGGCAAGGAGGTGGCGCCCATGACTTCGATTTGTCGAACGTCCGACCAGCTTGGCACCCGAAGGAGGATGGGGCCGGGGCGCTTTGTCCTAAGCGTCAGCGCGCCGTGCGTATACGGAGACTCGACATCGAGCGCGTCCGTCGAGTGGTCGAACAGCAGATTCACGACGTGCCCTTGCGGTGTCACCTCGCTGATGGCGCGGAACGCTTCGCACAACGAACCAACAACACCGCCAACGACATCCAAGGTGAAGAGCACACGTTCGAAACCCACCGGTTGGTGCCCATACGGCGCTGCATAGCCCCACGCGCCGCGAAGTCGCTCGAGAACGGCGTGCTTGTCGTCGGTCCCCTCGGGGTTCGGCGGATCGGTAGCGAAGGACGTGTCGCGCAGCTGGCTCGGGAGCAGAAATGCTCTGAGAATCCGCTCCGCGAAATCGTAGCATTCCGTGTATCCCCATCGTCCGAGAATCAGGGCGGTTTCGAGAATGTCGCCCGTGCTGTTGCCTTCACCTCCGTCGTCGTCGCCAGTCCTGCCAGGGAAACCTGGGTCTGCCGTCGGCCCGGCAAACTCCGTTGCCCAACCGATTTGATTGGTGATTTGTCGGAGGCCGTTGTCGTAGAAAGCCTTCACTCGATTCATCAACGGAGCGTCCTGCGTCGCAGCGGCGAGCTGCGCCAGCGACGACAGCACGCATGTGATGTCGTGGACGTGAACGCCTAACAGCTTTGGGTCGTACTCCCCAGTTTCGAGGTAATTCTCTGCGACTGCCTTGTCCTTCAGCACTGTCGCCAGCTGCAGCGCGGCCTCAGAGTTTGTTGCCCGGTAATACTTCACGAGCGGGCCGATTGCTCGCGCCAAGCCGCTGATGAAGGGAACCTCCGGCCACTGGGTCTTAATAGATAGGCCAAACGTTCCTTCGATCTGGTCGCGGTCCCAGCCGCGTTCTGGATTCCAAAGACGAACGATCGCTTGAATGGAACGTTCGGCGAGGTCGTGTGCGCGTGCCGAACCGCGGTAGGCGACCAGGGCGTACAGCGCGTGAAAGCCCTCCCTGGTGTTCATCGGATTGAAGTTGATCAGTTTTCCGCCAATGCGATCGCGGCTTAGTGGAAACGCGACTGGGCCACTGTATGAGAAATAGACCGCGCGGGTATGCTTCTCGATCGCCGCTTCATCGATCGTGATACCGAGGACGTGCTCCGCCGTCAGCAGTGCATTCAGATGACGCCCGGGCATGTGTGCATCCGCCTCGGACGGGTTGAAGCGAAAGCGGACGAACGGGCGCACGAACGCAAGAAAGAAGGGCATGTCGTTGTCGTCCGCGTTGAACATGCTGCTCATTGCACGACAGCCGAGTGAGACTGCATCCCGAATATCGGTGGTATTGACGTCGGAGAGCTTGGTCATTGGGCCGCCAAATGAACGTGTTTGTGCGCTGAGAGCGATCCGGAAGGAATCATGGAAAGCGGAGCGACGCCTAACGCCCAAGTTCAGCTGCAAGCACACTA
>DHJO01000141.1:11409-11689 GCA_002404375.1 Gemmatimonadales bacterium UBA4718 | reverse complement strand
CAGCGTCTCGGGGATTGCGGCACAGTTGATTGCCACGAAAGGCTCCGCCGCGCGCTGACTCGCGGCGTGGATGCCACGCGCGAACAACTCCTTACCGGTACCCGTTTCGCCCACGAGCAAAACAGTCACGCTGCGACTTGTAGCTACCTGAGTCGCTAATGCGATCACTTCGCGAATTGCCGCGCTCTCACCGATAACGTGAGAGTCCCAGCGATCCGCCGACGCAAGCTGCGATCGGGCTGAAATAGTTGCACCGTTCCTTTGTCGCGCGGACAGAGGA
>DHJO01000141.1:10516-11298 GCA_002404375.1 Gemmatimonadales bacterium UBA4718 | reverse complement strand
TCGGAGGGGGTTAGCTAGTAAGGGAGGGAGGCAAGAAGGGCGTTGATTTCCGCTGCCTCGTCTCGGGCGCCGACGTCCTCGAAGGATTCCGCGGCCTCCCGCCAGGCGAGGCGAGCCTCGTCCGGGTTCCCCAACGCGCGCGAGGTTTGCCCGAACTCGCGTAGCATCTCGGCCTGGAGCAGTCTGTCTTCCAGACCTTCTGCTTCGAAGATCGCGATGCGCAGGGTGGCGATGCTGGCGTCGTATGCGCCCCTTTCGCGCTCGATTCTCGCGCGACATTTCAGGGCGCCGGCAATGGTGAGGTGGTCACCGCGGGTGCTCGCGCTTTCGAAAGAAGCCCGACACGCCTGCTCCGCCAGATCCAGCTTCCCGACCGCGACCCAGACTTCGGCGAGGTTGAGTGTGAGAATGCTCTCCACCAGCGCGTCGCCGCGCGCTTTCGCGATGGCGAGCCCGCGCTCGAAAGTCTCGATGGCGCGCTGGTAGTGTCCGAGCTTGGTGTAGAGCATCCCGATGTTGTTCAGGACCCAGGAAACCGCTTCCTCGTCGTTGGCGCCGTCAAATGAGCCGAGGCTGCTCGAGTATCGCGCCTCCGCGGCTACCAGGTTGCCACGCATGTTCAGGAGCACGCCAAGGTTCTGCTCGATCATGCTCAGAAGCCGCACGTCTCCCGCTTTGGCGGCCAGGTCCGATGCCTGAGCGTATAGCCGCTCGCTCTCGGTGAGGTTGCCGCGCCGCTGAGCGACGATGGCCAGGCAGTTGTACCCCGCCGCCTGGGCGTT
>DHJO01000141.1:9272-10350 GCA_002404375.1 Gemmatimonadales bacterium UBA4718 | reverse complement strand
TCGCCTTGTTCACGATGAAGCGTGCCCTTCCATCTAAGCGCGTCGGCGAGGAGCGGCAGATCCGTCTCCTCCGCCAGCAGAGCGAGCGCGTCGTCGTACAGCCGCACAGATCGTACGGCATCGCCGCGCTGCTCCGCTTCCCGCGCCAGGTTGACGAGACTCCGAGCGCGGCCGGGGTCAGTCTGCGTCATAGCGCCGCCCGACAGTCGTTATGCACATATCGTTCACCTCACGAGTGGGCGGTGTAACCGAAGGAAGGCGCTCAGGTTTAATGCCCACAGCTTTCAACGCATACCCATAGGTTGGAGATGAGGATGTAGCGAGAGAAGTGGTTGATGATCCAGACGTGGGTCTCGGCCACACCCTGTGGACCGGAGTAATAAGTGGTCGCAGCTTCCAGCTCCGAAGGTGACGCCGAATCATCGACATCGATTCCGTCTTGTCCCTCTGGCAGATACGCGGTGCGGACCGCATTGCCGGCGTCAGTTCCATAGGTCGCGGTGTTCTGGAGACCCTGCGTGGCGGTCACGGGCTTGAGGAACTGCAGACCATGCGGCAGCATCTCGTACGCCACGTGCAACCCGGACTTGGCGACGACCGTTATGGTGGTCGGCGCCGAGAGCGCGCCGCTGGGAATGTTCATCGTAAAATCGGAGCCGGGGAGCGACAACGTGCCGCCGTCCGGACCGATGACTGCTGAAGCGCTCTGTTCGACGCGCGAATGTGCAGGTCCCCATCTTACTGCCTGAGCTTTGGCGCCACTCTCCACCATCGAGAATGAGCTTCTGACGGCGACAAGCTTCGCCTGGGAAAGCGCGGGACTCGTCGAGCGGGAGTAATCTCCACACGCGAGAGCGACGATTGCGCTCGCGGTCAGTGCCAGTTTGTAAAACGCACGATGAGAAGACATCGTGATAGCCCCCGAAAGAGGATGATCGTTCTGTCATCCGGAAGCTGGCATAGGGCGTGCCCCGAGCTAAGTCTAATAGATATAAAGAGTTACAAAAAACGACGCGGCCTTCTTGGTCCATTTCGGTATAACGTTCCGTTACGATTGTATACGATTCGTTCCTGTTCT
>DHJO01000141.1:6173-9104 GCA_002404375.1 Gemmatimonadales bacterium UBA4718 | reverse complement strand
CGGTGAGCTTGCCCGGCTTGTTCAGCACCTCGGTCGGCACGATGATCTTTCCGATGTCGTGGAGAAGCGCCCCGATCCGCAGCCAGAAGAGCGAGCGAGCGTTGAATCCGGCGCTGTCGGCAAGGACGCAAGCGAAAAACGCGACTCGCTGGCAATGGCCGCGGGTGTAGCGATCCTTGCTTTCGATCGAGTCGCCCCAGTGACTCGCCATCTCCAGAAACCGCGACTCGAGAGCGTCATTCCTTCGCTCGACCTGCGCGAGGCGATGCTGCGCCTTCATTTGCGAGTAGAGAGCGTGCGCCTCGTTCAGACTCTGAAGCATTTCGCGGTGGCGCTTTTGTGCCCAGAAAAGCTCGGCGAGCTGCTCGGCTACATCCGCTTTGAGAAGGAGGTCTCCGGTCTCGCCGGCGTGGAGATCTGCCTTGTGCAGATATTCCGCGGCTTCCACGAATTGCGCGCGCTCGCGCGCGATCACACCGACGTGTCGAAAGACTTCGCCACGCCACGAAGGCATTTCTTCGGTCCTCACCGCGAGGAGCTCCCGGCACTGCGACAGTGCTTCGTCATAGCGCTTGCCGGCGATGTAGAGCTGGACCCTGTTCACCGAGAGATCGAGCAGCCGGGCCCGGTCTCCGTCCTCTTCAAATCCACGGGCCGCTTCCGCGTACGCCGTCTCTGCATCGCCAAGCTGGCCAAGCTCCATGTAGGCGAGGCCGATGTTGTTGAGAACCTGCGCCTCATGATTGCGCATTCCCAGCGACTGGTACCCGAGATGGCTAAGCCTGAACGCTTCGAGGGCGCCGCGCAGATCGCCGCGTATTATCGCGACCGTTCCAAGGTTCTGATCGAGCATTGCGATCAAAGCTCCATCGCCGGCGCTCTCTGCCTTGTCGCGGGCGGCCTCATAGATCTTCGCAGCTTGATCGAAATCGCCACTGGTTTGGTAGACGATCCCCACCACGTTCAGAGCCTGCGCGACGGCAGGAGGAGAGCCAAGGATGTCGGCCGAGGCGACCGCTGCTTCGAGAACATCAAGGGCGGCGCCCCGATTGCCCTGCTCCATGTATGCGCGCCCGAGCCAGCGCAGCACCGCGAGCCGTGTGCTCGCGTGCACGTGAGGGTTCCGTACCAGTTGCTCGTAGATCGCGCACGCGTCGGCCCAGCGTCCTTCGCGCTCGGCAAGCTTGGCGCGATCTACGCTCTCGTTGACTGCGGTGGATTCCACCGCCTTTACTTCTACTGTGGGCCTGCGAAGGGTCATGGGACGTGACTGAGGGCCCCAGCCAACGTCGGACGACTTTCTGGTTGGGGCTTCCACCTACGCTTGCAGACGAGGCAGCGCGCTATGGAGTCACCCGCTGCGGCGCGCCCGGCTAGGTCGGCAGTGAGCCCAATTGCGCCTCCACCTCCTGGAGGTCGCGCGTAGCCCCGGTGAGGCGGAACGCATCGGCGGCTTCGCGCAACGCCGAGCGCGCGGCTCCGGAATTCCCGACCGCGCGGGAGATCTCGCCCAGCTCCCGCAACATCTCGGCGTGAAGGAGCCGATCCTCCGCCCCTTCTGCCTCGTAGATAGCTATCCGCAGCGTCGCGATGCTCTTGTCGAGTGCTCCGCGTCGACGCTCGATGCTCGCTCGGACTTTCAGCGCGCCCGCCGCGGTGAGGTGGTCCCCGCGACGCTGAGCTTCTTCGAGCGCATGTGAGCAGAGAACGTCGGCCAGGTCGAGGCGGTCCGCTCCAACCCAAGCTTCTGCCAAATTCAGTGAAACCACACTCTGCACAACGGTGTCTCCCCGTTGACGG
This sequence comes from Gemmatimonadales bacterium UBA4718, assembly GCA_002404375.1. Classification (GTDB taxonomy): domain Bacteria; phylum Gemmatimonadota; class Gemmatimonadetes; order Gemmatimonadales; family Gemmatimonadaceae; genus UBA4720. The sequence goes on along the minus strand of DHJO01000141.1, from coordinate 7,304 downwards.
GCGATCTCGAGCGCCCTCGCGAAGTATTCACGTGCCTCGCGGTAGTTGCCGGTTTTCGTGTGCAGCATTCCCATGTTGTTGAGGACCCACGACGCGGGCTCGGCGTCCCCAGCCTTCTCGAAGGCTTCGAGGCTTTTCGAATAGCGCTCAGTGGCCGCCGCGAAATCGCCGTGCATGTTCGCGAGGACGCCGCGATTCTGCTGGATCATTCCCAGAAGCCGGGCGTCGCCGACCGTTTCGGCGAGCGCGGCAGCCATGGCGTAGAGGCGTTCCGCGTCCTTGTTCTCTCCGCGGCGCTGGTGGATTATCGCCTGGCAGTTGAGCGCGTGGGCTTCAGCGCCGACCGAACCCGAGAGACGAGCCTGCTCGAGGCTTCGGCCATAACAACGAAAAGCTCCTTCCGTTTCCCCGCGCTCCCGCAACAGAGTCCCTTTCCAGCGCAGGACGTCGGCGACGTATGGATCCGCGCTGTCCTCACCGAGAGCGCTCAGCGCGTCGTCGAACAATCCGAGTGCCCTGGCGCTGTGACCCGCCTTCTCCGCCAGGCGCGCCCGCTCGACCAATTCGTGCGGGTCGCGCTTTTCGGTCGTCATGATGCGCCCGCCGGCCTTGTCAGCCCGACCGGGTTCAGCCCGATGCCAGCATATACCGCGAGAAGTGATTTACTGTCCAAGTCTCGATCTCCGGAAGTGTTGTAGAACCAGAGGAAAAAATCGTCGTCGACAGTTCGATTTCGAGGACGTGAAGAAGCTTCGAGAGGTCCAAGGTATCGTCGCTGATGTAGGCGCCGAAAAGTTTGACCGTAAGCGGTTGTCCATAGATTGCGGTCTGCTTCAGACGCTGCGTGACGACGGCGGGTTTGGCAAACGTAATGCCTGCCGGTGCCATCTTGTAGGCAACGTAGTACGGATCCGATGTGATCGTTATCAGGGTGGGCTGGCTCACCGCTCCCACCGGGAAGGTAATCGTGAAATCGGATTGCGGGATCGTGAGAGTCCCGCCCCACGAGGTGATGGTGCCGGAGACTGTGTACGAGACTGGCGCGTAGCTGGAGTTCCACGCGATTGGATGTACCGTCAGACCAGTCGCGTCGGCAACGAAGCCTACGACAGAAGTAACCGTGTTCAGCAG
>DHJO01000141.1:5709-6111 GCA_002404375.1 Gemmatimonadales bacterium UBA4718 | reverse complement strand
CGAATCATTGGGGAGACCGGGTGAAGGGTTGTGAGCGAATCAGCCTGACGCGAGCATGTAACGGGAGAAATGCTTGATGAGCCAAACCTGTGCTTCCGGGAGACCGGTAAGCGGCGAAAGAATCGTCTGCGACGGCTCGATCTCCAGGACAGGTATTTTTCCAATGAGCGAAAGCGTGTCGTTCGGGATGTACGCGGCGAACAACGGATTCCGGAGCGGCGCGCCGGCGACTTGGGTGAACGAAAGGAGCTGAGTGACAGTTACATCCTTCAGGAACTGCGTTCCGCTCGGCTCCATTCTGTAAGCGACATATTTGTCGTCGGACGTGACGGTGATCTCGAGGGGAGCGGTCACGGCGCCGGCCGGGAAGGATATAGTCAGGCCAGTCTGCGGGACGGCGAT
>DHJO01000141.1:5242-5618 GCA_002404375.1 Gemmatimonadales bacterium UBA4718 | reverse complement strand
CTTCCAATCCCTATTCCACCACAGAGCCTTGAGCAAGATGCCCGTGTCGGGGACGGCGCCGGTTATTCCGCCCGTTTTGTCCAAGGCCGAGCTGGGATCGATTGGAGATGTCGGACTTTGGAGCACCGAGTCCGAGCAAGACGAAATCAGGACGGCGGCGACAAGGACGCGGACGGAGCGGAAAGAGCTGGGTTTCACAATCTGGCCGGAGATGGGTGACGAGAGAGCGACGGCGCCTCCTAAGGCAACGGCCATGCCTAGTGTCAACTGCTTTGTTTACAAGGACTTACAAAAATGCGCCTCCCAAGCTCATCAATAACGGTGTAACGATTTTTTACACCCATATCGTTTTGTTATAGGCCCTTTTGCAGAACCG
>DHJO01000141.1:1443-5118 GCA_002404375.1 Gemmatimonadales bacterium UBA4718 | reverse complement strand
CACGTTGGACGGTTGGCGGTCGCGCCGGCGGTTCCCTGCTCACCATCGCCCGCGAAAATCCCGATAGATTCCGATGGAGCAAGAACGCCGTTCCGGCGTACTATAAGGAGTTGGGAATCGCGCGCTCCTGATTGCTGCTCAGCAATCGAAACAAAATCGCGTGAAACCTGTGGACACCGGATCGTGTCCTACTAGTTACACCCTTTAGCCAGATGCCGTATGTCAATTGCTTCTCAGAAGGCGCGGCTCGTCGTAGCCGCAACTACCGCTTTCATCGGCGGACTAATCGTCGCTTCAGGAATGAACTGGACCAAGCTTGGATTCGCGCAGACGCGTCCGAGCGCCGCGCAGGTTCAGCCAATCGCCGAAGCGAGCAACGCGTTCGTGGCGATCGCGAATAATGTCACTCCGGCGGTAGTATCGATCGAAGTGTTCAGCGCCGCGCGCTCGAACGGAACCGCGCAGCGTGGCCGGTCTCAGGCTCCTCAAGCCGCACCTCCTGGAATGGAAGATTTCTTCCGCCAGTTCGATATCCCGCAGCAGTCGCGCCCGCTGCGCGGCCAGGGCTCGGGCTTCATCGTGACAAGCAACGGATACATCCTCACCAACAACCACGTCGTCACCAATTCCGATCGCGAGACGATCGCCGACAAGGTGACTGTGAGGTTGTTGGACCATCGCGTCTTCACCGCGAAGGTCGTCGGACATGACCGGACGACTGACGTCGCCGTGATAAAGATCGATGGCAAGGACTTCCCCACCGTCGCACTCGGAAACGATGTCGTATCCCGCATCGGAGAGTGGGTGCTCGCGATCGGCAATCCGCTCGGTCTCGAGAATACCGTCACCGCTGGAATCATCAGCGCCAAGGGCCGCGCCCTTCCGGATCTGATGAACCCGAACGGAACGAACCAGTACGCGATCAGCGACCTGATTCAGACTGACGCGGCGATCAATCCCGGCAACTCCGGCGGTCCGCTCGTCAACTCGCGTGGAGAAGTGATCGGCATCAACAGCGCGATCGCCAGTCCGACCGGGTATAACGCGGGCTACGGTTTCGCGATTCCAGTGACTCTTGCCAAGCGCGTGATGGACGAGATCATCGCGCATGGACGCGTTCGCGTTCCAGCGCTGGGCATCGGCATCGACGACGTGAGCCCTGAAGACGCGGCCGTTGCGGGCGTGAAGGACATCCGCGGAGTGCTCGTTCGCAATTTCCCGAGCGATAACACGCCGGCGAAGAGAGCGGGCCTGCAGCCCGGTGACGTCATCATCACCGCCGATGGCCAGCCGGTCGATCGCGTCAGCACCCTGCAGAGAATCGTTCGCAACCACAATCCCGGTGAGACGGTCGATATCGAGGCGATGCGCTACGGTCAGCGGAAGAATTTCCACGTGACTTTGATGGAGGCGCTGGACCAGCAGGTCGCTACAACTGACACCCGCACTGAGCCAGTCGGAGGCGGAACGGTGCATCCGGCTCTCGGAATCTCGGTTGCGCCAGTAAGCACGGAGATCGCGGCGCAGGCGAGGATGACGACGCCAGTCCGTGGAGTCATGGTCTCGGACGTCATTCCGGGCGGTCCCGCGGAGGACAAGCTCTTCAAGAACGACGTCATAACGGAAGTTCTGTATCCCGCTCCCGCGCGCGCAATCAACACTCCCGCCGATCTTCAGCAGACGCTCGGACGGTTGAAGAACGGCGAGTACGTCAGCCTGCGAGTTTTCTCGCTAGCAGACGCGACGCACGCGACGAGGATCGTGAACCTGCAGGTGGGCAAGTAGAGCGAAAGCTCGAAAGCAGGCTGGAAGAGGCCCCCGCGCAATTTGCGGGGGCTTTTCTTTTGGGTGCACGCAGAAATCGTTGCCGCGTGCAGTTGGCGGTGCCTTTCTTTGGCTGCGCGCAGAAATCTGTGCCGCGGATTGCTATCTTTTGAATGGCAAGCGCGGAAGTGGCGGAATTTGGTAGACGCGCTGGACTTAGGATCCAGTGGAGCAATCCGTGGGGGTTCGAGTCCCCCCTTTCGCATTTGGCCGTCTTCGATCCAGATACAATCCTGAAGTGGAGATCATATGAAGCGAAAGAATGAAATCCCCGACTTTTCTAAAAAGAAAAAAAGTTCTCAGCCGCACAGCGTGCCCGACAACATCAAGATTCCGCAGCACGTGCCGCCTCCTCCAGTGGTGCGCGCCGACAAGCCGCCGGCAACTTCCATGAAATCGGGGCGCAGAGGCTCATAGTCAATAACGAGAAAGGCCTGCCCAGTTTGCACGGTCGAGGCCTTCGCCCTCTGTTATATTGCGGACATGAAAATCGAGTTCACCTCCCGCGCATCCGAAGGAGTCGAGCGGCACATCCAGGTGTCGGTTCCGGCGGAAGCGGTGAAGGATGCGGAGGACAAAGCAGCGCGACGGTATGCGTCGACGGTTCGACTTCCCGGGTTCAGGCCAGGAAAGGCTCCGGCGACCGTCGTCCGGAAAAAGTTTGGAGACGCCATCCGGCAGGAGGCGCTCGAAGCGCTGGTCCGCGAGGCGTACCAGGAATTCGTGGAGAAGGAGAGCATCAAGGTCGCGGCTCAGCCGCACGTCCACGATCTCAAATTCGAGGAAGGGAAACCGCTGACTTTCGAGCTCCATCTCGAAGTCCGTCCGACTGTCGAGCTGGCTCGAACCAACGGCTTCAGAATAGAGCGGCCGGCCGCAAAGGTGACCGACGAGCAGCTCAACCAGCAGCTGGAGCAGATGCGGGACGAGAAGGCTATCTGGACGCCCGTGAGCGAGAAGCCAATGCCCGGGGACATGGTCAATGTCCAGCTCGCGACGGGGGCCGAGGGCAACGCAACCGCTGAGGGAAAGAGCTATCCGATTGTGCTGGGTGCCGGACAGGCCATTCCCGGAATCGAGGAGCTGGTAATGAGCGCAGCTCCCGGGGAGACCGTCGAGCGCCCGGTGAAGTGGCCGGACGATTTCCCTGACGAATCACAGCGTGGGCAGACGAAGACCGTTCGCATCACGCTCAATGAAGTGAAGCGCAAGTCGGCGCCGGCGCTGGACGACGCGTTCGCGCGCGAGGTCGGTGACTTCGAGTCACTCGATGCACTCAGAACTGCCGTGCGGTCCGACATGGAGCGGCACGCCGAGCACGAGGTGGAAGCGGGGGTCAGGCAGCAGCTCATCGATCAGATCATCTCCGCGAATGCGTTCGACGTGCCGAAGAGCTGGGTGCAGCAGTTCGTCGAGAACTACGCGGAAGCGTATCAGGTGCCGAAGGAAGAGCGGGAGCAGTTTGCGGGAGAGTTCCGGTCAATGGCGGAGCGGCAGATCAGGCGCGACCTCGTCATCGAGACGATCGCCGAAAAAGAGGGTCTGACGGCGACAGAAAAAGACCTCGACGATCGCATCGCCGAGCAGGCGGAGAAGCGTGGGGCCAATCCCGGGCAGATCTACGCGCAGCTGGAGAAAAGTGGCCGCCTGAAAGAAATGGAAAGGAGCATCACCGAGGACAAGGTTTTCAAGTGGTTGATGGATAGAAATGACGTTTCGACTAATGCCTAAAAAGGAAGAAGAAGAGCCAATGCCGACGATCTACACGCCGTACGTCATCGAGCGCTCGAGCCGTGGCGAGCGTACCTACGATGTTTTCTCCCGGCTCCTCATGGACCGGATCATTTTCCT
>DHJO01000141.1:0-1195 GCA_002404375.1 Gemmatimonadales bacterium UBA4718 | reverse complement strand
ATCTACGACACGATGCAGTTCCTCAAATCGCCGGTGAACACCAACTGCATGGGGCTGGCGGCCAGTATGGGGGCCTTCCTGCTCGCGGCAGGGCGCCCGGGCAAGCGGTCAGCGCTTCCCCACTCGCGCATCATGATCCACCAGCCCTCCCAGGGAGGGGGCGGCGGCACGGCGTCCGACATCGAGATCCAGGCAAAGGAGATCCTCCACCTTAGATCAGAGATGAACAAGCTCATGGCCAAGCACACTGGACAGCCCGTAGAGCGCATCGAGCGCGACACGGACCGCGACCGTTTCATGTCGGCGGAGGAGGCCAAGGAGTACGGGATGATCGATAACGTGATCTCGTACCGCGGAGAGATGGAGGAGGCGCTCAAAAAGAAGGCGTAATTCCGGGCTGCTGTTACTTGTGAATTTCTTCACAAGTCATGCACTCGGATTCCTTGCTTGACCGTTTTCGGCGCGGCTGTTAGGTATCTTAAAGCAGGTTTCGGAGCCCGGGTTAATGCCGGCATCCCTCGTTCCCCCGTCTATCCATGTCCCAAGAGAAACATCTTCGCTGCTCGTTCTGCGGAAAATCGAAAGATTCCGTCCGAAAGTTCATTTCCGGACCCTCCGTTTACATCTGCAACGAGTGCATTGCGCTCTGCAATGAGATTCTGGCGGAAGACGAGGAGCGCGAGGTAGCAGAGGCCATAACCCAGGTCCCTGCTCCCCAGGAAATCAAGGATGTTCTCGACCAGTACGTGATCGGACAGGAGCAGGCGAAGAAGGCACTAGCTGTATCGGTATACAATCATTACAAGCGGATAAATTCGACGTCGCTCAAAGATGACGATGTCGAGCTCGACAAATCCAACATTCTGCTGATCGGACCCACCGGCGTCGGTAAGACGCTGCTGGCTCGCACGTTAGCTCGCATCCTCGACGTGCCGTTCACGATCGCGGACGCTACCACCCTCACGGAAGCCGGCTACGTCGGCGAAGACGTCGAGAACATTCTGGTTCGCCTGCTCCAGGCCGGTGATTTCAACGTCGCCGAGTGCGAGCGCGGGATCGTGTACATCGACGAGATCGACAAGATCGCGCGGAAGTCGGAGAACCCGAGCATCACGCGCGACGTTTCTGGCGAAGGCGTGCAGCAGGCCCTGCTCAAGATCATCGAAGGCACGGTCGCCTCGGTGCCGCCGCAGGG
>DHJO01000032.1:16604-17088 GCA_002404375.1 Gemmatimonadales bacterium UBA4718 | reverse complement strand
GCCCGTATCATGGATGGATACTCGGATACGACGCTTCGACCCTGCAGCAGCGGATCGTCTACAATGCCACGCCCAACGGATACGCGGGGGGCATGTGGGAAAGCGGGACGGGGATGGCCGCGGATGCCGCAGGCAACCTGTACGTGGTGACGGGCAACGGCACCGTGGGTGACGCTGGTGATCCGACGAACTCGACCAATCGCGCCGAAAGCGCGCTCAAACTCACGCCGACCGGTTCGACTCTGCGAGTGGCGAGTTACTTCACGCCCTACAATTATCAGTTCCTCAACGACTATGACCTGGATTACGGAGGGATGGGTGCGTTGCTGATTCCCAACTCGGCCTTCTACCTGACCGGTGGCAAGGACGGGAATCTGTATTTGTTGAACAAGGATGCCATGGGCGGCTACCTGCCATCCTCCAACCAGGTGCAGCAGATCGTTCCGCTGAGCAGCAATGCCAACATGCATTGTCAGGCTACCTA
>DHJO01000032.1:15590-16463 GCA_002404375.1 Gemmatimonadales bacterium UBA4718 | reverse complement strand
GTCATACGCATCCAGCGGTGATGCGGAACATGCCGTGAGCCCTGGGATTCTGAGAGCGTTCGACGCGAATGACATAGGCAAGGAGCTCTGGAACAATCAACAGAATAGTTCCCGCGACGCAGGGGGCAACTACGCGAAGTTCTCCGCTCCGACGATCGCCAACGGACACGTGTACCTGCCGACTTTCTCCAACCGGGTGGTTGTGTACGGATTGCAGTAACGGGAGCAAGCGCGGTGCCTCCTGATCAAGTCATGACTCTCCCTGGCCGCATATTTTCCGCTCCCGACGGCGCGCAGCTCGACTTTCAGGTCGACAGAATAAGCGCCGATCGACTCGGCGGCCGTCCGACGCTGCTCGCGCCGGAAGGGTGGCCAGAGCTTCCTTGAACCACAGTCTACTTTTTCGACAGGAGGCGGCTTGCTCGTAGCAGTTCGCAGGCTGTTCTCGATGGATTTCCAGTTCCGTGAAAACGGCAAGATCGCCGGCGAAATGAAGGGATCACTGTTGCGCGAGATCGCGGACCTCGAGCTCGACGACGGCACCTACAGCTTATACCGCGACCAGGTTATCGGCGGCGACTACGTGCTCGAGCGAAAGGGACAAATCCTTGCGCGAGCCACGAAGCCGAGTTGGTGGCGGTCCGATCTCGACGTCGAGCTCTTCAAACGAAGCGTCAAGCTGCGGAGACCGTCGATCTTTATACGCCGCTTCGCGGTGTTTGAGGGAGGCAGGCGCGTCGGAATCATAAACCCGGCGTGGTTCACGGGTCGCGCAAAGATCGATCTTCCGCCGGACTGGACTTTGCTCGACCGCGTTTTTCTCTTTTGGCTTTGCGCGCTGATGTGGAGGCGGCAACCACAATGGATGATCCA
>DHJO01000032.1:15122-15494 GCA_002404375.1 Gemmatimonadales bacterium UBA4718 | reverse complement strand
AAGCCGACTTTGGAATAGACGCCCGCATATAGACGAATAGCCCGAATCAAAAGAACCAGCCAGTGATAAGAAGAAGACAATTGGGCGATATTAATAGATGGAAAGGGTTACGCTCCGAATTCCGTTGATCACCGAAGGCCCACTACACCCACAGCAAGTGAGCCGCGAGTTTCAAGGTGCGCTGCCGGAGACTGAATCCGTGGCCTTCCTGGCCGGGATCATTCGAGAGGGTCTGGAGGCCGCCGTGTATCCAGAATACAGAGACCTGATCGAGAACGCTGACCACTGGCTGGTTCAACAAATTGCGCTGGTCACGGCAGTCCCCAACCACGTTTGGATTCGCAACGGATTCTATCCAATGACCGAATGGGC
>DHJO01000032.1:13897-15077 GCA_002404375.1 Gemmatimonadales bacterium UBA4718 | reverse complement strand
GCACCCATAGCGTCGAAAAAAAGACGTTGACGTTTGCCTAAAAGCTGGCATTGTAGGAAGCCCACCCGATACCCCCGACCAGAGGATCAAGGCAAATGCGGCGGATCACCAGCGTCATTCTCGGAATCGTCACCCTTTCCTTCGCGCTTTCTGTAAATGCTCAAGCGCCCAATCTCCGCGACAATCCTCAAGTGAAGTCCTCCCCCGCCCCGGACATCCCGCACATTGTCTTCGAGAAGTATCAGCTCGCGAATGGGCTCGAGGTCATTCTCTCCGAGGATCACCGACTCCCGCTTACAGCGGTCAATCTCTGGTACCACGTTGGTCCCGCCAACGAGGAGGCCGGCCGGACCGGCTTCGCTCACCTGTTCGAGCACATGATGTTTCAGGGATCGAAGGACGTGAAAGCCAACGAGCATTTCCGCTACCTGGAAGGCGCGGGCGCCAGCACCATCAACGGCACGACGGATTTCGACCGCACGAACTACTTCGAAACCGTTCCCTCGAATCAGCTCGAGCTGGCCCTCTGGCTGGAGTCTGATCGAATGGGATACCTGATCGACAAGCTCGATCAAACGAATCTCTCGACCCAGCAGGACGTCGTGCGCAACGAGCGGAGACAGAGCCTGGAGAATCAGCCCTACGGAATCGTTGAAGAGGCGCTCTTTCACCAGCTCTTTCCGTCGACTCACCCGTATTACGCCGAGGTGATCGGGTCACACGCCGATATTCAGGCGGCGAAGCTCGGGGACGTGCGAAGATTCTTCAAGCAGTACTACGCGCCCAACAACGCCGGCCTGGCGATCGTCGGAGATTTTGATCCAGCCACCGTCAAACAACTGGTCGAGAAGTACTTCGGCCCGCTCGCGCGCGGGCCCGAGGTACCCAAGATCCGAGCAACCACTCCGCCCATCACCTCGGAACGGCGACTTGTCGTCCAGGACCAGGTCGAGCTCCCTCGCGTGTACATGGGCTGGCTCACACCGCCGATCTTCAAATCTGGAGACGCCGATGCAGCGCTGACCGCCCAGATTCTCGCTGGCGACAAGTCGAGCCGTCTTTACAAGTCATTGGTTTACCAACAACAGATCGCTCAGGATGTCACGATCAGCCTGAGCTCCGAGCTTCTCGGATCGATCTTCGAGCTGTACGCGACCGCTCGGCCCGGTCACTCCGCGGC
>DHJO01000032.1:13144-13822 GCA_002404375.1 Gemmatimonadales bacterium UBA4718 | reverse complement strand
GACCAGAAGGAAGTGGACCGTGCGCGGAACACCATTGAAACGAATTTCATTCGCGGCCTGGAGCGTCTGGGTGGATTCGGCGGCGTGGCAGATCGCCTGAACCAGTACAATCATTATTTCGGAAATCCTGCCTACATCGAGCAGGACATCCAGAGATATCGCGATGCGACAACCGGCAGCATCAAGGCTTTTGCGCAACAGCAGCTGACAAATGAACACCGGGCGGTGGTGTACGGTTTGCCCGGCAAGCGCGATCTCGGTGCCGAGATACCAAATACACATCCGACCGTCGCGCAGAGCACTGAATCCATCAACCCCGATGCGCCCTGGCGCGCAACCGCTCCGGCGAAGGGGCCCGAGCGGCCGTTCAGACTTCCGATTCCCCACTCTTTCAAGTTGTCAAACGGACTCACAATCATTTATGACGAGAGACCAGGCCTGCCGATTGTCGCCGCCAACCTGGTTGTGCGGACGGGAAACGATGCCAGCCCAATAGAAAAGCCAGGCGTCGGGAATTTTGCCGTCGCAATGCTGGATCAGGGCACCACGACTCGAAGCGCAGCCGAGATCGCTGACGAAGCAGCGGGGCTCGGAGCTACGCTTGTAACATCGTCTTCGATGGATGAGTCGAGCGTCATCGTCCGCGCTCTCACCGCGAATTTTCCCGCCGCGCTTCAC
>DHJO01000032.1:12317-13045 GCA_002404375.1 Gemmatimonadales bacterium UBA4718 | reverse complement strand
ATCAAATCAACTTCCCGCGACGACCTCGTGCGTTTCTGGAGAGCGGGTTTCGTTCCGAGCAACGCGGCGCTGATCGTAGCCGGCAAGATCGACTCGGCGCAGCTTCGCGCTTTGGCCGAGCGCGAATTCGGCGCGTGGCCCGCGGGGACACGGGTTGTTCCAAAGCTGGGAACGCCGACCACCAGTCAGGCCAAGCTCGTGATCGTGGATATTCCGGACGCCCCCCAGACGCAGTTGCGTGTAACGAGCATTGGGGTCCCGCGCTCGACGCCCGATTACGAAGCGATCACTGTGATGAACAACGCCCTGGGTGGGCTCTTCTCCAGCCGCATCAACCTGAACCTGCGCGAAGCGCACGGTTACACCTATGGTGCTTTCTCTTTCTTTGACACTCGCCGGCTGGCGGGCCCATTCGTCGCGGGTGCCGGTGTGCGGACGGATGTAACCGCGCCGGCGGTCTCTGAGATCTTGAAGGAGCTGAATGGAATTCGTTCGGCGGCTTTGACGGACCGGGAGCTGACTCTGGCAAAGGAAGCAGAGATTCGCTCGGTGCCGAGCAATTTCGAGACGGCGGGCAACGCGGCAAACCATTACGGCACCGCCTACACCTATGGTCTCGGTCTGGATTACTACTCGAAGCTGCCGGCAATGCTCACTGCAGTGACGTCGGCGGCCGCTCTCGAGGCCGCGCGAAAGCACGTGCTGGTCGATGGCATGCGAGTGATTGC
>DHJO01000032.1:0-12213 GCA_002404375.1 Gemmatimonadales bacterium UBA4718 | reverse complement strand
GACGGCAATCTTATCGCCGACAAAAAAGAGTAGCGGCGTCTTCGGCGCTACTCGGGGATGCTCCTGCTACTGGATCAAGCGCATCCGGTAGTGAAAGCTAGTGGTGTTGACTGCGCGCCGGGTTGGAGCGCCCTGCGTTGCAGCATCTCTAGTCTGTAGATAATTTCGAGCCGGCGCTGAGGACCAGACCTTAGTAGACGTCGGCTCCAGGAGGCGAAGATGACCCTCGATCGAAGGCGGTTTCTCCAGCTAAGCGCGCTCGGCATCGTTGTTACTATCGCCGATTCAGCTTGCGGTGCATCGAGTGATCGCCCCGACGCCGCAGTCGATCGGCCACAGCTCCTCGGCATGCTGGGACCCGAGCGTGTCCGCCAGCTCGGCGCGCGTTACCGCGCATCAACGCCGAGCGAGAACTCCGCCGCCGCACTGCGCGCGGCGCTCTCCAGCGGCCACGGTCCCCGGATCCCGTTCATCAATCGCGGATCACTCGACGATCAGGTCCGCGACGATTTTGCGACCGGACGCACCGTGGTCGTCGATGGCTGGGTGCTGTCGGTGACTGAAGCCAGACAGGCCGCGCTGTTCTCACTCACACCGGCGTAGCCGCTCCCTCACTTGCACACCGACGCGCGAACGCTGGAGAACGGAGCCCTTCTCGAGGGCGACCTCTGCATCGTCGGCGCGGGAGCGTCCGGCATCACCATCGCCCGGGAGCTCGCCAACTCGAATCTCAAAGTGCTGTTGCTGGAGGGCGGGGGATTTGACTTCGACCCGCAAATGCAGGAACTCTATCGCGGTGACATAATCGGCAAGCCGTATTATCCGCTCCAGGCGGCGGCGCTCCACTTCTTCGGTGGTACCACCAACCATTGGGCGGGCTGGTGCTCAACGTACGAACCCATCGATTTCGAGAAACGCGACTGGGTGCCACACAGCGGCTGGCCCATTCGGCGCGAAGATCTCGATCCGTTCTACGCCCGAGCTCAGAACGTCCTCGAGTTAGGACCGTACAAGTACGACGCCGCCGACTGGAAGAACGATGATCCGGATCGCGTTCCGCTCCTCAACGACTCACACGTCGTCTGGACCAAGATGTGGCAGTTCAGTCCACCCACGCGGTTCGGCCAGAAATATCGGAGCGAGATCGTCAACTCGGCCAACGTGCATCTCTACACGCACGCCAACGTCGTTGAGGTCGAAGCCAACGACGGACTCACCGCGGTCCAGTCGGTGCGCGCGCGCGGTTTCGATGGCAGAGAGCTGCGGGCGCGCGCGAAACGGTTCGTGCTAGCCTGTCACACCATTCAGAACGCGCGTCTCCTTCTCGCTTCCAATCGACAAGCTCGAACCGGTCTCGGCAACGGCAACGATCTCGTCGGCCGCTACTTCATGGAGCACTTCGAGATGCCCGCCGGCGAGTTAGCAGTGGCGAATCCGCGGACGACGAAGACCAAGCTTTACCAGCTCGCCTTCCCGGGTAACACGCCGAGAGGCGAGCTCGCACTCTCGCCGAGCGCGCAGAAGGAGCATCGCATCCTTAACGGCACGGCGTCAGTCGAACCCGGCGATCCAGCCGACCAGGTTCAGGGCACATTTCAGTTCATCGACACCGCGATGATAACCGCGATGCGCAAATGGGAGCTCGGCGGAAAAAAAGGACCGCCGCCGATTGCCATCGCATTGGCGGGACGAGCGCCGAGGGCGTCCGGACCTCCGCGATTCTTTCACCTGACCACGAGACAAGAACAAGCCCCAAATCCCGATTCGCGCGTGACGCTCAGCACGGAGAAGGACGCGCTGGGAATGCCGCGCGTGCGACTCGATTGGCAGATGACCGAACTCGACAAGCGCTCGATGCGCACCTTCTACGAGGTGCTCGGCCGCGAGATGGGACGCACCGGTACCGGTCGAGTGCAGATTCGCGATTGGCTCCTCAGCGACGATCGCAGCTGGCCGAGCTTCATCAGCGGCGGCTGGCACCACATGGGGACGACGCGCATGAGCGCGGACCCCAAGGAAGGCGTCGTCGATGCGAACTGTCGGGTACACGGACTGGCGAACCTGTACATCGGAGGCGCCGCGGTTTATCCGACTGCGGGAGCCGTCAATCCCACACTAACTCTAGTCGCGCTGAGCCTGAGGCTTGCGGATCATCTCAAGACGACCGGTCCTTGGTAATGACTCTCGCAGCGACGAGACTCGCCTCCTGCGATACCGTCGGAGCACATACCTCGACAACGGCAATTCCGGTCAGCCGTGAAATACTTCGCCTGGACGAGAATACGGCACGCTATTCCAACGTGTACGATGCGGTCGAGCACCTGCGCCCGGAGTATCTCGTGGTGCGCGATCAGGGACCGACGCAAATGGTGCCGGTGGCGTATCTGAACGGTGTTCGCCTCGCCGACCCTGATCTGTTACGCCTGGTACCGGCGAGTTGGGCCCTGGAAATTCGATGGGTGCGGCCAAATCAGACTTCGATCCTATACGGAGCTAGTCATCAGATCGGTGGCGGAATCTTCGTGAGGACGAAATAATTAAGGCCTACCGTCTCCCGCTCTTGGATCAGGAGCTCGCTTAGAAACCACTCAAAGGGCAGTAGCTTCCACAACTTGCTTAAGGCGCCCTCACCGTAACCGGAGTAAAACGATCCGTCGTGGTCCCGTCACCGAGGCCTCCGCTTGAGTTCTGCCCCCAACAGTAGGCTATGTGTGCGGTAGTGATCCCGCAGGTGTGGTCATCGTCGGTGCTTAGCGAGGAAAAGGTCAAGCCTCCGGCGACAGGAACGGGAGTGGCATGGTTCGTCGTAGTCCCGTCCCCGAGAAACCCTCTCAGGTTGTTCCCCCAACAATACGCGGCGGCTGCGGTCGTGACTCCGCAAGTAAAACCAGATCCAGCGCTCACCGTAGCGAAGCTCAAGCCACCGGACACCAGCCCCGGGGTGTTGCGATCTGTCGTAGTCCCGTCACCCAGTTGACCTTGGTCATTCGCTCCCCAACAATACCCTGCTCCTGACGGTGCCAGCGCGCACGAAAACGCACCGCCAGCACTGACTGTGCTCAACGTTAGTCCGCCCGTTACTGGCACTGGGCTACTGCGATCCGTCGTGGTTCCGTCACCAAGCCTCCCGCTCAAATTCCTACCCCAGCAATAGGCTGTATTCGCTGTGGTAATTCCGCAGCTATGGTCGCTGCCAGCACTGACGGTCGAGAAGCTAAGGCCGCCCGTTACGGCGACGGGTGTGGAGCGGTCGACAACAGTACCGTCGCCGAGCTGACCATATGCATTGTATCCCCAGCAATACGCGGCGCCAGAAACGGTGATACCGCAGGTGTATCCGCTTCCGGCGCTTATGCTCGTGAAAACGAGACCGCCGGCAACAGTCGCTGGACTGGAGCGGTTGGTCGCGCTCCCATCGCCGAGTTGACCGTGGGAATTCGATCCCCAACAATACCCAGCGCCTGAAGTCGTTACGCCACACGATTGGCCGATTCCCGCGCTGACGCTGGCGAAGCTCAGCCCCCCCACTACAGCGACCGGGGCCAAACGGTCGCTCGTCGTTCCGTCGCCGAGCTGACCGTAGACATTCGCTCCCCAACAATACACGGCCCCAGCGGCTGTGAGGCCACAAGAGTAGAAGAATCCGGCGCTTGCTGCGATTGCGGCAAAAGGCGAGGCTGGCGAGCTAACCACGAAGCTTACGCCTACGCTTTGCGGGTTATTTGTCGCCGCGTTTCCGGTGACAGGCACCGTGGCCGTGTAAGTCCCGGCTACCAGATTCCCCGTGGACGCAGAGAGCGTTAGCGTGGCAGGCGCCGTCGTGGAACTCACGCTCGCATTCAACCAACCGGTCGGTTGTCCGGTTCCGTACGTGATCGTTCCGACCCCGAGGCCACTTAGCGTTCCACCGCCGCTATTGGTTACACTGACCGTCTGGGCGCCCGGGTTTGCGCCGCTTTGCGCTGAAGTGAAACTTAGGCTCGTCGGAACTAGATTGATTGCTGCTGCGGGCGGGGCTGTCTGGTCAGTACCGCCGCCGCAGCCACCTAACGCAGCCAGAGTGAGCAAGAGTAGCCCGAGTGCGAGTGCGCGTTGACGCGTAGCTGGTGCCACGCTAGGCTCAACCTGGTCTGCCATTAGTCTCTCTCGAAAGTAGCGTTTGCCAAGATCGGATCCTCAACCGTCACCCATATACGTACAATGTATGGCCGTCCTATTCCCGGTCGGCGAAGGACAACCGCTTCGGACGACTCATATGCTCGAGCGCCTCCCCGACAGCGCGACCCTCTTTCCGGTAAGCTTTACGGATTTCTCCGCCACTCGGGCTCCATTCCATCGGTAGTCAGCTTCACCTGTGCGCCTGTGCTTAGCGTCACGGCGTAGATCGGCCCCACTCCGGAATTCGCGCTTGCGATATATACCAGACGCGAATCATCCGGCGACCATTTTGCAAACAGTCCGCTCGGCACATTCGTCAGTGCGTTGGTAGTCAGGTCGAGAATCGACGGCTGAAAGGTCGAACTGTTGGGAAGGGGTACCGCGAGGGCGAGCCTGTCGGGAGCGGTGCGCGACCAGCTCAGACCCGCCACGCCGCGTATGAATGATCGAACAAAAGTGGCGCTCTTCGTTGCGACGTCGACCACGAACAACGAATCAACCGCCGCGTTGATGGAGCGCTGGATGAATGCAATGCGCGTTGCCTGCGGGTTCCACGCGATCCAGATCATTCTATTACCCGGCGCCCCCAGATAGACCAGGGTCTCGGTATAGGGGCTGACCGGCGTCGCTGGCGCGAGATACAAACCGGCCGGAGCTCCGATATTGGACTGGTCCTCGCTGTACGCGATCTGTGGATTGCTGGCGTCCGGCGACCACGCGATGTCGAAGGCCAGATGCGTGATCGGCAGCGTCACGGTCGCACTGGCTTTGGGGACTCCGGTGACGGCTGAGACATCGACTCGACTGATGCCATAGTAGGTGGCGTGATACGCGATGCTGTGGCCGTCCGGAGACCACGACGGGTGGAGAGCCTCGACACTGGTCGCGGCGATCGTGGTCTGATTCGTACCGTCTGCGTTCATGACGGCGAGGCCGTATGTGACCTTGAATCCTTTGCCGGTCACGGAGGCGTAAGCAATCGCGGGGTCCGCGGTGGGCGGGGGTGGAAGAGTCTGGGAGGAAAGACGAAGTGTTGTCTGGGTTGGCCCAGCCACATCGCGAGCACAGGCGAAGATTCCGACAATAACGAGAAGGGCGAATACGCGACGCTGCATTGTGAGCTCCGCTAGAGGGTGCGATCCACACGGTCGAGGGCGCACGATTCCTGATGATCTGCAGTAGACTCTGGTCGACCACTTTGTGTGCTCTCCGTCAATGCAGTTTTACGGACAGCGAGCGAAGATTTGCGCGCGGTGTTAGTGAGAGGCCGCGGCGCCTCGTGATCGGGTGCTGGCGACTGTATACGACGCCCACGTGAAATTGTGGGCGCGCTTCAGGCCCTGCCGTTGCGCGTAAGCCAGCGCGTCCTCAGGTAACGCACCCGATCGCAGGCGCATGTAGAACACTTCCGCAATGCTGGCTGCGCCGGCGTCGTCCACTCGCCACAGCGTGGCGACCACCGTTCGCGCGCCAGCGATAGGAAAACTCTCCGCCAACGAGTTCTCATCCGAGGGCGAGGCGAATGCGTTATCTGTTGCTCGACCGAGAGCCGTCTCGCAGCCGGACAAGTAGACGAGCGGACTCGATGTCGACATACCGAGTATCTCGTGGACCTCGAGGAGACCGTCGTCACTCGGCGATTCGTGCCGCGGGGAGCCTACGACAACGCTTGAAAAGAGCGGGTTCTGCGCATTGTGCGAGCCGTGCGATGCAACATGCAGTGGGCGGCCGGCAGCGAGACCGGCGAGTGCGGCCTGTTCGCTCGATGCCGCCCCCAGCTTCACCTCAGCGCCAGGAACCACGCGCGCTATCGCATTGGCTTCCCTTCGCGTTCCTGGCAGCTCGTTGGCCAGCGGCGCGAGGACGAGCGTTCGGCTCAGATCGATTCGCGCGCTGTCACAACATTTCGCCAGCGCCGCAACCGAAGGGAGGGTCGTTATCGCGTAGTCCTCGACCGCGAACCTTCCGGTCGAGCGGTTCCAGAGTGCGGCGAACGGAAGCGCTGCCAGTGCGCCATGCGGCACGATGACAAGGTGGTCGACTCCGCGTAAGACTCCCGTGTCCTTCCAGGGGTCGATCAGAATTCGATGGAGATCGGCCAACGCATTCCTCGCTCGGTCGAACGTTGGCCGATTCAACAGCTCACGCGCCACTCGCACGCGCGTGCGCAGGTTTTCAGAGCTGATAGGGTCTTCCCGGTAGGCAATCCTGCTGCGGCTAATCGCAAACGCATCGAGGTGATCGGGCCCGGAGAGAAAGACAATCAGCGCCTCGCTGCCGGACAGACGGGATTGTATGTCAGCAAGACGAGGCGGACGCACAGTGAGGATCCCTGTCGCCGCGGCGGTTCTTGACAGATGGTCGGTGTATTCTGCCTCGCTGCTCTCCAGCGCGCGCTCCAGCGACGCTCTGCGCTCACCGACATTTGCGTCTGTCCCGAGTTCGCTCAGTTGATTCTCGAGTGAAGCGACCCGCATCAGAAGCCTTTCGCCCTCCGCAATGACCGCGATCGACGGCGACGGGTGAGCAACCGCACCCAGGCGCTCGGTCAAGCTCCGCCCCGGAACCGACGCCGCGGCTTCGAACGCCGACGCCGTGTCGTGTCGGGCAAGCTCGATGGCAACAAGGTGCGCGTAGGGTGCGGCACGATCCCCAAGATAGCCGGATCGCAGCGGTCCGAACCCCAGCGATGCACGCTCTCGTTCGAGCGCGTCGGTCGCATGCTTTGCCTCGCGCCGCGCGTCATCGAGCTGACCGAGCGCGAGCAGTGCCTGTGCGCGCAAATCCGACGTCCCCCAGTCAGATGCCGTTGCACCATCCGCCTTGCCCAGGATTTCGAGGGTGCGCCTGGGATCGCGCGCATCCAGGGCCAGCCGGGCGGCTACGCCCGATGCGTCCCGTGAGAGCGCTCGGTCATCCAGCTTGCGCGTCTCGCGCAGAGCGCTATCGAGCTCCGCGTGAGCCAATGCGAACGACCGGCTTGCGGAAAGGGTTTGCGCCAACCGCATGCGATCGTAAACCACTTCCTCTCTTGCTTCGGTCTTCTCGTGCATCGCCAGCGCTTGCCGCGCGCGCGCGATTGAGCCGGCGGTGTCGCCGACAGCCATCAGTATGGTGGCCATCCGTCGCATGTTGTTGCCCCGCTCAGTCGCAAGTCCGAGCTTGGCATCGATGCTGTCAGCGAGGGCCAACCGCCGCAGCGCGAGCTGGTTGTCACCGGCTTTCGCCTGCAGGTCCGCAATGACCTCGAGATCAGCGGCAACCTCCTGCGTGAGACCTTCGCCGCGCGCAATGGCAAGCCCGGAGTCCGCCGAGGCGATTGCACGTTGCAAATCACCCAGTTGACTCCAAGCCGTGGCGAGCTGGCCGAGGGCGTTTGCCTCACCGGTCTCATAGCTGATGGCGTGGTAGTGTCGACGGGCGTCCGCGAGCAGAGGGAGCGCGGTGGCTGCGTCGCCGACACGAATATCCAGCATCCCCAGGTTGGCAAGATCATTTCCTTCCAGACGCTCGTCCCCGATTGCGCGCGCTGCCGGGAGGGCGACCTCCAATGCCCGTCGTGCGCCATCGAAGTCACCCAGCTCCAGTCTTGCGAGCGGTACGTTCGCAGCCGTTCGCGCGAACCCGGTGGAGTCGTGGTTTCGACGAGCGGCGGCCAGCGCAGAATCGAAAAGCTGAAGGGCGTCACGCTCTCTCCCTTCGTTCCAGGCGAGGAGCCCAAGTGCGTTGAAGGAGCGCGACAACTCGCCGTCCATGCCGAGCGCGCGTTTCATCGACACAGCTCGTTCTCCTTCGACGCGCGCGCGTTTGTAGTCGTCGAGTCGCCACGCTGCCATCCCGAGCCACATGTGCGCACGCGCCTCGGCGTTTCGATCACCCGCCCTGGTGGCGCGAACCAGCTCGGTCCGAAAAATTGCCGCGGCGCTGTCGTATGATTGGCGCTGGTACCTTTCCTCGGCGGCTGCTCTCAGCGAGTCGACAGGAACATTGAGCGCTCGGGCGAGCGTCAGCGGATCCGTCGGAAGCAGCACTTTCTCGCCCGGTGAGCGCGCTTCACCCTCGCCCCTCAGCAGAGTTGGCTCGGTGCCGCGACACGCGGCGGCACAAGCCACCGCCAACGCGATATTGCGCGCCGCCGACCTCATTACCGATTCACGAGAAACTCGCGCAATCCGGTCGAGTGCGTGGTGCCGTCCGACGCGAGCGCGTCAACGGCCCACAAGTAAGTCTCTCCCGCGCGGAGGGGCACGGTTGCAGGCAGTGCGATGGATGTGTCGGGCGCGGTGGCCGACCAAACGGGCCGCGAGTTAGCATCGACGAGAAGGATCTTGTACGAAATCGCGCCGGCGAGCGGACTCCACACGAAGCGAAGTCCATTCCGCGTAACCTCGCCAATCGGGCCGTACACGGTGAGTCCCGCGTCAGTCGTGCGAATCTCACGGGTCGTCGGAGCGGACAGATCGTTTCTGTGCTGGACCTTCAGGTTGAGGGCAACTAGAACGAAAACCGCCGCGAGGAGAGCCACGACCTTATTGACTCTCCATGTGGGACGCACTCGCTTGAGCAAGCTCTCCGCTTCGATCACTGCCTGCCGGCAATCCGGGCAGTCGGCTAGGTGATTCTCGAAGCGCTCGCGATCGACGTCGCTCATGCGACGATCCAGATAGCTTGCAATCAGGATGTCCGTCATGTGTCCATTCGCTTCATTCATGGAGTTATACGGAGAAGCGAGGCGTAATTGCGACCGATCATCCATCTACTCCCTCAATTCCGCGGGATTCGAGGACGCGGCGAAGCTTGTCGAGAACAGCGTTGAGCTGCCGGTAAACATGGAATGGAGTCGGTAAGCCGACGATGCGGGCAATGCGCGCGGCCGAGAGGTCGTCTTCGTAGCGCAGGGCGAGCAGCAGTCTTTCTCTTGACTCCAGTTGGACGAGAGCGACGCGCAACGCCTCGTCGCGCTCGCCGACGACCGTCTGGACGATCAGAGATGGCGATTGTTCGTCGACGATTCGCTCGACATCGACGTCGGGTCTGATGGAGTCGGCGAGGGCGCGTCGAATGCTGCGCAGAGGATAGACCCGGTTTGGCTGAGCAGAGTCCCGTTGCCGGCCGTACAGCGCCCGCAGGTGATCGAGACACAGGTGTCGGGCAGTGACGGTAAGCCAGGTGGAGAAACGCGCGCCCGAAGTTTCGTCGAACGTTCTGATCCGCCGGAAGTCATCCTCACGCAGCTTGTCGAGGATGTACGTGTAGCGTTCCATAGCGTCGTCGTGGCCACCGTTGAATGAGCGGGATACCGCCAGCAACAGTCGCGTGTGACGTGCGATCAGATCCTCCCAGGCGGCCTGCTGGCTGGAAGAATCCGCAGCACCCAGAAGCTGACTCAGCTCGAACGGAGCCACCGCATCCATCTGCTACACCTTGAGGATTCCGGCAAGAATGTATATGTCCTGGGGAAGGACTTCCAACCGGAAAACTGGCACCGCAAATCCGGCCGGTTTGTCCGTATAACGGGGGTTGAACCCTAATCGGGAGACCCGGTCATGTCCCGCGCTCGTCTGGTGGTCAAAGCGTCAGTGCTAGCCGCCGCGGCAGCCTTCTTTGGTGGCTGCTCGGATCCCACAGACACGGCACGAACGGGTCCAGCTGTGACCGGTACGTCGTCAGTTCATGCCGCATCGACGTCGTCGGTCACTGTAACCGCGACAGTTCCGTCGGATGGTCTCCCGACGACGACGGTGGATGTCACCATCAACGGCTCCGGTTTCGACTTGGGCGCGACTGCGACGTTTCCGCTGAACGGTGTCGTCGACCCACGGGTGCATGTCAACAGCACACTGTTCGTGAAATCCACTCAGCTGGTGGCCAACGTCACGATTGCGCCCGACGCGCCGACGGTCAAATACGACGTTGCCGTTCTCACTGCGACCGGGAAGAAAGGCATCGGATCGGAACTGTTTACGGTGAACGTACCACCGCCCGCGGATCCTGCGATCGCTTACGGGTACCAGAACGGCACGGGATTCAATGTGACTTACGGCCTTGGCGTGATGAACGCCGATGGCTCGAACCAGACAGATATCGCCGCGAGTAGCACTGCTCCCCACCCGGCGTGGTCACCGGACGGCCACAGCATCGCGTNNGGAACCCGCAGGCAACGCGCATCGCACTCATCCAGCGCTCGACCAGTGCCGCGGTCGACTCCTTATTCGTGATCGACGTCGGAACGAAAAGCGCCACTTTCGTTCGCTCATTCATACGCGGTGTGGCGGGCCTGAGCTGGTCCCGCACCGCTCCTGACAGGCTTGCCCTCGCGGTGCCGCTTCCAAACAACGCCGGCTACCAGCCGTCGATTCTGGATCTGACGACCAACACGCTGTCGAATGCGCCGAGCGGCCTATTCGCCAAGTGGTCCCCGGATGATTCGCATCTTGTATATATCTCGTCTACGAATTCCGGAGTGGGGCCGATCTACACGGTGACCCTCAGCACCGGCGCAAAGGTCAACCTCGCTGCTAATGGAATCGAACCCGAGTGGCGGAGAAATCCATAAAGCTAAAGGTGAACGGGCTGAAATCGGCCGCACGCTAATGCGGCCGAAGGCGTCCGTGCGAGCGAGCTACCGCATCGAGTGAATCGGAGTTACGCAACCCTCGCGCTGAGAGAATCTCATAGGCGAGGCGGCGAAGGGTGGCAGGTTGCTGATGCCGAAGAGGAATGCGTCGCCGCACGGCTTGGCCAATTTTTTCTTATTCTCTCGAGCATCTACCCCGGCCGATGCGCGGGGAGTCGAATCGCCGTGAGAGAGCGTGCGTCTGTTTCTGTGTCTGCTGTGATGCCGTTTCGAGGTTAATGGAACCAGGCAAGCTGCCGTTCGCGATCGACTCCGACACTCAATTCGCTATGATAAGCCGGGAATTTGTGTTAAGTGGTGAATGAGTGTGCCCGCTTTGGGAGCAGGAGCTTCGCGGGTTCAAATCCCGCTGTCCCGATTGATCTAACGCAATGTCAGACTGCCAGTTCGGTTGTCTGACATTTTCGTTTAGCAGTTGGACTCCCCCATATTACTCCCCACATCTCCGGGAATTCTTGCACATCCAGTTCTGCATCTTGTAGCGAGATGCCTGATAGGCGGAGGCTCCAACTAGGACTGTATCCGACAAGTGCTTGTCAGCTGCAACGTACGTTAGATAGCAGCGCTACGTGCTCGACGAGCGGACGGGACGTTGCCGTGTTGGATTCGCGGGCTAACAAGGATGCGGTGGCCAACTCCGAAGGCTCACCTTAGCGGCGTCTAGTCCGCGCGGAGCTCTTCGATGGGAAGCCCAGCGTCCTTCCAAGCCTGGGTGCCGCCCTTCACATACGCCACATCTGCAAACCCCATGTCCTTCAGTGTCTTGGCACTCATCGCCGACATCGGTCCCAGATCGCAGATGGTCATCACCGGGCGGGAACGATCCTGCAGTCGCGGGTCGCGAAATTCTTCCGGGAGTTCCTGATCGGCGCCAACGGGCAGGGTTCCTGACGAGATTGGAACTGCGCCTGCTGCTATGCCAGTCGCGCCAATCCGGGCGCGGTCGCGGACATCGATTAACAGAGGGTTTGGCTTCTGCTGCAGCCGCTGCTGTGCCTCCTGGGCGGTGACTGCCGGCACTTCTGCCATCGCCTCTGAGGCCATTTGCATGAAAGTCTTCGCCATTATCGACTCACTCGTTGAGGAGAAATCAAAGGTAGTGGAGTTGACCCGGTTTCGTGGGACACTTCACTCTTTTGGAGAGGAGGTTCACGGTGGGAAAGGTAAGACCCCATACCCCGGCGGAGGCGAGCAGCTCCGGCAAATAGGACGGCACTTCTCGGCGGTTCTCGCCACGACCAACACTCATCATCACTTGGTCCGGTTTTGCACGCACTGCGTTGAATCGCTCCAGCGTGACCACTGGACGCCTGACGTTCTTCTCGCGCGGAAGAAGGAAGCCGCGACAGACGTTCGACTCCAATAGGCACGCGTCATCCTCGCGCCATCGTGGGCTTCGAGGCGCTACCTCCTGCTCT
>DHJO01000028.1:9124-10908 GCA_002404375.1 Gemmatimonadales bacterium UBA4718 | reverse complement strand
TCGACGACGTTGAACTGGCGGGCCTCGTCGAGCGACCCGAATACCTCGTCGAGAATGAGCAGCGAGAAGCTCTGACCCGCGCGCTCGGCGATCATCTGTGAGATGGCCAGACGCAGCACGAGATTCGCCAGATCCTCCTCCCCACCGGAAAGCACAGGCTTCGGAACACCGTCCTCCAGAATCACGATGTTGTACTGATCGTCCAGCTCCAGCTCGGTATAACGTGCATCGGTCAGCTCGCTCAGAAACGCGCTCGCCAGCTCCGACAGCTCCGGACGCAACTGAAAGTTGAGATCCGTGCGCAGATCGGAAAAAGCGCGGTCCAGCTCGTCGTGTATGCGCCGGTCGTCCTGCAGCACGTCAAGCTCAGCAACTTTTCTCTTCAAATCCTCTGCCGCTCCCTGCGCGGCGGCGAGAGCCGCGGTCGCGCTGGATACCTGTTCCTGCGCTCGAGCTGCCGCGACTTTCGACTCCTGCAGCTCGGTGCGGACGCGATCGAACTCCGCCTTCAGCTCGTTGAAATCCTTTTCCGTGAAGGAGATCTGCGCGCGCCGGGTGCGCAGGGTGCCCAGCGTGGATTGAACGCGCATGATTTCCTGCGCAATCCGCGTCTGCTCCAGCTTGAGCTGCGGCTCGCGCTCGAGCATGGCCTGGAAGCGGGCCACCTCCGCTTCCATCGGCGTCAGCCGATCGACTTCCGCGATGACCTCGGCGTGGCGGGCCGGATCGTACCCCGGCGGGATTCGCGAGAGATCCCGTTTCATCTGAACCTGCCGCTGCTGTTTGGCGGCGATCTCGCGCACGATCGTGCCAAGCTCCTGAACGGCGAGCTGTACCTTGGCGAGTCTTCGCTCGAGCGTCCCCACTTCCTGCATGAGCACGCGGCGACTCTCGTCCAGCTCGCGCACGTCATCGGGCATCTGCTCGAGCTGCTCGACGCGCGCCTTGTAGTAGTTGCCGTCGACATTCACGGTGTCCATCAGCTCGTCGAGGTGCTCCACCACGGTGTGCAGGCTTCCACCCAGGGGCCGACTGCAAGTCGGACATTCCCCGTTCTCTCCGAGCGAGACGACGCGATCGCGCTGCAGCTTGACCTCCACGTACTGGGAGCGGAGCGCTTCACGCTTGGTTTGCGCTTCCTGTCTGTCCCGCACCCATTCGGTGCGACGCGCCTCGAGGAGTCCTTGAGCGTCCTCCAGCTCGGAACGCTTCTTCTCCAGCTCGAGCGTCGCTTCTTCCTCGAGAGCGGGCGCGCGCTCGATCTTCGAGTGGCGGTCCTCCAGTCTCGCGATTTCTTCGCGCAGAGCGGACTCGGATTCGAGCAGCGTCTTGCGCCGACCTTCCTCGCGATACAGCGTGTTGAGCGCCTGCAGCTCGACGTTCAGCGCGAACAACGGCTCGATGCTCTCGCGGAGATTGTCGAGCTGCGCCCGCGCAGCGTGCACGCCCTCGAGCTCGCGGATGACGCGCTCCGAGTCGCGGTGCAGCGCCGCTTCCTTCTCCTCCGCGACGGTGATCTGGGTGAGCAGTTGCGCGGACTGCTCGCGCTGCCGCTGGACCATCTCCCATCGCGGCTCAATCGCCATCATCTCCCGCGCCCGAACCGCCCCGCGATGAGCGGCCTGATGTGCGCGCCCTTCTGCGTCTGACTTTCGGGACGCCGCCTCGGCGAGCGAGCGCAGTACAGCTTCGGGGTCCGGCATGCCTCGGTGCATTCCCTCGATCGACGCTCGTACACGATTTCGCTTCTCGCGCGTGAGCTCCTGCGCGATGCGCAGCTTCTC
>DHJO01000028.1:5512-9011 GCA_002404375.1 Gemmatimonadales bacterium UBA4718 | reverse complement strand
ACGCTGAGCTCCTTCTGCCCGGTAAAGTACGTGTGGAAGAATTCCGCGAGCGACATCCCGAGACGGTGCTGCAGAAGCTCAGTCACACCGGAAATCGAGTTGGCTATCGGGGTCTCGGCGCCATCCAGATAGAGCTCGGCGCTGGTGAGCCCGCGAACGACGCGATACCTGTGCGATCCAAGCTCGAAGTCCAGCCGCACTTCGACCGGCGCGCGGGCGCCCGCGCCCATGAAGCGGATCGAATCGCGATTGCCGCGAATCGCCTGATTTCCGTAGAGCGCCCAGGCGATTGCCTCGAGAATCGTCGTCTTGCCGGCGCCGTTCGGGCCGATTATGCCCGTGAGACCAGTGTCGAAGTTGATCTCGGTCCGGACGTGCTGCCGGAAGTTGGTGAGGCTGAGGCTATTCAGTCTCACGCAGTCGCTTCCTCTTCTCCGGTCGGACCGGCGACAGCGTCTGCTTCACGCAGGTAGTGGAGGCCCAGCTCGACGAGAGCTTCGCGATTGATGTTCTCGGTCAGCACGCGGGAGCGCAGCTTGTCTCGAACCGTGTCGGCAAGCGATGCGCGCCGACCCGGCGCTGCCTGCCCTTTTTCTGGCCGCACGATCTCCGGGCGCCGGGTATCGAGATGAAAATGCAGCGCCTTCCGCTTGTAGTCGCGGATCGCCTTGTGATCCAGCTCGCGTAGGATGTGCCGCGGCACGTCGCGCACGACCAGCCGCACGATCTTTTCGTCGATTCCGCCATCGCACCGTTCCAGCGCGTCACGGATCGCATCGTCAAGAGCAGACGGAGAAAGTCCGGAGCCGGAGAGCGGCGCGAGATCCACCCATGGCCGCGACGGCGGTATCGGATGGAACCGGTGCGTCTTGTTGGCCAGATCGTACTCGATGATCCCCTTGCCGGCGATCCGTGCTTCTCGCTCCTCGGCCAGCTCTCCCCACGGATTGGTGCTGGTGTAGTCGAGCGATCCGGAGTAAAAAGCGTTGGGCGCCACGGAGCGATAGACGTGATAGTGTCCGAGCGCGACGTAATCCCATTTGTCGGCGGCCAGCTCTTCCTTAGTGATCTCCATGGGCGAGCGATCGAGCTCGCGTCCATAATTAGGCAGCACACCTTCGATCTCTCCGTGCAGAAGGAGGATGTTGTACTTCGCGGTCGGGTCCGGCTCGAGCAGAGGCCGCTTACCCTGCATGTCCGGAACGGCCAGAATCATCAGGTCGTGCCGGTCGACCGGGATGCGCTTCGCCTCCGCGTCTACGACGTTGATACCAAGTGGCTTGAACAAATGAAGGATGCAACCGGTCTCCGCGGTGCGGGGCGTGTCATGATTCCCGGCGACCATCACCACTGTCGTGTCGGGAAGCATTTGCATCAGCCGCGAAAACTGGAGGAATGCGTGGAGGATCGCGGGATTCGTGGGGCGAACGGTGTGAAAGACATCGCCCGCGATGAGAACGACATCGGGACGCAGCTCGATCACGGTGTCGATCACCCGACGCAGCGACGTCGCGATGTCGGCCTCCCGTTGATTGATTCCGGTCGGCGTCTGCCGCTGGTACTGCCGGAACCCAAGATGTATGTCGGAAAGGTGAACCAGTCTCATCGTGCTCGCATTGCCCGTATCCACTGGGTGATTTTCGTCCGCACCTGCATTGGCGCCCCCTTTGGATCCCCTCGTCGGTCCGGAGCAGACTCGATGGTCGACCGCACGATGATGCTGCTCCTCGAGTCAGTAATCCAGCCGAGCCGACGATCGATCTGAATCGTTCCCGCGAGCTGGCCCGACGTGCCATAACCCGGTCCCGCCGGGGCGGCGCCCGCGGTGTTGATTCGCGACATCGTTCCGCGCATGGAGATGTAAGCGATGTCTCCGTTTCTTCCCAGCGAGTCCAGCCGGAACGTTGCGCGTACCGAGCCGACGGCACCCGGCTCGCTGCTGAGCGGTATCTGCATTTCCCTCGTCCACTTCTCGCCGATGGCTACGGGATTGCGTGAGAGCACCGCCGGCATCTCGCCGAAGATATGGCGCAGCTCGCTGTTGGGGTCACCGTCGTCCACCATTTCCATCCCGCCATCGGTCGACACGCGCAGCCACACCGGTTTCGACTGCATCGCCCGGCGCTTGAGGTCCTCGAGCGAAGCCAGGGACGCAGGAGTCATCGCGACGGAGTCGGTGATGGTCTGCATCAGAGTGCCCCCGGAGGTGTACTGCTCCGCGATCGCGCGCGTGAATACCTCGATTGATGTCGTCATCGAACTGGTATCGTGCCGTACACCTGGCTTAGTGCCGGTCATTTCCACTGTCTGCGACAGGTGCATTCGAAGGGTGTCGCCGATGTGGGGCCGGATCTGAAGGAGTACGGCCTGACTCTGGGCTGGTGTCGCGACAAAAACCAAAGCGAGAAGAAGCAGGCGGGAGGTCCTAAAATCCATACGGATCATTCTCAGGCACGGAGCGAATGCTGCCCGCCATCGGACGCTGCGCCGGCTGTGCGGGAATGATCTTCCGGAACTGGGAGCTGAAGTAAGCCTTTACGTCATTGGGCCGGGCGAGAAGCGTCGCGTTGCGCGCGCGAATCACTTCCTGCTCGGTATATAGCGCCGTGATCTCCTGAACCCAGGGCAGCGTAATCGTCGGATCGAGCGGCCTGAGCGCGCGAAGGATCGCCGCCTCGAGCGAAATCTCATTCGACTGCGGATAGCGCTCCGAGCCCTCGCGCCCCTGCATCACTGCCGGACGCGGGAAGCGCACGAAAATCGGTTGCGTGAAATGTGGATGGCGAATCATCAACTGTCCCTTTTCCAGTGTCGCAAGCTTGGTTCTCGTCGCCGGGCTCAGCACGGCGTAACCCGGTGTCGAGAGCTCGTCCGGATCCATTCTTCCGAATAGAGCTGTCCCGGAGTTACCGACGACGCGACGGTGCACCTGCGACCGAAATTGCTGTGCGCTGAAGAGCACCAGGCCGAGGTAGCGCCCTCGCTCCGCAATATCGAGCAGCATCTTCCTGACATAGGTCTCCGGTCCATCCCCCGGCGCGTACTTGTTGAGCTCGTCGACGAACACCACGAGGTGCTTGACGCCGAGATCCCTCCGCTCCAGGTGCTCGCGCAGCTTGGAAACGATGCGGGCGAAGATGAGATCCTGCGCATCTTCCTCTAGGTTTGCGACGTCCACTACGTACACCGTCTTGTCGACAAAGCTCCCGAACGGAAGGTCGCTCACTGCTCCTGAATCGGTTACCAGGCCTGCACACCGGGTGGAGATGTTGGACAACCGGTTCCGAACCTTTCGGATCGTAGCGACGTGGTGCGTGCGCCAGCTCTCGCCGTTCTTTTTCTCCAACCCCTGAAGTACGTCCCGGAACCAGGCATCGAGCTCAGCGAACGACTGAACCTGATGATTTTTCTGGAGAATACCGTCGGATGGGAACTCCTTGTCGACGACGTTCTCCGTGATGAAGTCGATCAGCGCATCTGCCTTCGCATCAATGTCATC
>DHJO01000028.1:1030-5505 GCA_002404375.1 Gemmatimonadales bacterium UBA4718 | reverse complement strand
GTGTAGGGTGCGAAGTACTCGACCTTCTGAAACGGCTTAGGCTCCACGCCCAGCTTCTCGTAGAGCGCTTCGTCGGTCGTCTCGACCTTGCCCGGTTGGTCGAGGTAGCAGAGGTCCGGTCCTTTGACGTTGAAGCAAACGGCGGCGATCGATCCCTTCTCCTCGGGGAAATGCGTGAAGAGTGATGCGAGCAGCCACTCGACCGCGCTCGTCTTGGTCGCAAGTCCCGACACGCCCGTGATGTTGAGATGCGCCGCCTCGGGCCCGAGTAGAAAATCCGCGTCGAGGTAGATCACCGCGTCGGTCCCTCCCGCGCGATACACCCCCACCGGAATTCCGGTGTTGGCTCCCTCCTTCAGATAGCTGTCCATCCGGAGCGCGACGTGCACGTCCGCTTCCTCGGCCAGGAAAACCTGTCCCATCGGCACGGGCTGAAGTGGCTCCTCCGGAATCTGCCGCAGCACCGCCGCCGTGTAGAGCCGGATCTCCGCTCTCTCCGTCGACGCGAAACCGGCCAGGGTCGGCGATCCATCGTGGCCAAGCACGTCGTGCATTGGCGACTGCAGATCCGTGTAGCTGAATCCCTCGACGACGATCCCATAGATGTGCGGAACCTGCCCATCCATCGGCTGCGCTCCATCTACACGAACTATTGTTCCGATGCCGACGGGTGAGTTGATCGCTGTCCAGAAATGAAATTCGTGTGGGGTGTTGGGCTTTCGCTCCGTCGCGACTACGCGTCCCAGTGCGTCGCTCATGAAATGGCTCTCAGGAATTCTTCGCAGTCCCTCACGCCATATGCCATCTTGTCCCACCGTCCGTCGGGAAGTGAAAGCGGAGTCATCTCCGCCATGATCCATCTCGATATCTCATTGGCACGGTCCGACGATCGGTCGCGTTCAGCCACCTCCACGCGGACCAATCCCCACAGTGGGTCACGGCCTTCGCCGGCGCGCAGCCGGAGATACCAGCTCATCACGGAATTGCGCGACCGAGGTGACACGCGAAACACCGAAGATCGCTCGCCTTTCCGAAGCCCGAGCACGATCCGGAGCGCATCTCCCTCGACGTAGAGCGTGCGATGACTCTTTATCACGCCAACCGCGAGCGTCGACGATGCAACGTTCGCGCTTCTGCTGATGCCGCCATCTATGAAAATCGGAGTCGCCCCCTGTCCGCACCACGCTTCCGCCAGCCGGTCCTCAAGCAGTTCGCGCTGCTGATCGACCGCGCGCGTTGCGCGCTCGAGCAGGACGGCCGGATGCTGGCTCGGGTACTCGCCGCTTTTGTCCGCCGTCGATGTGTCCACGATTTGCCAGCTCGCCTGAGCCAGATCGTCCCCCAACTCTGTGAGCACGGGCAGAAAACGTAAGGGTAGGTAGATCTTCCGTTCCACCCGTGGCGGCTGATGTCCCCAAGTCGTCATGCGGCGATCGACCCGAACCCGCACGGCTGCCGACACGGTACCGATTACGATCGGCATTCCGCGATGGTGTGCGACGATCTGCACCTTTTGCGTCCCGTCGAGGAACGCTCCGAATCCCGACTTCGCCTCGGGCGAGAAATCGGGAACCCGCACCGCGCGCAGTGCGGTTCCCTCGATAACGGTTGCGGCGCGCAGCGTTGGCAGATCGCTCGCGCCGAGCGGCTCGACCGAAGCGGCGCCATCGATCACACTCACGCCCGGAAGGCGCCGCATCAGCAATCGAAGCGCGGCCCGGCTTGCCGCGTCCGGGCCGGAGCTGCTCGCCAGCACCGGCAGCTACTCCAGCCCGATGTCCCACGCCTGCTCGAGGTCCTTCTTCGAGTAGGCGCGGAATGCGGTGAGCGTGTGGGTCGATTTGATGCCGGGAACTACCGTGACCTCCTCGGTCACAATGCGCGCAATCGCTTCGTGCTCCGCGACTTCTATCATTGCGACGAGGTCCCACTCGCCCGAGACGGAATAGACCTGCGAAACGCCATCTATACCCGCCAGCTTCGTCGCGCACTTGGCGATTTGCTTCGGCTCGGCCTTGATCAATACGATGGCGGTAATCATGGGGACCCCGATGCTGCTATCTTTGGTGAGCGGCGTCGCCGCGAGAGGTGAGACATATAACGATACCGGCGCGGCAGACACTCCGCCACGTTGCAAAATAGAGGTTTAGGATGTTGGAATCGGAGGAAGTCGGAGAGCGGGCTTCCGGACAGGTCGGCCGCCCCCAGAATCTGGTTTATACCCTTCCGCATACGACCGAGTCGATTGCGGAATTTCTGACTCCGGCCCTGGCGCGCATCGATCCGGCTGCCGGAGCCACGCAAGTGGTGGTCGTGACTCGTGATGCGGAGACGGCCCTGACCGTCTCCGAGACCGTGCTGCGCCTTACTGGTCCGGCGGGAATCGAAGTCGTTCCCATCACTAACGCATTGCGCGCCGCCCGGATTTTCAAAACGCGTCCCGCGCTCGCTGTTGCCGGGAGCGCGTCAGAGCTCGGCGGCCTCGTCCGTGCTTCGCTTCTCAAGGTCGATTCCGTGAAAGCAGTCGTCCTGGCCTGGGCCGACGACATACTCGATGAAGGCCCCGAGTCGGTCGCCGCTCTCGAGGCGCTGCTCAGCGAGCTCGGCGATGCGAGTCGAATCATCGTCGTGCGCAAAGTCACTCCGACGATCGAGAACCTGGTCGAGCGATATGCTCGCCGAGCGAGGCAGGTAGGTGCCGCGGAGGTCGAGGCGCCGCAGATGCCGGAAAACTACGAGCTACCGATCGTCAGGCACATCACCGTTAGCGCCAGCGCCCGACCAGCCGCGCTCAGACGGTTGCTCGATGACCTCAACCCGCCTTCAGCCGTAATAGTGGCCCGTGACGCTCCGACGGTCGAAAGCGCCAAGCAAACTCTCCGCACGCTCGGCTATCACCACGACGACCCGAACGTTCGCGTAACGCAAACCGATTTCGGAGCCCCGGCGCACGCGGTGATTTTCTATCAGCCTCCGGTTACTCCCGCGGAGCTCCAACGGGCTGCTCAGGCCAAGCCGGTTCAGGTCGTGGTTTTGGCGAGACCCGGAGAGATCGCCTGGCTCAGGGAGCTGACAGGCGGACGGCTGGCGCCTCTCAATCTCACCGGGCCAGAGCGCAGAGCGCATGATCGCGAAGCAGCGGTCCGACAGGAGCTGAGGACTGTGCTTGACCGCGGAGTCCCTCCGCGCGAGATCATCTCCCTCGAGCCGCTGCTCGAAGAGTTCGATGCCTCGGAGCTCGCTGCCGCCGCGCTTTACTTACTCGAGCGCGAGCGTGCCCAGCGACGCGCGGCAGCTGAGAACGCTCCCCCAGTCGCGCGGCCGAGACCGACGGACGGCGATCGATCCCAGGCCGCGACGGGCGGGATGACGCGTCTTTTCATGACCGTCGGAACGCGGGATGGCGTGAAGGTCGGCGATCTCATGGGCGCGATTGCCGGCGAAGGCGGAATTCCTGGCGACCACGTTGGCAAGATCGACCTGCGCGAGAGCCATGCTCTGGTTGAAGTCGCCGAAGCCGATGCGGCCAGCGTCATCGCCAGAGTCAACGGCGCGATGATCCGCGGCCGTCGAGTGGTGGTGCGTGGGGAGCGCGACAAGGAGGAAAGAGAGCGGTCTGCGAGCCCCAGAGGCGATCGTCCCGAGCGCGGACCGCGTGATCGCGGCGCGCCGCCAAGAGGCCGGCCGGGTGCCCCCCGTCGCGGTGGACCACCGGACAGATCGAGCCGCGGAGGTCCTCCCCGTAGAGATCGCGACCGGTCGTGAGCGGACCGAGCGGACCATTCCACCAGGCCGGTGGATGGATCGAAGTCATTGCCGGCGTGATGTTCAGCGGCAAGAGCGAGGAGCTCATCCGGCGGGTGCGACGGGCGATTATCGCGCGGAAACGAGTGCAGGTGTTCAAGTCCCACCTCGACGCCCGTTATGCCGGCATCTATACGGTTTCCAGCCACG
Organism: Gemmatimonadales bacterium UBA4718; assembly: GCA_002404375.1. Lineage (GTDB taxonomy): Bacteria > Gemmatimonadota > Gemmatimonadetes > Gemmatimonadales > Gemmatimonadaceae > UBA4720. The sequence continues at coordinate 1,551 of DHJO01000028.1, read as the reverse complement.
ACGGGCGCACCGTCGAGGCAATTCCCGCTGATTCGGCCGCGCAAATCGCTCAGCAGATCGACCCGATGGCCCACGTGATCGCGATCGACGAAGCGCAGTTCATGGATCAGGGGATCGTCCCACTGGTGACTTCCCTAGCGGGCAGGGGGCGGCGCGTGATTGTCGCGGGAACAGACACTGACTTCCGCGGGGAGCCGTTTGGCGCGATGCCCGACCTGATGGCGATCGCGGAGGTGGTCGACAAGCTCCATGCGATCTGCGTGCTCTGCGGTGGTCCAGCCAGTCGCAACCAGCGGCTCATCGGCGGCCGTCCCGCCCCCTATAATTCGCCCCAAATCATGGTGGGAGGGACGGAGTCCTACGAGGCGCGGTGCAGAATGTGCCATACAGTTCCCGCCGGCGACGCAGCCCAGGTACCGCTGCTGTAGCAAGCTCAGCAGTAGAGCTGCCGTCGCAAGCAGCAGTTTACGCGTGACAGGTGTGGGAGAACTTCCTATCTTGCCCGCTCGGGCTGCGCGCCA
>DHJO01000028.1:0-843 GCA_002404375.1 Gemmatimonadales bacterium UBA4718 | reverse complement strand
GCGAGAATGCTCGCCGATCGCGGCGCGACAGTGATCGATGCGGATCTTCTTGCGCGCGAAGCCGTCCAACCCGACACGCAGGCTCTGAGGGACATCGTAAAGCGCTGGGGCAAGGACGTCCTGAAGGAAGATGGAAGCCTCGACCGCGCCGCGCTTCGCCAGATTGTGTTCGCGGATCAGAGCGAGCTGGATGCGCTCAATCGAATCGTGCACCCGGGAGTAACGCGACTTCGCGACCGGGAGATCGCCCAGGCGAGGGAGCGCGGTGATCCGATCGTCGTCTGCGTCATTCCCTTGCTGTTCGAGAGAAATATCGTCGAGGAATTCGACGCGATAGTTCTCGTCGATGCCCCGCGTCCCGTGAGACTCGAACGCATGGTTGCGACTCGGGGCATGGAGGCGACGGACGCGATGAACATGATTGCCTCGCAGATGCCCGCCGAGCTCAAGCGCGCCCGCGCCGATTACGTGATCGAGAACAGCGGCTCACTCCAGGATCTCGAGCGCGATGTCAATGCGCTATGGAGCTCCCTTCAGCGAGATGCTCAACGCACGAACCCACTCGCAGGGAAAGCCGCGAACGCTTACGTAGAGACGCAGAGCGAAGCTCGCGTTTCTTGACTCCCATTTAGAGCGCCGATAGACTTCGCGCCCGGCGTCCGAACCTCGCCGGCGAGCAATCACGGATCACAGCGGAGCAGAAGTGGCGAACATTCCCGGCGATCTCCTCTACACCGAAGAGCACGAGTACGTCCGCAAAGGAAAGGGGGCCGGTGACCCGGTCGAGATCGGCATCACCGATTACGCTCAGGGCGAGCTCGGCGACATCGTGTACATAGAGCT
>DHJO01000140.1:49705-49875 GCA_002404375.1 Gemmatimonadales bacterium UBA4718 | reverse complement strand
GGAAGAAGTCCGTAATGCTGGTAATCTCCCACGGCCGTCGCACCATGGCGCTTGCTCAATTTTTTGCCATCGAGCCCATGGATCATCGGTAGATGCGCGAAGGTCGGGAGGGGAGCGCCGAGCGCGCGGTAGAGCAGTATCTGCTTCGGTGTGTTCGAGATATGATCGTC
>DHJO01000140.1:49104-49523 GCA_002404375.1 Gemmatimonadales bacterium UBA4718 | reverse complement strand
GAGCGAAGGATGACGAAATCCTCGATGTCCTTGTTCGGGAAAGCGATTCTCTCGTGTACGAGATCATTCCACTCGGTGGTGCCCTCGGGAACTCGGAAGCGAACGACGTACGGCTCTCCGGCGGCGACTCTGCGCTCCACCTCTTCGCGGGGGAGGCGATCACAACGCCGATCGTACTTGAACGCCTCTTTGCGCGACTCGGCTTCGCGCCGACGCTCGTCGAGCTCGGCCGGTGTGCAGAAACAACGATAAGCGGCGCCCGTCTCCAGCAACCTGCGCGCATCGGCCTGATGTCTTGCGAGGTTTGCCCCCTGGTATACGACGCCGGCGTCCCAGTTGAGTCCGAGCCACTCCAGCCCCTCGAAGATCGCGCGAGTGCTCTCCTCGGTGCTGCGCGCCTTGTCGGTGTCTTCGATGCG
>DHJO01000140.1:36038-48983 GCA_002404375.1 Gemmatimonadales bacterium UBA4718 | reverse complement strand
GATGCGCGGACCCGCCGAGCGGAGAGAGAGGGATTCGAACCCTCGATACGCGTTTCCACGTATGCCGGTTTAGCAAACCGGTGCCTTCAGCCTCTCGGCCATCTCTCCGGGAGAGTTTCGGAAGTTATTGGCGCCGAGAGACTTCTACAACCCTCCGATGCTGGCGGAATCCTTTGCGCGCGTGCATCAATTTGGAGAACGCATTGCTGGAGGGTGAAATGATTTTCCGGAACACTCGCGGCCTCACTAAGCTGCTTCCCGCGCTCGGCTTAATCGCCGCCGTCGCGTCTCCGCTCGCAGTCGTTGAGTATCAGATCCCGCGTGGCCAGGCCTTCCCGCACGACCCGGCGGTCGGCGCTGACGGAATCGTCTGGTACACGGATCAGTCGAATAGCTTCATCGGGCGGCTGGATCCGAATACCGGAAAGATCACCGATTACCCGACGCCAACGCCCGCGTCAGCACCGCACGGAATCGTCGTCGCTCCGGACGGCGGCGTGTGGTACACGGCACAGCGGATCAGCAAGCTTGGACGCCTCGATCCCCGGACCGGACGCATCGAAGAGTTTGCGCTGCCCGCGGGGGCGCGCGACCCGCACACGCCGCTGATCCGCAAAGGAATGGTCTGGTTCACAGTGCAACAGGGCAACACCTACGGCAGGTTCGACCCGAAGACGCATGTCGCGAAAGTGTGGACCGTGCCAACTAGGGGTGCGCTTCCGTACGGTATGGTCAACGCACCCGATGGGTCGATATGGGTCGCATTGTTTGGAACCAACAAACTGGGACGGATCGACGCGGAGACCGGGGCGCTTCGGGAAATCACTCTTCCCCAAAGTGGAGCGCGCCCCAGGCGACTCGCCGTCGACGAATCTGGGATGGTGTGGTACAGCGATTTCGCGCGGGGCTATCTCGGCTCCTACAACCCGAGGACCGGCTCATTCAAGGAATGGCTATCGCCGGGAGGCGCCAGCTCGGCTCCTTATGGCATCGCGATCGCTCCTGACGGACGCATCTTCTACGATGAAGCACGCTCCGGAACGATCGTGGCGTTCGATCGAAAGTCGGGGCAAATGGAGACGATCAAGATTCCCACGCCGGGCTCCATCGTTCGAAACATGTCAGTCGACAGCGCACGAAGCCGCATCTGGCTAGCCTTGAGCGGCACGAGTCGGATCGGAAAGATCGAACTCAAGTGATGGCGTCATGAGCAACCTAACGGTGGCCACTGAGGTATGGAAATGAGATTGTCAGCACTCCCGCGCGCGTTTTTCTTTTCGTTCCTGATCACCGCTTGGTGCACGCAGCTGCGTGCGCAGGCAGCGGACCCACACTCGATCAGCTCTGTTGGTCTCCCGCCCTCTGCCACCCGCGCTGGGCGCGATCCGAATCAGCCAATCGACGAAGAGTACACGCGTAAAATCCGGGAGTACACGACGGAGCCATTCTTCCTGTCGCCGCTCGTGGACTACCTGCCCGCTTCGTCCACGGTGCCCACTCCCAAAGCGGTGCTCGGAGACATAGCGGGCGCACGCAACAATCTGCCGTACTCGAAAGAGGTCTACACCTACATGCGGATGCTCGCCAAGGCGAGCCCGAGGGTGCGGGTCTATTCGATCGGCAGGACCGAAGAAGGAAGAGAGATGATTGCCGTCGCGGTTGCCTCCGAGTCACTGTTCGCGAATCTCGAGCAGAACAGGGCAAACCTGGCGAAGCTCGCTGATCCGCGCAGCATCAATATGGACGATGCGGAAGCGGCGCGGCTCGCCAGCCAGGCGACGCCAGTCTACTACATCACGGGCACGATTCACTCCCCGGAATCAGGGGCGCCGACCGCCCTGATGGAGCTGGCGTATCGCCTCGCCGTTGACGAGAGCCCGTACATCAGAAACATCCGCGACCATCTGATCACGCTCATCACTCCCATCGTGGAAGTGGACGGACGTGATCGCGAAGTCGACGTGTTTCGCTGGCACATGGCGCATCCGGGAGACACCTACCCTCCGCTTCTCTACTGGGGACACTACGTCGGTCACGACAACAACCGCGATGCGATGGCGCTCACGCTCAAGTTGTCGCAGAATGTCCTCGACACTTATCTCGACTGGAAAGCGCAGGTGCTGCACGACCTGCACGAATCGGTTCCATACCTCTACGACAACACCGTTGGCGACGGCCCGTACAACGCGTGGCTCGATCCGCTGCTCACGAACGAGTGGCAGATGCTCGGCTGGAACAACGTGCAGGAGATGACGCGCCTCGGCATGCCGGGTGTCTTCACCCACGGCGACTTCGACACGTGGTCCCCCGGCTATTTGATGTTCATGGCGGCCACGCACAATGGAATCAGCCGCCTCTATGAGACGTTCGGAAATGGCGGAACCGCCGAGACGGTCGAGCGCACGCTCTTACCCACAGAAACCGCGCGTACATGGTACAGGCAGGACCCACCGCTGCCGCGCGTAAAGTGGTCGCTGCGCAACAACAACAATTACGAACAGACCGGCCTCCTCGTCTCGCTCAGCTACTTTGCCAACAACCGCGCGCAGTTCCTCGAGAATTTCTGGCAAAAGAGCAAGCGCTCGATTCTGAAGGCCCGGTCAGAAGGTCCCGCTGCGTACGTGCTGCCCGGCGACGAGAGACGTCCCGGCGCGCAGGCGGAGCTGCTGCGGATTCTCCAGAAGCAGCACGTCGAGATATCGCGCGCGACAGCTCCATTCACCGTTATGGCACCTGTTCCACGCTCGCGTCCCACGTTGCCCGACAGCGCGCGTCGGGCGGATAGCGCACGTCGAGGGGACGTTGTACGGGCTCCCGACAGCACGCGTCCGCGAGAGCTGACCCGAGCCGCTGACAGCACACGGCCGAGCGAGATGTTGAGAGCGGCCAACGCTCCGCCGCCGATAAATCCGTACGACACTCTCCCGCTGTCGGTACTCCGAATGGAGCCGCGGCAGTTTCCAGCCGGCAGCTACATCATCCGCATGGACCAACCGTATTCGCGGATAGCCGACGCGCTGCTCGATTATCAGTACTGGAGCCCAAGCGACCCGCAGCGAACTCCGTACGACGACACCGGCTGGACGTTTCCGGAGAATTTCGCCGTCCGATCATATCGTATCACGGATGCGAAGGTTCTCGCTGTTCCGATGGAAACGGTCAGCGGAGAGATCAAGGCTCCGGGCGGCGTAGTCGGCAGCGGGACCATCTTCGCGATCGACCACAATGCGGATAACGCTCTGGCAACGCTGCGATATCGCCTCAAGGATGCCGACTTTCAGATCGCCGAGCAGCCGTTCGAGGCGGCGGGACACAAGTTCGCGCGGGGCTCGTTCATCGTGCGCCGAGTTGCGGCGGGAGATCTCGACAAGGCGTCGGCGGAGCTGGGCCTCAAAGTCTACGCCCTGGGAGTAGCGCCGGTCGTGGCGGCGCATCCAGCGCGCGCTGCGCGCGTGGCAATCATGCACACCTGGCTGAACACTCAGACGGAAGGCTGGTGGAGGCAGGCGTTTGATTTCCTTCACATCCCATACAACTACATCAGCGTTCAGGATGTGGCCCGGGATCAGAACCTGAATGCGAAGTACGATGTGATTCTTTTTCCTCCGGGAGGCGGTAGTCCTCAGTCGATCGTCGCGGGAATGCCGATGTGGCGGAATCCAATGCCGTGGAAGAAAACCGACTTAACACCCAATCTCGGGATCGATGAGACGGATGACATACGTCCGGGTCTCGGTATGAAAGGAGTCGACAACCTCGCTGCGTTCGTAAAGAGCGGCGGTGTGCTGGTGACAGTCGAAAACACGGCCAATCTCGCGGTGGTCTTCGGGTTGACGAGCGGCGTATCGACAAATCAGCCACCGCGGCTTCACGTAGTGGGAAGCCTGTTGCGCACGAAACTAGTGGACGACGCGAGTCCGATCGCCTACGGGCTTCGCGACAGCCTCGCCGTGTACAGCGACGATGGCTCGAGCTTCAGCGTTACCAACGTCCTGGGCACGCGCGGTGGGCGCTTCGCGGATTCCGCCACCGCCCGACCAACGGGCCGCGGGACGACAGAAGATGTCGACGTCCCTCAGGGTAGACTTGCCCTCGACCCGCGCAACGATGTGCCGCAGCGGAAGCCGGTGCAGCCGTGGCAGGCAGCGCCGGTCACCGACGAACAGCTCCGAAACCCGCTGAACATCATTCCCCCGGCGCTGCGGCCACGGGTGGTGCTCCGGTTCAGCGATCAACGAGATCTGCTCGCGTCCGGCCTGCTCGATGGCAGCGATGTCACGCAGCGGCCGGTGGTGGTCGACGCGCCACTGGGCAAGGGGCACGTGGTTTTGTTCGCCAACAACCCCATGTACCGCGGCGAAACGATCGGCAGCTATTTCCTTGTGTTCAACACCCTGCTCAACTTCGACCACCTCGACGCGGGGAGGAAGCTGGATACACGCTGATACGTACGTTTGCCAGAGAATAACCGACAGAACCGCCGCGAAAAGGGGATTTCTGGCACCCGCCCTGCAAAGCAGAGGTTGTGAGCACAGACCTTGGCGCATAGTCCGCGACGGAGGACCTGGCGATGAGTTATCGGACGTTTCTCGATACGACTGGCAAGCGGTGGGAGGTGTGGCTGGTTACCCCCGCAGCGGCTGAGAGACGGAAGATCGACCGGCGGGCATCTTACGGCGCCACCGGCGGCTTTGAGGGAGAGGCGGATCGCCGCCGGACCCCGGACCGCCGCAGAAGTCCATTCCGGCACTCGGTCTCGGTCGCCAGCGAATACAGCAACGGATGGCTCTGCTTCGAAGGTGAAGGGGAGAAGAGACGACTCGCACCGGTTCCACCTGGATGGGCCGAAGCCGGGCCGGACCGATTGGCGACGTGGCTGCAGGCGGCGAAGCGCGTTGTGAAATGCGCCCCCTGATGTACATTCAGGACTCCTGCCGTTCCTGACCGTCCTTGTCCAGGATCCCGAAAGAAATCGAGACATGCCACAGACGCTACGCGAACGAGACGCAATGATTTGCAGATCATGCCAGAACGAGGAGCGTGCCTCCGAAGGCTACCCGTGCACAAATTGCGGAACATTCATCTGCATCATCTGCACGTTTCGCGGCGTTGTCGCCTGCCGGAAGTGCCAGGAAGAAAGCATCGATCCTCTGGTACAGCGAAGCGCCTGATCTCCGCGCGAAAAAAAACCGGCGCTGGATAGCCAGCGCCGGTTTTCTATTTGTTAAAACAATGTAGCCCTCTATCGGTGCGCGTCTTTCCGCGCGTCGCGACCGTCCTGACGTCTGTCCTTCCGATCCTGGCGAATATCCTTCCGATCTGCCTTCAGCTCCTTCTTGTCGGCCTTGGCTTCCTGCTTGTCGCCGGCCTTGATATCAGCCTTCAGGTCCCTGCGATCGGTGCGGACGTCCTTTCTATCAGCGCGGATTCCGCGCGTGTCGCTGCGAGCTTCCTTGCAGTCCCCAGTCGCGGACGGGTGATTCCTGCACCATGCGACCAGCTGCGGTCTGGTACGGTGAGCCGCGACGTTCTTAGCGGCCTGAGCCGACGCAGTGCTGCTGGCTGCGAGAACCAGTGCGGCAACGAACGCCGCGATCTTCGCCTTGGACATCTGTATCTCCTTCCTCTCTCGAGGCTCGGTTTTTTTTGGGTGGGCGCATTCGCGCAACCGTTCAGCATGAGAGACGCGCCATACGGTCCGATGTTAACAGAGAGTCGAGCCAACAACCGCGCTGCGGTTTCCGTTCGGTTTGAGAAAGGTCACAAGTAGGATGATTCAGTCGTGCAAATCCTCCTTCGAAACGTGGTAATCAGCACCCGCTGGTTTCCCGCCCTTGGGCCAATCGTGGATCTTCCTGGGAAAATCGGGACGCGGGCGCGTGTTGATGTATGTGGCTACGTCGAACGCTTGCTGCTCTGTTAGCCGCTGGGCGCGGTCGATGGGCATGAGTGCGTGTATGAATGAAGCGGCAGTGATGATGTTCCCCATACCGGCGCCGACGTTGTAGGAGTGCGCTCCCCAGAGTGGTGGTGCGAGCGCGGTACCCTGGCCGTTAGCTCCGTGACATCGCGTGCAGGTGGAGACAAATATCCCAATGCCGCGTTTGAGATCACCATTGAGAGGTTGGAGGCGGGCTAGGCCCTGACCTTCCATTTGCGCGCCGACCGGAATCCCATTGGACAAGAACGCGAGATACGCGACGATATCTCTCATGTCCCGCCCGGACGGAGCCAGCGCTTTGCCGTTCATGCTTCGCTCGAAGCAGTCGTTTATTCTATCCTCGATGAGATCGACTTTTCCGCTGCGCGCTCGATACTGCGGGAATCGTGCGTAGGTGCCGACCCAGGGCATGGCATTCGGGCGAAGTCCGTTGTCGAGATGGCAGCTGGCGCATCGGAGGGAATTGCCGACATTGTGCGGCAGGCTGTCCCGCGTCGCGAGAAGAATCGCGCGCCCGCGCAGCGCCGATATGCGATAAGCACTGTCGCGGAGCTCCGCCTCAGAAGGGACTCGAAACGGTACGCGTCTGGTGGCAGGCTGCCGCGGAGGAGCTGCCGCCTGCGGATGCGCGCTCCCCGCTGGGACGAGCAGCATTAGGCTCGAAACAACACCAGCAGTGAGTGAGATCCGAGTAGACAGCGTTGCTCCCGGGCGGTGAAGCTATTGGGTACCGCTCTTTTGCACCTCGGATTTATGAGAGGGTGGCGATCAGCGCAAGAGAAATCATTGCGCCGACCGCCGTCGGGCTCAGTCTGCCCTGATTGGCGGCGCGGGTCGGCCGTCAGTACGCGTTATCGATCTCGCGCTCGAGTCTCCACGAATGGAAGTCACGACATCCTCGACCATCCCATCGATTCGGGAGTGAAACGCCTGCGCGGCGCCCGCGATCAGCGCGGCCAGGACTCCGTCCAGCGCGCCGCCGAGCTTGCTGCCGGTATCCCTTGTTGCTTGTGAGGTAACCTGCGCCGCTCTCACATCGGCTCTCGAGGCGCTCAACGCGACGCCTGCACCGAATGCGACGGCGACCGCCGCCCAGGGATGATCCCTGACTTTCTGCGTGACGGCCACTTTCCGCTCGAGCTCGGCGATCGCGCCGGACATCCGCTCGCGGGTTTGCTCTATGTCGGCACGAACTTCTGTCGTCGTCTCAGGCATGCTTGTGTCTCCGTAACGTTGCCAGTGTTTTCTCGGGCTTCATGTTCTTCGGCGAAAGGAGCGACGTACCGCGTTTGAGAAGGAAGAATGCAGCTCCGCCAAGGATGGCGGTGAGCACGAACGCAGCGATCCAGTAGTGCCCGCGGAACAGCGCATCCCCCATCAGCAGGACGATTCCGAACACGAGCATCTGCACCGTGAGGAGGCCCAGCATCGCCGCGGCAACTGTAAGACCCGTCCCCTTGCCGATATCGCGCGCGATCTGCGCGAACTCGATGCGCGCCAGGTGCACCTCCTGCCGCGCGAGGTGCGCGCCATCCTCCGCCACTTCGCGGAGCAGCTGGCCCACTCCGCGGCTTGTCTCGGTGGTAAGCATCTTCATTACCTGCGGAGCGCTTTCCCGATCAGGTATCCTGCCCCAAGTGCTACGAGGAGCGACCTGGCGGGATGCTCTTTCACCTGCTTCTCGACGCCCTGCTTCAGTTTCTCGAGATCCGCATCCCTCAGCCACTCCGCGCTCGACTGCATTCCAGTCGCGAGCGTGTCGGTTACAGCCGCAATGCTGGGATCGTTCGTGATCGTCAGTGCCGACCCCTGTGCTCCACTTGTCGACGGCCGTCGTTGACGAAGTGCTTCGGCGCCTGCCTCGAGTCCGTCGGCGATCATCGATGGTATCGCTGCCGCTTTGCCCTTCACCGACGATGCGACGCTCTTCACGCGATCGGTTACGCCCCCTTCGCCGGCAGCAGTGCTCTTGTCGTCAGTGGACTTGAGCTGGCCCCCGAAGCTTGTCTGCTCGCTCCCAGTATTCGGACGCGTTTCTTCGTGATTATTCTCTTCCATGGATACAGCCCCCCGACAGTTGTTGAGCCGCGTGATGAGCGGCGATTCATAATTTCTATGCAGAAGCCGCGCCGGTGGCACCGATCGTATAGAGGTCGGATGCGCGTCGTTTGAGCGCGCGCTGGCTTTGCTCGATTGTCACCAACTGGAACCGGACGGTGTGACCCGGTGATCGCTGAGCCAGAATTGGCAGATCCGCCTCGGCGACTACGGCGATCTTGGGATAGCCACCGACCGTCGGCGCGTCGGCCATCAGCACAATGGGAGTGCCATCGCCTGGGATCTGAATCGCGCCCTGGCAGCTCGCATCGGACGGAAGATTTTCTGCCGCATCGCTCACGGCCTTCCCCTTCAACTTGTAGCCGGTGCGATCGGAGGCTGTCGAAACGGCGAATTCCGTTTCGGTGAGCGTGTGCCATGCGGCGTCGTCGAATAGATCCGCGTGTGGACCGCGAGTTATGCGTACGGCCGCCGAGTCGTAACGTGGAAGGAGCTCGGGAGGGCAGGTGAAGCCTTCTGATGGCGGGGAAATCGGAGCGGGTCCCAGCGACAGAGTATCGTTGCGCGCTATCATCCGGCCGTTGTAGCCGCCGAAGTGTCCGGGCAGATAGGTCGAACGGCTGCCGAGTATCTGGGGAACGTCGATACCACCGCCGAACGCGATGTAGAGAAACCGGCCGTCGGTCAGCTGCTCCACCGTCAATTCATCACCGGCCCGAGCCTGACAGGTCGTGAATGAGGGCATGGCCCGGCCCATCAACGTTGCGCGAGCATGGGCGCCACCAATCGCGAAAACGCAATCGATTTGAAATCTCAGGGTCCCACCGCCGAGGGCCCATTCAAGAGCGGCGGAAGCGGGCGCATTTCCAACGATCGCATTCAGTGCCTGCAGCGCGAACACATCCATTGCTCCGCCGCGAGGGACACCGGACGAGCGCGAATGCATCCGGCCAGTGTCCTGGACGGTGAGGTAAGGCGGGGCGCGAGTGATAGCTATCACGGCGCGGGGACGAATCGGACCATGTCGCCCGCGCTCAGGAGTGCCGGCGGGTCACGTGACGGATCGAACATCACCCTGTCCGTGCGCCCGATGATGTGCCAGCCACCAGGAGTATCAAGAGAATACACCGCCGTCTGCGCACCGGCGATGGCGACGCTTCCTGCCGGAACTCGAGGTCGCGGCTGCGACCGGCGGGGCAGTTGGAGCGCCGAGTCGAGCTCGCTCAGATAGGCGAAGCCGGGAACGAATCCGAGAAGATCGACCGAGTAAAGGCGACTGCTGTGGCGTGCAATGACCTCATCGACAGACAGTCCGGTCGAGGCGGAAACCTGCGCGAGATCAGCGCCGTCGTAAGTGACCGAAATCTCGTGCTCGCGGATTTTGTCCGAGTCAGCGATCAATGCAGTCCGTCGGTCGCAGATGGCGAGGAGCTTCGCCGCTACGTCGCTAAAGGACGCCTGGAGTGAGTCGTAGAAAACGGCGACGCCAAGATAGGCGGGCACAATGTCCTGCACTTCGGCGAGTCTTTCCGCACCCAGCGCTGCCGCCGTAGCGTGCACCCGGTTGAGGAGCTCTGTACTGCGCTCCGCTCCAAGCACGATCGTGATCGCGGAATCACCGAGCGGCACTGCCCGCAACTGGGTTCGACTCAAGCGGCGAAGGGCGCGATCCTGACGCCGGAGCTCTCGAGTGTCGCCCTCAGCTCGCGCAGCATCGGGAGGGCGTCGGGATTGTCACCGTGAACGCAAAGCGATTGTGCGACGACCCCGAGCGTCGTGCCGTCGTCGGCGGTCACGGTGCTCGATTTGACGACCGTGATCGCGCGTTTGACGGCGGTCTGCACATCGTGGATAACCGCGCCAGGCTCCTTGCGCGGGACGAGTGAGCCATCAGCCTTGTACGCTCGATCGGCGAATGCTTCGGCGGCGAAGCCGAGTCTTCCGCGCTGGGCAGCTCGCGCCATTTCGCTTCCAGCGAGGCCGAGTAGCATCAGGGAGGGATCCACGTCGCAGATCGCCTGCACGATGGCAACGGCGGCGGAGGAGTCCTTTGCCGCGCGATTGTACAGCGCGCCGTGTGCCTTCACGTACGAGAGCTTTGCATTCTCGGCGCTGCATATATCGCGGAATGCGCGAAGCTGGTAGGAGACATGAAATCGGATCTCTCTTGGAGAGAGACCGAGCTCTCTGCGGCCAAAGCCGGGAATATCCGGGTAGGACGGATGCGCGCCGATCGCGACGCCGCGCGATGCGGCTGCTCTTACGGTGTCGCGCATTGTCGTTGCATCACCAGCGTGGAATCCGCAGGCGATGTTGGCGGACGACACGAGGTCGAGCAATGCTTCGTCCTCCGACGAGCGGGAGTGCCCGAAGCCTTCACCCAGGTCCGCGTTGAGATCGATCGTGGGGTGCAAGGAGCTACTTCTTGCGGCTTCTTTTCTTCCCGCCGGCAACCGGCTTGGCTTCGACGACCTCCCATTCCTGCTCGTCGTCCTCGAATCCGCCGCGCGTCACTTTCGGCAGCAGCTTTTCGCGGACGACCACCGGAGTCAGCCAGTAGGTGTAACCATCATCCGCTTCGACGGGGAGCCAGGCGAACTTGGTGCGCACGCGCTCGTCCCCGATCTTCCCGCGCGGGTCTCGTCGGCTCTTCCATTTCACAACGATATTGCCTCCCGTGCTAGATACGGTCTTCGAGTCCCTTGACGCCCGACATGCTGGCGCAATTCGCGCAACAAAAGAAAGTGCCGCTGCTCTCGACCCCGTGACCGATGATTTTGCAGCCGCAGTGGGAGCACTTGGGCGCCAGCGCGTGTATTGCGCATTCGAATGAGTCGAAGGTATGGGACTTACCCTTCATCGTGACACTGAACGATTTATCGTAGTCGTTTCCGCAGACCTCGCATTTAGCCATTGGCGCTCCCAGCCTTTGGTTATTGCCGCAGCACCGGCTCTACGGCGAATCTAGTGCCGCGGCAGTCAGCTCATCGGAAGATTTTTCTCATTTTTGTGTCGGGGTCGCGAGCGAAGCGGAACGCGAACCAGGCGAGGTCGGTCACGAGCTGATCGTAGGTTTGCGGGTCCATCTTGTCCTCGACGATGTTCAAGCGGCCCGCAATCTGTCCCTTGAGGTGCTCGATCCATTCTTTGGTGAAGTCGGCCATGTGGGCTGGGGCTATTGGTTAGGGGAAATTGATCGGGAGAAGCAGGCCTCCGCCAGTAAAGCACCGCCAAATGATGGCATTGTCCTTGACTATCAAACAGTGCGGTCGGCGATTCAGCGGCCGCAACTTTTTCGGAGAGTAGTCATGAAATGTTCATATCGCTTGATCACGCTGTTGGCGGCGACGCTTACGGCCGTTCCGCTCGCGGCTCAATCGACGCAGGCAGACGAGCGTGCGGCCGCAGCCGCCAACTCGCGAACCCAAATGCCTGTAGTCATTCCGGCGGGTACCCCTCTTACTGTGGCAATCGACGAGGACCTTTCGAGCGCCTCGGTAAACCAAGGGCAGCGGGTGTCGTTTCACCTTACCTCGGATTATTCGGAGTTCGGCCACGTCCTGATATCATCGGGGACAACCGTGCGAGGCACGGTGGCGCACGTTGCCCGCCGCAGCGCTGGCGGAAATCCTGGGACGGTGACGGTCCAGGTCACGTCGGTGCGAGCGGTCGATAGTACCAGAATCCCGCTGCGCGGCACCGCGAAAGTGGTAGGAAAGAACAGGCAAGGCCAAGCCGCAGCCCTTGGCGTTCTCACGTTGGGGATCGGTGCAACCAAGAAGGGACTTTCGGCCGTCATCCCGGCGGGAACGCAGTTTACCGTTTTCACGGACGTAAAACGGACGATCGTAGTTGCCAGATAGATCGCCTGGGTCAGGGCCGGCGCGAACGTATCGCGCCGGCCAGCCACGCGAGTTCGTGCTCTCTTGCGGCCCGGCGCCACTTGGTCTGCTTCCTGCCATTCATAGCGCTGCGCTGAAAGCGCGACCGGCGACCCACACACAAACTTTGAGGGCTCTGTCGATGCGGAATATCCCAATCACGATCGGCGCAATGGTACTGCTCGCCGCCTGTGGAGTCTCTACCCAACAGGAAGTGCAAATGGGGCAGCAGGAGGCGCAGCAGGTAAGCGCGCAACTACCAATGGTGCAGGACGCCGTGATCGAGAACTATGTCAACGCGCTGGGTCAGCGGATCGCGAGCAGGACGTCACGGGCCGATCTGCAGTGGCAGTTCCAGGTCGTGAATTCGGACATGGTCAACGCCTTCGCGCTGCCCGGTGGCTTCATCTACATCAATCGCGGCGTATTGGAGCGTGCCAGCAACATGTCGGAGGTTGCGGGGGTTGTCGGGCATGAGATCGAGCACGTGGTCAGGCGCCATTCAGTCAAGCAGATGGAGAACGCCCAAGGCGCAAACGTTGGAGTTGGGATACTCTGCGCACTCACTGGAGCGTGCCAAAGCGGCGCCGCCCAGGCGGCGATCAATATTGGCGGTACTGCGGTTTTCGCGAAGTTCAGCCGCACTGACGAAATTCAGGCCGATGAAGGGGGCTTCAACAACGTGATGCGCGCCGGAATCAGTCCGCGCGGAATGTACACGTTCTTCCAGAAGCTTCTGGCGGAGGAGCAGTCATCAGGCGGTGGCGGTGCCACTGCCGGGTGGTTCGCCGACCACCCGGGCACGCAGGACCGTCTTGCTGACATCCAGCGGATGTTGAGCCAGGTGCCGGCGTCTGAGCTCAATGGCCTCCAATCCAACGACTCCGGATTTGCCACGATGAAAGCGAGGCTGGCGCGGCTCGGACCCGCACCGAAGGTCCAGGGCCAGTAAACTCTTCGGAGCGGCGCTCTAGGTAATCGACGGAGGGTGAGGGATTCGAACCCCCAAGCCCTTGCGGGCGCCAGTTTTCAAGACTGGTGCAATAGCCGTTCTGCCAACCCTCC
>DHJO01000140.1:34815-35855 GCA_002404375.1 Gemmatimonadales bacterium UBA4718 | reverse complement strand
CCAAGGGATACGATTCCATCACCCGCTTTGGGGATGTGCGGGACAAGCTTTCGCGCGAGGCCGATTGTCACGGTGTACGGCGCAAACCCCATCTCCTCGGCGTATCCGCCCGACGTGCGGCTGAAAAAGAACGGGCGCTCTGGATATCCGTCGCGGATCATGTACAGGACGAAGAGATCGGCCCGCTCGAGGCCATTGTAATCTCCAAGCGGGCGGGGGTTGATCGTGGCAACGATATCTGTGCCTTCCTTCCGAAAGGTCTGCGCCGCGCTGAGCTCGATCACCGGTGGCACCGCGTCAGCCTGATTCATCGTCAGCCTGAGCGGAGGACCATTCGGCTTCTTCCACACCTTTCCCCGATAGATCGCCGGGCCGTGCAGCGAATCGTATTCGTAGATGGGGCGCCGCAACAACTGGCGGGTGTACCAGTCGGTGTTGAGCAACGAAAGGCAGGCGATTATCACATCGCGTCGAATCCCCTCAACTTCCTGGGCGTACCAGAGCGGAAAGGTGTCGTTGTCGCCGGAGGTGATCAGAATTCCGTACGGCTCGACGGAATTGAGGAGATCTGCCGCGAAATCCGCCGTGTCGGTCTGTCCAGCACGCGATGCTGATTGCCAGTTGGCGAAAAGAGGAACGAAGGCAACCGCGAGAACGGGCGTCGCCAGCAGCCAGCTCCGGCGTCGTGGAAGGTCGAGGGCTTCGTTGCCTACGCGAACTTTCTCAGACCCGATGAGCGCGGCGATCGTTTCCCACACGTGCACGAGCCCAAGCGCGGCCCAGACGCTCCACGCGGAAAAGCTCCACAGGTAGAAGTAGTCGCGGTCGCGGACTTCGCGGGCGACGGTCTCGCCCAGCTCGGGCGATTGGGACGACCCGTACTTGAAATTCATGTAGTAGATGAGCGCGAGCGTCATCGTCAGCATCAACGGACCGAAGTACGAGAACGACCTCCTATCGCGCCTCCAGTGGACGTAGCCACCCAGCCCACCGAGGAGCAGGAAGAGCGTCGCGAGCATTCGCTGATACGGTTGGTGGCT
>DHJO01000140.1:34013-34634 GCA_002404375.1 Gemmatimonadales bacterium UBA4718 | reverse complement strand
GCGCCTACCGCGGGCAGCGCGAGGAAGCCGGCCATGTGGACCGCATAACCCAGCCCGCTTAGATACGCGACCAGCACGAGCAGTCTGTCCGCTCTCGGCCCGTCCGGATCGTCACACCAGCGAACGATGAGCCACGACACGAGCGCAAGCCCGAGGAGCGACACAGTATAGACTTTTTCGTTGACGACGGATTGCGACCAGACCGTAAAGGCGGTCGCTCCGATCAGCGCCGCGAGCGAGCCACCGACGATTCTCTGCCAACGCTCGGCCAGCCAGCCCACGAGTACGCGCTCGGTGATGAGAAACCACATTCCGGCGGCAATCGCACTACAGAGTGCGGCCAGGATGTTGACGCGCATCGCGACATTCGGCGCGATTGGCAGCACCGCGAAGAAGCGTCCGAGGATGACGAAGAAAGGATTGCCGGGTGGGTGGGGAAGCCCGAGGTCGAAAGCCGCGGCGATGTACTCGCTGGTGTCCCACATCGCGGTCGACGGGGCAAGCGTGACGAGATACAGCAGAAAGACGATCGCCGACGTTATCGCGGCCGCGACATAGGATGGGCGGTAGTCGAGCTCGTCGCCGGTGTTTCGCAAGCCGGCCGTCATCCTAGTGCCTGAA
>DHJO01000140.1:32283-33999 GCA_002404375.1 Gemmatimonadales bacterium UBA4718 | reverse complement strand
GGGAAGAATGCATCCGACCCCATCACCGAGCCTTTGGTATCGTGACCAGCGAGCCCCGCCTTGTGGACGGACAGGAAAGCGGCGTCGACGCGTGACATCTGGCCAGCGCCGATGCCGATGGTCGCGCCGTCCCGCGCGAGGACAATCGCATTTGATTTGACGCTCCCGACCGCGCGCCAGGCGAACCGAAGATCAATGAGCTCGGTCTCCGTCGGCTGGCGCTTCGTCACCACCCTCCAGTCCTCTTTCGCGCCATCGCGTGCTATGCGTTCCTGCGCGAGGAACCCTCCACGAACCCGCTTGTAGTCGAGTGCCTCGTCCCGCCAGTGCGCCTGACCTTCCAGCACTCGGAGATTCTTCTTGCGGCCCAGGATCTCCAGAGCGCCCTCGCTGAACTTCGGAGCAACGATGCACTCGACGAAGAGACTCGAAATGGCTTCCGCGGTCTCATCGTCGACCGGGACCGTGAACGAGATGACCGACCCGAAAGCTGAGGCGGGGTCACAAGCCAGTGCCTTCTTGTACGCATCGAGCGCGTTCGGGCCGGTCGCCAGCCCGCAGGGCGTGGTGTGCTTGACGATCGCGCAGCACGTTTCGCCCTGAAACGGATCCGTGGCGAACAGTGCGCCCTCGAGATCGAGGAGATTGTTGAAGGAAAGCTCCTTCCCGCCCTTCTTCTCCAGCGCGGCGATGCCGTCGTTGTGGTGCTCGACATAGAACGCTGCCCTCTGGCCCGGGTTCTCGCCGTATCTGAGCGTGGTTTCGCGCTCCAGTGGAATGGCGATGCTGTCAGGGAAGGTCTCCGATCTTTCCCGGGCGAACCAGCGCGCGATCGCCGCGTCGTACGCAGCCGTCCGCTCAAAGACTTTTTCAGCGAGCAGCCGACGGAGATCCAGATCGTCGTCCTGAGCCTCTAGGGAGGCGAGCACCCGCCCGTAATCCGACGGATCGACGATGACCGTAACCGAAGCGAAGTTCTTGGCGGCGGACCGAAGCATGGAAGGCCCACCGATGTCGATCTGCTCGATGACCTCCTCCGGCTTGGCGCCCGCACGCGCGGCAGTCTGCTCGAAGGGGTACAGGTTTACGGCGACGAGATCTATCGGAGAAATATTCTGCTCCACGAGCGCTTTCATGTGCTCGGGCGAATCGCGTCGCGCGAGCAGGCCGCCGTGGATTGCCGGGTGAAGAGTCTTCACCCTTCCATCGAGCATCTCGGGGAAATGTGTGACTTCGCTGACATCCCGAACGTTTACGCCGGCCGTCCGTAACGCCTTGGCTGTGCCCCCGGTCGAGATCAGATCCCAACCGAGTTTGGTCAGCGCGCTCGCGAAGTCGACGAGGCCGGTTTTGTCGGAGACGGAAAGCAGGGCAGTGGGCATATCAATGAGTTTGTTTCGATTCGAGTTGTTGCAGGATCGCCACCATTTCCACTGCACGGGGATATACCACGTGCTCAACGTTGAGTACTCGCGCCGCCAGGGACTCGGCGGTATCCGATTGATTCACGGGCAACCGCCACTGCGCGACGATCGGGCCACGATCGTATTCGTCGTCCACGAGATGAACGGTTACTCCGCTTTCCCTGGCGCCCGACGCGATCACGGCTTCGTGAACGCGTGCACCGTACATGCCTTCGCCTCCAAAAGCAGGAAGGAGCGCGGGATGAATGTTGATGATGCGGCCAGCGTATTCACGGATCACCTTGGGCTGAAT
>DHJO01000140.1:24918-32131 GCA_002404375.1 Gemmatimonadales bacterium UBA4718 | reverse complement strand
GAGTTGAAATGCGCGATGTCGATGGATGCCGTGGCGGCACGAATGAGGGCAGGGGAGTCGGCCCGGTTCGATGCCACGAGCACGACCTTCGCCACTCGCTCACGCGCGAGATTGTCGAAGTGCTCGATAATGGCCTGGAGATTTGAGCCACGCCCTGATGCGAGCACGGCGAGTCGTGACGGCATCACCGATTTTACGCCGGGCCGTCCTTCTCAGTAAGGCCGAAAAGCATATCGACGGCGTCTTGCAACGAAAGGGCAGTCTGGATTCCATCGTCCTCCGCTTTCTGGCGATCTTCTTCGGTGGTCATGTGAGAAGAGATCATGATTCCGCGCCCGCCCAGCTTTCTCGATGCGGCGACATCCCGCCACCGGTCGCCAACGTACGCGACGTTCGCCGGATCCAGGTTGAAGTCGCGAATCGCGTCCTCGAACATCTTGGTCGCCGGCTTGCGGCATCTGGACGGGCCGGTTGCACTTGGATGGTCGGGACAGTAATAACTGGCGTCGATGTGCGCCCCATGCTGGGCGAGCAGTGATTCGAAGCGGCTCTTCACGGCCTCGTAGTCCTTCAGCGTGAACATACCGCGTCCGATGCCCGACTGATTCGTCACGACGATGACGGGAATCTTTGCTTCATTGATCCTCTTGACCGCGTCGGCAGCCCCAGGGATCAACCGCACCTGATCTGGAGACTTGATGTAGTGCGCATCCTCCATGACCGTGCCGTCGCGGTCGAGAAAAACCGCGTCGGGAAGGCTGGTCATGGCGTCAGCTTAATGATCGCTTCCGCGAGAAGATCGTCCTCGCCCGGAAGCACGCTGCGCAAATCGAGCAGGAGATTCCCCTCGGACATCCGACCGATGACGGCGGGCGCGCCGATCCGCAGCTTCCTTTCGGCGTCCTGCGCGTTGCGTGACAAAACGATCGCGCGCGAGGGGATCGCCGCCGTTGGAAACGCGCCGCCGCCAACGCTCGCGCTCGATTCCTCCACGTTTGCTTCGATTCCCGCCGCTCTCAGCTTGGCGGCAATCGCCTCGGCGCGCGCGTCGATCTCTTTCAGGGGGGCCGTCAGCATTGATAGCACTGGAATCTCCCTCAGCGCACGCTCCGGCTCGAGATAAAGTCTAAGCGTGGCCTCCATCGCGGAGAGTGTGAGCTTGTCGACCCTCATTGCCCGCGCGAATGGATTCTTGCGAAGCTTGGCGATCAGGTTGGCAGCTCCGAGGATGATGCCGGCCTGAGGACCGCCGAGGAGCTTGTCGCCACTCATGAGGACCAGTGACGCGCCGGACGCGAGCGCCATTGCCGCCGTCGGCTCGCCCGTGAGACCATATTCGTCGAGCGAGACCATCAGCCCGCTGCCGAGGTCGTGAATCACCGGCAAGCCGTGTTCGGCGGCGATGAACGCGAGGCGGTCGACACTCACGTCCGAAGTGAATCCTTCGATCGCGAAGTTGCTGCGATGCACCTTCACGATCGCGGCTGTCCTTGGCGTGATGGCGCGACGATAATCGTCGTCGTGAGTGCGGTTCGTCGTCCCGACTTCGACGAGCTTCGCGCCGGCGCGAGCCATGATGTCCGGAATGCGGAAGCTGCCGCCGATCTCGACCAGCTCTCCGCGGGAGACGAGGACTTCCTTTCTCTGTGCCAGGGCATTGAGCGCCAGCACCATGGCCGCCGCGCAATTGTTGACGACGAGAGCGTTCTCTGCGCCGGTCAGTTGGCGCAGCAGGCCAACACAATGTGAGTAACGCGAGCCCCTTTCGCCGGTCGCAAGGTCGTACTCGAGGTTGCTGAACCCGGCCGCAATTTCCGCGATTGCTTTCACCGCGGATTCAGCGAGTGGCGCGCGACCCAGATTGGTGTGGAGTACCACGCCGGTAGCGTTGATCACACGGCGGAGTGAATGTTGGCTAAGGCTCTGAACCGCGGACGCAATACTTGCTAGCCACTGCTGCTCGGTTCGCTGAGCGTCGCCTCGATCGCGCGCGGCGTCGACGGCGCTTCTCACCGCCTCGAGAACGACGCGTCGCGGGTGCTGCTCCAGCAGCGAGCGCACGCCCGCGCTTTCCAGCAGCGCACTCACGCTCGGCAGGTCGCGTCGCGGATCCGTCATTTCTTGACTGATGGAGGCGGCGTGGGAGGCGTTGCCCCTGGTTTCATAGGCCGCGGCGCAGGCGGAGCGGGTGCCGTGAATGGGCGGTCGCTGGTACCCGTACGACCGAGCAGCCCGCGAATACCGATGGCGCGTACGCGATAGACCCCCTTCGGCGTCAGCGGTCGCTGCAGCTTGATTATCGCAGTCGAAACTGCCATCGGACGCGACATCACGCGCTTCGGCTTGGCAGTAGTATCGACCCGCGGCGTTGCCGCTGCGCGTGGCGCTACCGCCGCGCGCGGCGGGGGCGGAGCCGCGATCTTCCCGATCGTGTCGCTCGGCTCGGGGTTGACGCTCGCGATCGGCACGGGGACCGAGTCAGGCCCAATGACGGCAAAGTTCGCGGCAGTGAGCGTCTGCGTCGGATCCACGGGTTTGTCGAACGTCAACCGAAGAGTTTGAGAGTCAACCGCGGCGACCTCGCGCAGGCGAGGAGGCGCTGTGTCGTGGACGAATAACAACAGCTCGATGCGGGCGCTGTCGGTGAGATTGACGGAGACGCTGTCCCACGGCTCGCTCGGATCGATGCCCATGTCCTTGTTACGATCGAGATAAGCCCTGACGGTATATCTGGCGGGTGGCAAGTGCTCGAGCAGGAAAGCGCCGCCCGTGTCGACGAGGGCGACGTACGGGTGGATGCTGTCGGGCGGCACGAACGACTCGACCAGCGCGCCCGCCGCGGGAGAGCCCGTCACCCAGTCGAAAACCTGTCCGGAGATACGTGTGCGAGGGATCGTCGGGCCCGTCGAGAAGAAAGTTGTCACACCCGTGTTGCGCACATTTCCACGGATGTCGGCGAGACCGCGCATCATGATCACGGAGTAGGGTGTGTTCGGTCGCCAGCCGTGACTTGGCTTTACCGCGATTGCATCGCGATGCCAGGACACGTCCGGCACACCGTCGCGCGGTGAAATCAGGAAAAGATCCGCGAGCGTAGTCACCGAAGGTGGTCTCTCAGCCACGACTTCGTCGAAGCGGAAGACCACTTCCTTCGGTTTGACGCCTACGCTTCCTGAATCCGGGATGATCGCGATGATCTGCGGCGCGACCTTGTCCGGTGGTCCGCCAGGCGGCATACCGGGAGAAGCGCACCCCGATCCGAGCAGCACGGCGGCGATCAGCCGCCGCAAAGCGCTTTCACCTTTGCGGCGAGCTGCTCGCGGCGCTTGATCCACTCGTCTTCTTTCTTGCGCTCCGACTCGACTACAGCCGCCGGCGCGCGGCTGGTGAAGCTGTCGTTGCGCAGGCGCTTCGACAACGACTCAAGTTGAGTCTCCAGCTGATCGAGCTCGCTGCGGAGCTTCCCGCATTCTTTCGATAGGTCAACGAGGCCTCCAAGCGGAACGATGACTTCGCTGCCATCCGACAGCACAGAATGGGCGGCACCGGCGAATGCGGGAGCGGAAATAGCCATCGAGCCCGTACCAGTGATCTGAACGCTGGCGCGCGAGAGTTGCCCAGTCAGCTTGGCCTGTTCAGTGAACATTGACGCATTTGTGCCCGATTGGATCACGGCCTCGACGGACTTTCCCGGAGGTATGGCGTAGTCGGAACGTATCTGCCGAATAGCGCTCACGGCCTCGCGCACGAGGTCGAAGCGCGCGATTGAGGCTGTCTCGATCTTTGAGACGGGATGAGGCAACGGCCAGGGAGCGATCGCCAGGAATTCGCAGCGATCAGTCGCGACCGGGAAGGGAAGGCGCTGCCAGAGCGTCTCCGTTATGAATGGCATGATCGGATGCAGCAGCCTCAACGCGTAGTCAAAGACGTGCGTGAGCACCGCGCGGGTGACTTCACTATCGGTTCCTTCCGCGCCGATGCGTCCCTTGGTGGTCTCCAGATACCAGTCGGCGACATCGTTCCAGACAAACCGTCGAGCTGCCTCCGCGTATTCGCTCAGGCGGAGACCCGAATACCGCTCCCCCGTTCGCCAATTTCCATTAGTTGGTCGCGATGGGCCCAGAGCGGCGTCGCACTCGAGGATCGTGGCGTTCAATCGGCCGAGTATCCATTGATCGGCGAGCGCGAGCTCGCTGTCGCGCAGCTCGTCGACGCTTCTCACCGGCGCAGTCCCAACGTTTGCCAGGAGGAAGCGGCCGATGTTCCAGAGCTTGGTCGCGAAGTTCCGGCCTGGCGCAAAGGATCTCTCGAGATCCTTGGGGTCGAGCACCAGATCGGCTCCCATCCCCATTCCGGCGATCACCGTGTAGCGAAGCGCATCGGCACCGTAGCTCGCAACTACATCGAGCGGATCGATGCCGTTGCCAAGCGACTTCGACATCTTCACGTGATTGGTGTCGCGAACGGTTCCGTGGAGATAGACCGTATGAAAGGGCGGAGCATCCATGAACGCGTAGCCGGCCATGATCATCCGCGACACCCATAGGTAAAGAATCTCCGGCGCGGTCACGAGATCGTCCGTCGGATAAAACGCGACGAGGGGAGCCGCGCTCTTGTCGGGCCAGCCGAGCGTGGAGATCGGGAAAAGCCACGAGGAGAACCAGGTGTCCAGCACATCTTCGTCCTGACGAGCTGAACCGCCACACTTGTCGCACGCGTCCACGTCCGTGCGACTCACTATCTGTCGGTTGCACCTGTCGCAGTACCAGACAGGAATGCGGTGGCCCCACCAGAGCTGCCGTGAGATGTTCCAGTCGCGAAGATTCTCCATCCAGTTGATGTATGCCGCCTCCCATCTCTTCGGCAGAATTCGGATCGTGCCGTCGCGCACGGCTTGCAGTGCCGGCCTGGCGAGCGGCTCCGTTTTGACGAACCACTGATCGGAGAGCCGTGGCTCGACCACAGTGTCGCACCGGTAGCAATGACGCACCGCGTGCTGGTGCGGCTCGACCTTTTTCAGCAAGCGCGACTTCTCGAGCAATCTCACGATCCTCTCTCGCGCCTCGAATCTGTCGATGCCCAAAAGCTCGGGCGGCACGCGCGAGCCCGCATCTACGCCGTTGGTCATCGTTCCGTCGGGTGCCATGATCACCGGCATCGGGAGCTTGTGCCGCAGGCCCACCTCGAAATCGTTCGGATCGTGCGCGGGAGTGATCTTCACGACTCCGGTTCCGAACGCCGGATCTACGTATTCGTCGGCGATGACGGGGATCTCGATGTTCGCGATCGGCAGCACCACCGATTTGCCGATTAGCTCCGTGTAGCGCTCGTCGTCCGGGTGCACTGCGAGAGCGACGTCGCCCAGCATTGTCTCGGGACGCGTAGTTGCGACGGTCAGACTCGACTTGTCCTTCGCGCCCGCGAGGGGATAGGCAATGTGATACAGCGTTCCCAGTTCCTCGCCATGCTCTGCTTCCTCGTCGCTGAGCGAAGTGAGGCAGCGCGAACACCAGTGGATGACGCGATGGCCGCGATATATGAGCCCGCGCTCGTGCAGCTGCACGAAGGCTTCGCGCACCGCGGTGGAGAGCTCTGGCGAGAGTGTGTAGGCCGTCCGGTTCCAATCGCAGGAAGCGCCGATGGCGCGCAGCTGCTGCAGAATCTGGCCCCCGGTCTGCTGGACGAAGTTGATCGTGCGCTCGACGAACGCCTCGCGTCCCAGATCGAACTTGGTCTTGCCCTCGGCGGCGAGCTGCTTCTCGATGATGTTCTGAGTGGCGATACCCGCGTGATCGGTGCCCGGCACCCAAAGCGACTCATCGCCGGCCATCCGGCGCCAGCGTACGATCACATCCTGCACGGTGTTGTTGAGACCATGCCCCATGTGCAACACGGATGTCACATTCGGGGGCGGCATGATGATCACAAACGGATCGCGATCACCGCCGTTCCGGTTGCTCCGCTTTTCGTCGGCTGAAAACACTCCGGCCTCGACCCAGCGCTCGTAGATGGCGCGCTCGCTCTGGCCGGGGTCGTACTGCGCCGGCAGGTCGTGAAGTTCCTGTGTTGTGCTCATCTCCGGCGCAAGTTAACGGGCGCCATTTTCGCGGGTAAGACCGCGCGCGGTATGCAGCCGCCATGCGGCGGCGACTACTCGCTCGGCCGCGGCCTTCGAACGTCGGCGGGTATGTTCTCGGGATCGGCGACGTGATCCCCCTTCGGAACCCCACTCGGCGCGACCGCCGAGCCATCCGTCCGGCCGCCACGCGCGGCTTTCTTGGTCTTCGTGCGCCGCTCCGCGGCGTCGGGAATCTCGTCCGCCGCCGCCATGAAAGCGCGATCTTCTTTCAGCGAACGATCCTCGAGAACGGTCCTCGGATCAGCGTGCCGATCGACCTCAGTTGAGTTGCCCTGTCTCCTGCGGCCCGTGCCCACCTGCTGTCCTTCCCAGTGGCGTTCGGTGAAGGCCGGGTCGCCGTCCTCATAGCGATGCGCCGCATCGTCGAACAAATCCTCGTCGGTGCGAATCACGAGCCGGTTCACTACGGTCTCGACCCCAGGGACCCCGCGCGCGACGACGACGGCCTGATGCGCTTCCTCCTCGGAGTTGACCCAACCAGTGAGCTCGATTATCCGGTCCTCCACGGACCCGATATCAACCGCGCGCTCGCTGAGTATCGGATCGTTTCTGAACGCTTCGAGCACTCTCTCTTCCAGCTCTTCGGCGCCGTTCAGGGATGATTTCGGCGTGTCGAAATCGTCGTCGAAATCGGGATCGAATTCGTCCTCATCGAGGCCTTCGTAGTCGAGCTCTTCCTCTTCGCCAGTTCCGCCGCCGAAAGTGTCCTTGATCCTGTCCGTCAATCCCTTGAACCCTCCGAATCGCTCCGCCATGAGCACACCGGCAGCAAAGCCGGCAGCGGCCCCAATGGCGATGTAGAGTGCGTTAACCGGCGAAGATTCTTCTTCGTCCTCGGAGTAGATGTACGGCGGCTCGTCACGATAACGGAAGGGGGACATGGGGTGCCTGTAGCGAAGGGTTTCTGCAAACGATAGCTTAACGGGGAGCAAAATAAAGGCCATCCGCAGTACTCGAAATTATACCAAAAATGTTGACGCTGAGGCTCCCCGACGGCGCCACCCGTGAAGCTCCCGAAGGCGCTCTGCCGCGCGACGTCGTCGCATCGATCGGGCCGAGGCTCCTGCGCGATGC
>DHJO01000140.1:24104-24847 GCA_002404375.1 Gemmatimonadales bacterium UBA4718 | reverse complement strand
GGCGCGCACATCCTTGCCACCGCGGTGCGGCGGCTCCGCCCCGACGCCAAGATCGGCTTCGGCCCCGCTATCGAAGATGGGTTCTACTACGACTTCGAGGTGAAGGAACCGTTCACTCCCGAAGACCTCGAGAAATTCGAGTCGGAAATGAAAAAGGTGATCGCGGAGAAATTTCCATTCGTCCGCGAAGAAGTGTCACAGGCCGAGGCCCGGAAACGGTTTGCCGACGATCCGCTGAAACTGGAGAGGCTGGGCGAGTTCTCCGACGATGAGATCATATCGACCTATACGGACGGTCCGTTCATCGATCTCTGCCGAGGGCCGCACGTCCCCGACACTTCGTACCTCAGGAATTTCAAGCTGCTGCATACGGCGGGCGCGTACTGGCGTGGCGATGAGCACCGGCAGATGCTCCAGCGCATCTACGCCACCGCCTTCTGGAAGAAGGAGGACCTCGAGGCCCACCTGCATCAGATCGAGGAAGCGAAGCGGCGCGACCATCGGGTGCTCGCCCAGCAGCTCGATCTGTATTCGACCGATGCGCGCGTCGGTCCCGGTCTGATCCTTTGGCATCCCAAGGGAGCGATCATACGGAACGAGATCGAGGAGTACGAAAAGGCCCTCATTCTTCGCCACGGTTATGACCTGGTGTTCACGCCGCACATCGTGAGCGAGAAGCTGTTTCAGATCTCGGGTCACCTCGAGAACTTCAAGGAGAACATGTTCGGCGCGATGGATGTCGA
>DHJO01000140.1:16541-23978 GCA_002404375.1 Gemmatimonadales bacterium UBA4718 | reverse complement strand
TCGACTTCAAGCTGATCGACGCGATCGGGCGCAAGTGGCAAGGGCCAACAGTGCAGCTCGACTTCAATCTCCCCGAGCGATTCGGACTCGAGTACACGGGCGCCGACAACGCACCGCACCGGCCGATCATGCTGCATCGTGTTCTGGTCGGCTCGATGGAGCGCTTCGTCGGCGGGTTGATCGAGCACTTCGCCGGTGCGTTTCCGCTGTGGCTGGCGCCTGAACAGGTGCGGGTCATCCCGATCGCCGATGAGGTCAAGGGATTCGCTCAGTCGGTGGTGGAGCGCCTCAAGGCGCGCGGGGTGCGCGTGCACCTGGACGATCGCTCGGAGACATTGAACTACCGGATTCGCGAAGGCGAGATGCTGAAGATCCCGTATATGGCCGTCGTCGGAAAGCGCGAAGCCGAGGCCGACTCGATCGCGCTCAGAGTGCGCGGCGCGGGGAAGAAGCAGGAGGTCCTGAGCGTCGCCGATTTCCTCGCCCGAATCGAGGATGAGCTGGCAACGAGAGCGCTCAAGCCTTAGTCTCCAGACTATGTCGGAGATTCACGGGCTCTAGGGCGCCGCGCCTGCCTCGACTGGCTCTTCGGTTACGGCGGGTTGCTGCCGCAACACCCGATAAAGCACCTTGCCGATCTGGGTCTTCGGCAACTCCGCGACGAACTCGTATTTAGCGGGGACTTTGTAGGGCGCGAGCCTCTCACGACAGAACGCCTTGAGCTCGGCTCCCGTCGTGCGTTGTCCGGGACGCAGAACGATCCACGCCTTCACCGTCTCACCACGCATCTTGTCCGGGAGGCCGACGACCCCCGCCTCGGCCACAGCGGGATGAGTGGAGATCACCTCCTCGATCTCGCGCGGCCACACCTGGAACCCGGACGTCTTGATGAGATCCTTCTTGCGGTCGACGAGGAAGAGATACCCATCTTCGTCTAGGTAGCCGAGGTCTCCGGTGAAGAGGAGACGCTCACCGCGCTCGTTGGTGCGGATCATCTCACGCGTCTCGTCCGGCTTCTGCCAGTAGCTATGCATCAACTGCGGCGCGGAAATGACTATCTCGCCGGCCTCACCCTGCGGAACCGGTGTCTTCCCATCATCCGCATCCACGATGCGCACCTGCACATCGGGCAGCGGCATTCCGACCGACCCGATTTTCTTCTCGCCGCGCACGGGATTGGCGATCACCGCCATCTGTCCTTCGGTGAGCGAGTATCCCTCGACGACCACGCCGCCGGTCAGCTCCTCGAATCTCTTTTTAGTCTCCGCCATCAGTGCCGACGCGCCGCAGAAGCACAGCTTGATCGAGGTGAAGTCGACTTTTCCCTCGCGAGCCATCGGATGATTCATTATCCCGTTGAGCAGCGTCGGGACGGCGCAGATGAACGCGGGTCTCACATCGGCGATCTCTTTCAGCATGTCACGGATCTCGCGCGGATTGGGAATGAGCGCGATCGGATTGTGGTTAATGAGCGACAGGCCCTGAACCCCGGTGTTGCCGTAAGTATGAAACAGCGGCAGCGGCAGCATGATCGTATCGGTCCACTCCTCCACAGCGGACCGAAGCCATGATTGAAGCTGAAGACCGGCGACCACCATTCCGCGATGGAGGCCCAGGACTCCTTTCGGTGTGCCGGTGGTCCCGCCGCTCATCAGAATGACTGACGGATCGTCGGGAGACACGTGTAGATCCGGCCGAGCAGCTCCGCGGAAACCGCGCAGCAAATCAGTGAATCGATAATCGTCCGCGTGCAGGGAGATGCGGTCGCCTTCCTTTTTCTCGTTGAGAAACGTGTAGGCGATGCGAAGGAGCGGCGTAAGGTATTCCTTGATGTTGGTGGTGACGATGCGCTTGAGCGACGTTGTCGACTGTATTCCTTTCACCTTCTCGTAGAATCGATTCAGCACGACGAGAGTCTCGGCGCCGGTGGTGCGAAGGGCTTCGCCCATCTCGCGGTCGCTGTAGGTGGGATTGAACGGGCAAACGATCGCGCCCGCCTTCCACGCGGCGAACTCCGCAACCATGAACTGTGGGCAGTTGGGAAGGCACAGCGCGACCCGGTCTCCGCGCTTCACGCCAATTGCGACCAGCGCCGCCGCGAGCGAATCGCTTTCTCTCTCGAGCTGACGATAGCTGATTCTCGAGCCCTTGAATAACAGAGCGGGCCGATCGGGCCAGTTGCGCGAGGACTCCGACAGGTAGTCCAGCAGGGTCCGCTCTGGGTATGGCTTGAGCGTGGTGGGGACTCCCTCGTCGTATCGCTGAAGCCACGTGGGTGCGGTCATGATGACCTACCTTTTTCTCCGATCGTTGATGAAAGCGAGCTGGCGACGCCCGGGGGCGTCGCTCGCTCTCCTTCGTACTATTTGGCGCGGGTTCCCGTCGAGTTGAGAACCAGTACCGAATCGGCGGTCTTTACTTTGTAGTGCGCGGTGGTGGTGCCAACCAGGTTTCCGTTCTGGAGCCGAAATCCACTGTTGGTAGTAACCGTGACCCTCTTGCGACGTACGCTCGAATACGGCCCGGCATCGATCTCGATGCTGTCGCCGGCGACAGTGATTCTCGCCGCGACCGGAGCGCGCCCAGGGAATTTGAGCGACCAGCCTGTCGTACCCGACGTAGCGGTGAGGACGAACGTCGTTGGTGTGGTGTCGCCACTGACCGGCACCGAGCGCACATCCCATTTGCCTGCAAAATCGGCGAGGTTGACGGGTGCAGGTGCCGGTGCGGGTGGCGGTGGGGGTACCGTGGTCGTGTTGGTGGTGCTGCTTGCGCTCGAAGAGCCCGTCGTGTCGATCGCGGCGTTGTCCTTCTTGGCGCATGCGGAGAGGACCGCAGCGCTGCAGCATATCGCGATGCGGGTAGTGCGGTGCAGCGTGAACATGTAACCCCCCGTGTGAGGTGAGGGACGAGTGTCGCGCGGCGGTATGCCGAGCCGGGCGAACGTACGCCTCTAGTTGGTTTGCTGCAAGAGAGGGTTGCGCTAGACTACCTGCGCCGCCCGGTCGGCCTCGTTTTGCGTCGTATGAGCCAGTAGGCGAGCGCCACTACCAACAGCCCAAGAATCCCCCAGCCCGTCGGCCCGAGGAATTTGTGGATTTCCGTGAAATTCCGGCCCAGCAGCCGGCCGGCAACGGCGAGCACCGTGCACCAGACCAGGGTGCCGATCAGGTTTGCGAGAAGAAAGAGTCCGACATTCATCCGGGATACACCGGCGGGGATGGAAATCAACCCGCGAACGCCCGGCAAGAGTTGTCCGAGTGTTACGTCGAGGAAACTGTTTCCGGAGAAGCGCTCCGTCGCGCGGTCGAGATCCTTTCCCCGCAGCAGTACCCACTTGCCATAGCGCTCGATCCACTGTCTTGGGCGATCCTCACCGAGCGCGTATCCGGCATAATAGAGAGGAAGAGCCCCGAGGACAGATCCGAGCGTGCCGGCGATGATTACGCCAAGGAGCGTCATCTGATCGCGCGCCGTCTTGAATCCGGCGAGCGGCATTATCAGCTCTGATGGGATCGGGAGAACGACGTTCTCCACGGCCATCAGGATTGCGACTCCCCAATAACTCAGGGAGTTGACGAGATGCGTTATCCAGTGGAGCATGGAGTGAGTAGAGCAAGCATTCTGCCACTCACTCCACGCGTTTCAGCTGCCGCTAGTTGTTGCGGACGCCTCTCAAGGCGGCGCGGAGCTCGTTCGTAATCAGGTTGGACGAGGAGTCCATCAACTGATTGAGCGCGTTCTGGAAATCGGCTACGCTCACCGAGCCTAGCGTGCTGGCGGTGATCACGGAGCCGGGGATTCGACTATCGCTCTCCACATATGGAGTAAGCCGGTCGCGGCCGTGAATGTTGACGTTCCAGATCTCGCGCCCGGTACGCCGGTCGATCAGCACCGCTTCGGCGAAAGTGAAGAGATACGCGGCTTCATCGGCCTTGGCGTTGATGCCGAATCTCTCCATGCGGACTTCCATCAGATAATCCGCCTGGTTTTCGTCGGTAACCGGTCGCGTGCCCAGATACCTGCTTGCTCTCTCCAGAGTCCGCTGCGCGAGAACCGCCGGAATGTTGACGCGTGTCGTAGCGCTATCGAGTCGCGCATTGGCACGGCGACCTTCCCGCTCTCTCGCGACGTCGGCGCCTGCTCGCACCACCGCTTCCACGGGATTCTGCGAATTTCGCAGGTCGTAGTANNGCGACGAATGCAGAGACGATGGTTGCCGCGCAGGCGAACAGGCGAAGTCCTGAGCGCAGGGGAGAGGTACTCATTTGGTTGTCCTTGTCAGGTAGATATGAGCAGCGGCGGCCATTCAGGCCGCCGCTCGACTCACTATCCAGACGACAGGAACGGGCGGGAGTTACGGACCTTTGTACACCACTTTCCAGACGCGGCCGCCTTTGTCATCCGTGATGTAGAGCGCGCCATCCGGACTGATTGCGATTCCAACCGGACGATGGGCAGCGGCATCCGGCTCCTTGCGGGCGCCCGCAAAACCGTCGGCGAAGATCTCATACTTCGATGGACTAACGAGCTTTCCGTTCGCGAACGGAACGAACACGACGTTGTAGCCCTGTTGCGGGCCGGGTGCCCTGTTCCACGAGCCGTGGAAGGCGATGAACGCTCCGTTCTTGTAATGAGGGGGAAACGATGTGCCCGTATAGAACACAAGGCCGTCCGGCGCCCAGTGTGCCGGGAAGAACACCTCCGGTCCCAGCTTCGATGCACACTCACCTGCTTTCTTTCCGTCCCCGCCGTACTCCGGCGCCAGCACGAGCATCTGCTGAAAGCCGTCGTAGTAGCAATACGGCCACCCGTAATCACCGCCCTGCACGATCTTGAGCGTCTCTTCGGCGGGGAGGTTCTGTCCCTGATCGGGGGTGAACAGCTTGGGCCAGTTTTCTCCGAGCTGATCTCTTCCGTGTTGAGTGGAATAGAGCTGGCCGCCCGGGTCGAAGGCGATCCCTACGGCGTTGCGGATACCGGTCGCGTAGCGCTCCTTCGGAGAGAAAGCCTGGTTGGTCTTGTTCGCGTCGTATCGCCAGATACCCGCGCGAGTGAGCAGCTCGGTGCACGGCCTTCTCCCGGAAGACTCGAGCGTGCGGTTCTTGATCTGACAGGAGTTGGTGGCGGATCCGAGGTCCACGTACATGTCGCCCGCCTGCCCGATCGCGAAGGGATGCATCGGGTGATCGCCGGCAACGGGAAGACCGCTGACGATGGTTTCCGAAGTGGGCGAGGTGGGGGTCATGCTGTCAGTCGAGATCGCATAGCGCACGATCTTCGCTGAGCTGGCCCCGGACTGTTCTGCGTAAAGCGATCCTTTATAGATGCCGATCCCTGTTCCCCCACCACTGCCGTGTAGAGAATCCGGGCCAAAGCGCTTGACGATATCCGCAACACCATGCTTGCTCGTGTCGCGCAGCGCGACGAGAAACCCGCCCGGATGTGTCGGACCTGGGTAGTACTTCCCACTCCAGGTGTTGACGTAAACGTCCCCATTCGAGTTGACGACGATGTGACGCGCGTGCCCAATCGTGTCGGCGAATACAGTGGCGCAGAACCCGGGAGGCAGCGTAATGCCGCCGTTGTCGCCTCCGCATATCGTGCTCGATGACACCACTGTCGAGGAAGCTGCGCCGCTAGTGTCGTTCGCGGCGGCGGTTCCTTCTTTCTTGGCGCACGCCATAACGCCGACCATCGCGAGCGCGGCGAGTGAACGAATCGCGTCGCTCAGCCTGGGTCTGATGCCCGTGTTCTCGTAGCTCATTTGAGTCGCTCCAGGGTCAGCGCAAGCAGATCGGCTTCCAACCGGCAAATTCGGCCTTCGATCTCGTGCGCGAGATTGTTCTTTTGGGGAGGACGTACTGCAGCTTGCATGCTCCAGACGCCGAGGATCGCCTGTTGTCTCTCAGACTCTTTGTTCTGCGTCCTTGTTTTGGCGGGCTGTGTCGGCCACAGCCCCGGGACGCGGAGTATTACCCTCGAACGCCGCCACATCCGCGTAGTACCTGCGCGCGATCTCAGCCGAGGCGGGATTCGTGTACAGCTCTGCCACGGGATTCTGAATGACGTCGACGATTCTCTCTGCGACCTCGTCGGCGGACTGCGCAATCATCGGCCCAGCGCCAGGCGCGCCGGCGTTCATCGGTGGCCGAACCTCGCCGCGGACGTTGCGGGCGAAATCCGTGGTCACGACGCCCGGCATGATCAGCGAGACGCGAATCCCGGGATAAGCGCGCAAATCCATCCGGAGATTCGCGGTGAGAGAGTTGAGAGCTGCCTTGGCTGCGCTGTAAGCCGAGCGGAAGCTGGCGATCGGCACTCGTGCGAGAAACGAGGAGACGTTGATGAGATGTCCCTCACCGCGCTCGATGAAATGGGGGACCGCCGCCTGCATTCCATAGACGGCGGACTTCACGTTAATCGCAATCATATCGTCGACGTCGTCGTCAGTGAGGTCCAGGACCGACCTCGTTATTCCGCGGCCAGCGTTGTTGACCCAGACGTCTATCTGCCCGAATTCGGCCAGCGCTCCGTCGCGGAGATCGAGAACCTGGTTGCGCTGGGTGACGTCAACGGCAAACGGGAGAGCTCCCTCGGCGCCAAGCTCGAGCGCTTCCTCCGCGACCTCCTTCAACTCAGGCTCTCGACGCGCGGCAAGGACGAGCCGCGCTCCTTCCGACGCGAGCTTGCGCGCGAGAGCGGCGCCAATCCCGGCGCTCGCTCCCGTGATCACAACGACCCGAGATCTCACTTCCATTTGAAATCCGCAGTCATTAATCCGGTGTTATCGCTTGCCACCCACTCGACGGCCGCTCGCCGGACCCAGATCGATTGCAAGCGCGAGCACGAGTCCCACCACCGGCCAGAACGTCCAGTGGCCGCCGAACCAGTTGTGAACGGCCGAATACCAGAGAAGGGTGGTGGGAAGGAATACGAAGCCGATGACGGGCCAGAGGAGGTTGTCAAATACGCCGCGGAACCAGTGGGTGAAGAACCAGAGAATGGCGACGACCAATCGGGGCGCGGCGAGAGCAAGCAAAGTCATCAGGCAGGGCATGATTCAGGACTCCTCGCGCGCGGGGCGCTTCGAAGTGGAAACGTCAATGGCCGTCGAGCCAAACAACTCAGAGAACAAGTGTGGGGCAGACTCTGGGGAGCGCAAGACCTATTTCGCCGGCCACGCGCCGAGCAGCCGGCGCACCGAAACGATCTGCCCGACGTGGTACGATGCGTGGTCAACCGCCAGGAGAATCGTTCGCAGATAAGTTTGGCCCTTGCCGCGCGGGATCTGTGTCGTGAGATCGATCTCCGTCTCCATGGTGAAACGGGCAAACGCTTCGCGGTCGCGCTTGTAATCGGCCATGCTCTTGTCCCATGCGTCGGAGCTGGGCGGCGTAGGCGAGGTGGGCCAATAGTCGCGCGGCCACTCGAGCT
>DHJO01000140.1:15142-16500 GCA_002404375.1 Gemmatimonadales bacterium UBA4718 | reverse complement strand
GATGTGCTCGACGAGCTCCCACGGAGAATGCGGGTATCCTTCGGGCCTCTGTCCCCGCAGCCCCGGCGCGAGATTCTTCACCGCGCTTTCAAGGCTTGCGTGGCCTTCCTCCCAGCCGAGCGACGAAGCGACGATTGCGCGCCAGTCCTTGCCGTTCTTCATGATCGCCTCCTTTCGTCGGGGAAGAGGACACGCACGATCGCAAAGCCATCGTACCCTTTGATTCCGACGGTCTGAATCGCGGTGCCGCTCACGGTTGCATTTGCTCCCACCATCTCGATGAAACGACGGACTCCCTGAATATCCGGATCGTCGCTCCTCGAATCAATGACGCGTCCATCCCGCACCACGTTGTCGACGACGATGATACTCCCGGGCCGTGACAGCCTGAGTGCCCACTCGAAGTAGGACGGAATGTTCTTCTTATCCGCATCGATGAAGATCAGATCGAATGGCCCTCCACGCTCGGCAGAAATTTGCGGCAGAGTGTCCGAAGCACTGCCGAGGCGCAACTCGACCACGCTCTGCAAGCCGGCGCGAGCGATGTTGGCGCGCGCCACGGCCGCGTGCGCGGGATCGGCTTCCAGCGTTATCAACCGACCTCCCGCCCGCACGCCCCTGGCAAGCCAAATTGTGCTATAGGCGCCGAGAGTGCCGATCTCGAGAATCGAGCGAGCATCGAGCATCCGCGCGAGTATCTCCAGCAGTTTGCCCTGGTTCGGTGAGACGCTGATCGCGGGAAGCCCAGCTGCCTGGCTCGATTCGAGCACCGATTCAAAGACCCGGTCCGGTGCAATCAACGCATCCGAAAAGAATTTGTCGATTTCCGTCCACTTCTCCGACTCGGCGTCGATGACCGGTGCGTTCGGTTCGCGCGCGCTCATCAGTCGGCGCTCTCGGGATTGGCCGGAGAGCGCGGCCTGGAACCGATTCGTTCCGCGCAACGGCGATACTGCGGAATCTCATTGTGAGCGATCGCAACAATCCTGAAGGTCTCGCTGTGCCTTGCCAGTGTGTACAGAGCATCGAACTCGTAGAGCGGGGCGCGGTTGCCGTCGCGGAGCGCCCACTGGAGACTCGCCTGCACCAATCGCGATGAGACTGGATGAATCGACATCGCGGTTACTTCAGCCGAGGCAACATTGATGGCGCGATACATCTCCAACAGATGGTCGATCGTCTTCCGCCACTCGTCGCTGGCCTGGACCTGAATACGCACGCCCTTGCCGGTTTCGCTGGCTACGTGGACCTCGTCGGCGAAGTGTCTGGCAATTGCCGGAGCATCGAGGCGGATGAAGGCGGTGCAATACGTGGTGAAGAATGCACGAACGTCTGCCGTAATCTCGCTATTGCGCACT
>DHJO01000140.1:13173-15117 GCA_002404375.1 Gemmatimonadales bacterium UBA4718 | reverse complement strand
CGCACCAGCCGGTTCCAACCCGGATGCGATCGCTCCAGCTCCGCCGTCGCCCATCCCCGGATATCGCACAGTCCAAGCGCTACGCCCGGTGATCGGCTCACGCCGGCATGGCAATGGACGACGATTCGCTTTGCGTCGGGCCAGGCATCGATGAACTCTCTGATCGCGCGCGCGTGATCCTCGCTGAAGAGAACATCCGACGGCTCTCCCCGCTCGATGATGTCGGTGAAACTCAAATTGAGTACCGCGACAAAGTCACTGGAGAGTTGCGCCGGCTCCGCGTCCGGGTCCGCGATGGAAATGCAGATTTCCCGCTCGCGTGGCTCGTAGCGCTCGGCATCCTCTCGAGAGAGTACGACAAAGTCCGGAATTCGTTTCTTTCGCTTCGGCATCGATCTACCACATTACCACCATTGCGGGACGACGGCCAAGTTGCCCACGATTACGAGCCATGACCGACCAGCAAAGGTACAACGCGATAGTCCTGGGACTTGGCGCCATGGGAAGCGCTACGCTATGTCAGTTAGCCCTGCGCGGCTGGCGCGTGCTCGGGCTCGAGCAGTTCTCGGAGGGACACTCGCTTGGATCATCACACGGCGACAGCCGCATAATCCGCGAGACCTACTTCGAGCGCCCACTCTATGTGCCCCTCGTGCGACGCGCGCACGAGCTCTGGCGGGAGCTCGAGGAGCGCAGCGGAGCAGCGCTGATGACCATCAACGGCGGGCTGATGATCGGTCCTCCGGACGGCGTGGTCGTAACCAGAACCTTGCGCAGCGCGGCAGAGCACCATTTGCCGCACGAGCTCCTCACCCCGGCGGCGACGCGCGAGAGGTTTCCGGCGTTCCGTCTCGCCGATGACCTCGTCGCGGTGTTGGATCCACGGGCGGGCTATCTCGACCCGGAGGGGTGCAACAAAGCGCACATTGATGTGGCTCGCGAAGCCGGAGCTGAAGCGCGATTCGATGAGCCCGCGCATGCCTGGATGCCGGATGGTGAGGGAGTTCGAGTGACAACACCCACCGGGAACCACCTCGCGGACCGGCTCGTTGTCGCTGGCGGAGCGTGGACCGCAGAGTTATTGCGCGAGCTCCAGTTGCCACTCATCGTTGAGCGGCAGTCGGTGTTTTGGCTCGAGCCAGACGTGGAGGCGGAGCAGTACAACAGGGCGCAATTCCCCATCTATGCGCACGAATACAAACCGGGCAGCATTTGCTACGGTTTTCCGCGCCTTCCTCGCGGGGTGAAGGCATCCGTCATGCACGATGGAGAGACGTACGAACATCCTGACCGAGTGCGGCGAACGATCGATGAGAGTGAAGCGGGGCCGTTGCGGGACGCGTTGCGACCGGTTCTACCCGGACTGGCGGAAGCCGCAATTCGAGAAAGTGGCGTTTGCATATTCACGAACACTCCAGATCGCGATTTCATCGTCGATTTTCACCCCGACTATCCTCAGGTGCTGGTGTCGAGCGCTTGCTCGGGACATGGTTTCAAGTTCGCCAGCGCACTGGGAGAGGTGCACGCGGATCTTCTGACTACGGGCAGCTCGAGATTCGATTTGTCAGCATTCCGCATCGACAGATGGTGATAACTTTTCGCGGAGAATACGAGAGAGGGAGATGACATGACAATTGCAGAGACGCTGTCGTCGGGGTTTGATCAGGAGATGGCCACCACCCGCCGTGTCCCGGAACGCGTTTTCCGACGAGCAGATGCCTGCGTTTTGATTACCCTGGCTCTACCAAAGGCGCATAGAGCTCGACGTATCCGCAACTCGGGCATCGAAATGCAGTGAGGGGAATCTGCTCTTTCGCACTCCATTTTATTCCTCCGAGGAACCGCCGCATCTCGGCCGCGCCCGGGGCCCACTGAGACTGACGCACCTGACCATGGGCAATATCGGGAACGTGCCCCTCCTCCATCGCCTTCTGACATTTTTGG
>DHJO01000140.1:0-13069 GCA_002404375.1 Gemmatimonadales bacterium UBA4718 | reverse complement strand
CCCGCATGATGGTGTCGAGGCCCGCAACAAACAAGGATGAAGTCGAGGGTTACCTCTGGCCGCGCTGGCTTTTCCTCCGCGCGCTCGGGCTGATCTTCTTTTCCGCGTTTTACGCCCTCGCGTTCCAGATGCACGGGCTCATCGGAGAGCGGGGAATTCTCCCCGCCGGGATTTATCTCGATCGAGTCTCTAACGTGTTGGGTCCAGCGGCGCGACTCTGGTTCGCGCCCACCGTGCTGTGGATCAACTCCAACGACCGGACGCTCACGCTCATCGTCGCCGTGGGGCTTATCACGTCGGTTCTACTTGTGCTCAACGTGTGGCCGAAGCTGACGGTTGCCTTCTGCACGATTCTGTTTCTCTCGTGCATTGCCGCGCTTCAGGATTTCTCCTCGTACCAGTCGGATGGGATGGTGCTCGAGGCCGGCTTCCTCTCGATCTTCTTCGCGCCGCGTGGAGTGCGTCCCGGACTCGGCGCGCCCGA
This sequence comes from Gemmatimonadales bacterium UBA4718, assembly GCA_002404375.1. GTDB lineage: Bacteria > Gemmatimonadota > Gemmatimonadetes > Gemmatimonadales > Gemmatimonadaceae > UBA4720. Next base: position 12,585 of record DHJO01000140.1, on the reverse strand, counting down.
TCCTCCATCACGCTTCAGCTTGTTCATGCTGCGATGGGAGTGGTTCCGGATCTATTTCGAGTCGGGCCTCGTCAAGCTCCTGAGCGGCGATCTCCACTGGCGCAATCTCACCGCGATGGACGACTACTACCAGAATGCGCCGCTTCCGTCCTGGATGGGTTGGTATGTGGAACAGCTGCCACACTGGTATCACGCCGGCACGGTGATCATAATTCTCGCCGTCGAGCTGGTTCTCGTCTGGGCGGTTTTTCTTCCGCGGCGATTTCGATTTGCGTGCTTCGTGTTTGTCACTGCGCTTCAGATCGCTATCATCGCCACCGCGAACTACGGCTTTCTCAACTATATCGTGCTCGCACTCGGCCTGGTGCTGCTGGACGATCGCGCGCTGGCACGAGTGGGATTTCCATTTGTCTCGTCCGTACCGCGCGATAATGCGCCGCGCTCCCGGATTTATCGACGCGCCGAAGCGGTCATCCTCGGCGTTGCATTCTACACCACGGTGGTGGCGTTCGCCCTCGGCGCATCTGACTCATTTCTCGCGCTTCCCAGCAAGCTGCTGGAGCCGTTTCGCATCGCCAACGCCTACGGACTGTTTGCCATCATGACGCCCGCGCGCTACGAGATCGAGTTTCAGGGAAGTAATGACGGAAAGACCTGGGTCGCGTATCCATTCCGATACAAGCCTCAGGATCCGAAGGAGCGGCCCGGCTTCTTTGGCCCCTACCAACCCAGGTTCGACTGGAATCTGTGGTTTGCATCGCTCGAGCCGTGGGGCGGATCGCCGTGGGTCGTACTCACAGAGGAGCGATTGCTCGAGGGAAGTCCGAGCGTGCTCGGGCTATTCAGAGCGGACCCGTTTCACGGCAAGCGGCCATCGATGGTGCGGACCGTCCTGTGGCAGTACTGGTTCACCGATCTGGGCACGAAGGGAAAAACCGGTGCGTGGTGGCGCCGGGAGGAGCTCGGACCATTCAGTCCGGGCGTGACGCGCGCGAAGGACGGAAGTACGGTGCTGAACGGGCCATGACTTTCCTGCGGGATTACTTGATTGGAGAGAAGCGCGGCACGTTTGGCGCAGTCGTCGAATCGTACTGGTCGACCATGCCTTCGGCCTTGAGGATCCGGCGCAGTGCGGTGATGTCTATATCCTGCGGCGCCACATCCGCACTTATTGCCAGTGCCGCCGCGACGCCAGCCGCCTGCCCGATCATCATGTACTGAGGCTCCATTCGCAGCGTAGAGTAGGTGACGTGGCTCGCCGACAGGCATACCGGCACCAGCAGGTTCGTCGCCTGCGTGCGACTTGGCAGCATCACACGATAGGGTATCTGGTAGGGCTCGACGGGGACTTCCATGTTGCCCTCGTTCTGTACGCTGCGGTCGGACTGTTCGTACCGCTGCACGTTGTGGCTGTCGCTATTGTAGCTGCCCATCGCGATTGCGTCGGGCTTGGTGAGGTCGGTCTGGATGTCCCGCTGTGTCATGACGAAATCCCCGACCATGCGCCTGCCCTCGCGGATGTACAGCTGGTAAGGCCAGTTGCCATTGTCGACAAACTCGTCTCTGGCCAGACCCCACTTGTTCATTTCGTCGCGCAGAACACGCGGCACGTGCGCGTCGTTGGCCAGATAGTAGAGCAGACCTTTCGTGTAGGTCACATGATCTCGCCAGCTGCTGGCGCGCTGCGCGTACGATCCATCGGCGTATCCGTAACTGTGCCCGATGTAGTCGGTTGAAAAGGGACCCTGATTGTTGAAGTCCGCCTTGAACCAGGGCAGATCATCGCGAATGAGAAACAGCTCCCCAAGCGCGGGTGGCGCGCCCCGCTCGCGCTGTGCGGCTTCGATGAAGCGGCGCAGGACTTCGTAGCGACGCGGATCGTACGACGCCGGTTTGGTGAAAGGGGTCTGGTTCTTTTTATTTGTGGTGAGAATCAGTCTGAAGTTGTATGCCTGCACCCGGGCGTCGCCGGATCCGATTTCCCCGCGAGGGCGCGGCGAGATTTCCGGAAGTAATCGGCCGCGCTGGTCGCGAGATGCGACGCGAACATCGAACTGATGATTCTTGTCCTCTGGCCGGACTCCGGCGAGGCTCTCGCCGTACTTGGTCACGCTTTCCCGACCGACGGTGTAGGTGACCCCTGCCTGCGCCATGAGGTCGCCTTCGTAGCTCGAATCGAGGAACAGCTTCGCACGCAGGCGATCACCCTTCACCGTGACGATCTCTTCGATGACCGTGCCTTTCTTGAGCACTCCTCGGCGCTCCCGCAGGCGCTGTCCAAGGAATACGCGGACTGTCTTCGCCTCCGTTATCATGTCGTTCAACACTTCTTCGGCGACCTTTGGCTCTGGATACCACCAGAGGGGCAGCCCGTACTTCCCGCCAATTCTCTGATAGACCTCGAGGGCGTAGCCTGCGATGACGATCCTTGTGCCGTGATCCGTGGCGCTGAGTCCGCCGGTGGTCATGCCACCGAGGTGGTGCGAGGGCTCGACCAACGCTACCGAGAGGCCCAGTCGGGCCGCGGTGACAGCCGCGATCACACCGCCCGCGGTTCCTCCATACACCACTACGTCAAATACCTGAGCCGAGCTCCCGGCAGTTGCGCTGGGTTGTGCGCTGAGCGACACAGCCCAACAGAGCGAAGCGCCGATTATGATTGCCCTGAGCGTGTCGATTTCTCGGCTCCTCGTTCGACGTGTATGTAGAGGCAGATATGGCCGGTGACTAATCAAGCTCCGGCAAAATACCGAAACCATAGAGGGAGACGACGATGCGATTCATGGTGCTGGTCAAAGCCGACAAGGCTTCGGAAGGAGGGGCCCTCCCCGACGGGAAGATGCTGGCCGACATGGGGAAGTTCAACGAGGAGCTGGTGAAAGCCGGTGTGATGCTCGCTGGTGAAGGCCTCCAGGCAAGCTCGAAGGGCGCGCGAGTTAAATTCCACAAGGGCAAGAAGACCGTCATCGACGGCCCGTTCGCCGAGACGAAGGAGCTCGTCGCCGGGTTCTGGCTGTGGCAGGTGAGGTCGAAGGAAGAGGCAATCGAATGGCTCAAGCGCGCTCCCTTCGAGGACACCGAGGTAGAGATTCGTCAGGTCTACGAGAACGATGACTTTGGGGAGGCGTTCACTCCCGAGCTCAGGGCGCAGGAAGATCGAATCCGGGCCGAGGCAGCCCGGCAGGCGAGAGCGAGGTCAAAGTGATGTCTGATCAGAACCCCTTCGTGTCGAAGAAGAAGCCTTGGACAGCCCGAATCTTGAGCGGCGTGGTCGTGTTGTTCCTCATCTTCGACTCAGTCACGAAATTGATCGCCATAAAACCTGTCGTAGAGGGCATGCATCAGCTCGGGTACCCCGTACCGCTGGCTCCTGTGATCGGATCGATCCTGCTCATCTGCGTCGTGCTCTATGTGATTCCACGAACAGCTCCGCTGGGAGCAATTCTGCTAACTGGCTATCTCGGTGGCGCTGTCGCCAGTCAGCTTCGCATCGGAATGCCTCTTTTCAGTTACACGCTTGCTCCGGTCTATGTTGCCGCGCTGGCATGGGCGGGACTTTACTTGCGCGACAGTCGAGTGCGCACGCTCTTCGCTCAGCCAGCTTCATGAAATATCTGATCCTGATCCACCTGAATGAGAAAGAGCTGTGGGCGATGTCCGAGGCCGACATGAGCGCGCTCAACGCGAGGCATCTCGAATTCAACAATCGCCTTCGAAAGTCGGGGCACTGGATCGAGGCAGAGGCGCTCGAGCCAGCCAACACCAGTAAGCGCGTGCGTGTCCGGAAAGGAAAGCCGTCCGTCACCGACGGCCCTTTCGCCGAGTCGAAGGAGCTGGTGGCCGGCTTTTATCTGATCGAAGCCCGTGACATAAAGGAGGCGACGCAGATCGCCTCGGAAATTCCGAGCGCGTCAATCGGGACGATTGAAGTGTGGCCGACTCGCAAGCTGGTCGTGGACGGCGTCGCTCGAGACGCTTAATCGCGTATGCGATCCCCCGCCAGCCTTGCACCGGCGGAGGAAGATGATCTGATTGGTAGCCGTGACGGCTACCGATGTACACCGAGCGATCGACGCGGTCTGGAGAATCGAATCCGCCAGGCTCATCGCCGGCCTGACACGGATCGTGCGCGATGTCGGGCTCGCCGAGGATCTCGCGCAGGACGCACTCGTCGCGGCCCTCGAGCAGTGGCCCGAGTCGGGCGTGCCGGATAACCCCGGCGCCTGGCTCATGGCAACCGCGAAGCATCGCGCAATCGACCACCTGCGCAGAGGCACGCGCCTCGATCGCAAGCACGAGCAGATCGCTCGCGAGCTCGAGGCCGAGCAGGAGAGGGCAGTCCCTGATCTCGACGCGGCGCTCGACGACCATGTTGGCGACGACCTTCTCCGCCTTGTCTTTATCGCCTGCCACCCGGTCCTTGCCACTGAGGCGCGTGTCGCGCTCACGCTTCGTTTGCTCGGTGGGCTGGCGACAGATGAGATCGCCCGCGCGTTTCTCGTCCCGGAGCCAACGATTGCGCAGCGAATCGTTCGCGCCAAGCGAACCCTCGCCGACGCGCACGTGCCCTTCGAGGTCCCTCGCGGCGACGAGTTCACCGCACGTCTCTCGTCAGTGCTTCAGGTGATTTATCTCGTGTTCAACGAGGGCTACGCGGCCACCGCCGGCGACGACTGGATGCGGCCCGCGCTCTGCGAGGATGCATTGCGGCTCGGACGCATCCTCGCGGGCCTCGTTCCTCAGGAGCCTGAGGTGCACGGTCTTGTCGCGCTGATGGAGATCCAGGCCTCGCGTTCGCGGGCGCGGCTCGGCCCGAAGGGGAAGCCAATCCTTTTGCTCGACCAGGATCGCGCGCGCTGGGATCACGTCCTCGTGCGTCGCGGCCTCGTGGCTCTCGAGCGAGCCGAGCAGCTTGGCGGCTCGCTCGGCCCCTACGCGCTGCAGGCCGCGATCGCCGCTTGTCACGCGCGCGCACACACAGCAGAAGAAACGGACTGGGCGCGGATAGCATCTTTGTACGAAGCGCTGGCTCAGATCACGCCATCACCCGTAGTGGAGCTGAATCGCGCGGTTGCGATCGGAATGGCGTTCGGCCCCGCGGCGGGACTGGAGCTGGTCGACGCTTTGATCTCTGAGCCGTCGCTCAAGGCCTACCATCTCTTGCCGAGTGTGCGGGGAGACCTTCTCTCTAAACTCGGGCGCTACGACGAAGCGCGGGTGGAGTTCAAGCGCGCTGCGTCGCTGACGCGAAACGCGCGCGAGCGCGACCTGTTGCTCGAGCGCGCACGCGAAGTCAGGCGAAGCGTTTGAGTGATCTTTCGCGTGCCTTCCGCATCTCCTCTTCCCGGTTGCGTGGCGGCGCGTGCGTATGCAGCGAGTGAACAAGTTTATTGGCCGCCGCTGCGACCTCCTCAACGGCCTGATTGAAAGCGGCTTCATTCGCCCGCGACGGGCGGGTCGCGCCGCTCACCTTTCGGACAAATTGCAGCGCCGAAGCACGAATTTCGTCGTCCGTCGCGGGTGGCTCAAAGTTGGCTAACGTTTTGATGTTCCGGCACATGCTTGTCTCCTCGATCTGGTAGAAAAAATCTCGGGCTATTTGAAAATAAGGTGTGCCACGTCTGATTCCAGATCCCAGTAGATCATTGCGACCGCGGCCAGGTCGTAGGCGGCGTGCGCAAACATGACCATCCAGATCCGCGCAACTCGGCGGCCTCACGGTCCTCCCGTATATTGTCGCCGGTGGGCAAGTCGTTGTCGTCCATTCTGCTCCGGAAGCTGGAAATATGAGAAAACTCTTTTATCTCGGCATCTGCGCGTTGGTCCTCTTTGAGTTGGCCAACGTGTACTTCATCATGCCGATGCCGTTCAGTCAGCGAATGCGTAGTATCGACGTCGCGTATTTCCTCTATTCATGGCGGTGGGCCTTCCGATTTGCATTCGGCGCTATCGCCCTCGTGGGACTATGGTCCGCGTGGCACGAGCAGGGCCGGCGAAAATGGCTGGTGCCATCGTCGCTGCTCGTCGCGGGTCTGTTGATTTACGTGCTCAACTTCAGGATGTCCGCCGATCGAATGTTCCTCGAGCCGGCGACGGTAACGATGCGCCCGGTGGGGCGGAACAATGTCGAGTCGAACAGGCTCGTAGTTGGCATCGAGGTCAACGGAGATGCGCGCGCTTACCCGCTGCGTTTCATCGGCTATCACCATCAGGTGCGCGACACGGTGGGCGGAAAACCCGTGATGGTCAGCTACTGCACGGTCTGCCGCACTGGGCGCGTATTCTCTCCGCTCGTCGACGGGCGTCCGGAGAAATTTCGTCTCGTCGGGATGGATCACTTCAACGCAATGTTCGAGGACAAGACGACCGGAAGCTGGTGGCGACAGGCGACGGGCCAGGCCATTGTCGGACGAATGAAAGGAAAGGTGCTGCAGGAAATCCCGAGCCAGCAGGTTACGTTGGCGGAGTGGCTGACTCTGCATCCGAATAGTCTCATCATGCAGCCCGACTCCACGCGGAAAGACGATTATGCGAAGGACTTCGACTTCGAGACGGGCGCGAGTCGGAAGACTCTCACCGGAACGGACACAATCTCCTGGCACGACAAGGCGTGGGTCGTTGGCATTCAAGCAAACGGGGAGAGCAGGGCTTACGACTGGAATCGTCTCCGGCGCGAAGGCGTCGTGAACGACGAAGTCGGCGGAAAGCCAATCGTGCTGGCGCTCGCATCCGACCATGCGAGCTTCTTTGCCTTCGAGCGGCCGGATTCCAGGACACGCTTCACCCTTCGTCGCGATTCGCTTGTTGCTACTGGCCGGGCCTACGCTCTCAGCGGGAGAAGTGACTCTGGGGTGCTGAAGCCGCTGTTTGCGTCACAGGAGTTCTGGCATAGCTGGCGGACGTTTCATCCGGGCACCACGACCTACTGAGCGTTAGCGGTCGACGAGGGTGTCCAGGTGCCGAGGCGATTTATGTCGGCCATCTCCAGGACGTGTGTCGAGTACCCGTTCCGCGCGACTGCGATCATCGACTGCCCGAGCTGCTCGGTGGTGGTAATGGTTGTCGGCGCCACGCGTCTGAGAAGGGGATAGATCGGCCTGATGGCCGCGTATACTGCGTTGTACCAGCGCGTCGACGACCGAATCCCGTGAAGGGGCATGATTAAGCCGGGTCGAAGCATATACGCGGCTCGGAACGGCATGGAAAGCAGCGCGTTCTCCGTCCGCCCTTTCACGCGCGCCCACATCCTACGGCCTTTTTCGCTGCTGTCCGTGCCTGCTCCTGACACGTAGACAAACGTCAGGTCCGGGCTCGTCCGCAGGAGAGTTTTGGCGACGCCGAGCGTCAGATCGTAAGTCACTCGCGCGTATTGCTCCTCCGTCATGCCGAGCACAGATACACCGGTGCAGAAAAAGCAGGCGTCGAAGCCGGTCAATTGCCCTTCGAGAGAAGCAAGAGTCGCCAAATCGGGATGAACGAGCTCAGTGAGCTTCTCATGCTTCCGCCCCGTCGTCTTCCTGACTACGGTGACAACTCTCGCCACGTCGGAATCGAGAAGACATTCGCGCAGTACGCCTTGGCCCACCATTCCGGACGCGCCAAACAGGAGCACTTTCATGACTTGAAGAACTCCACGACGCCAGTCTCGAGCGAATACTCCGCACCCACGACCATCAGGCCTTCGTCCTGAATCAGCTGCTCGAGAACCTGAGAGCCATGCCGCAGGTGATTCACCGAGGCCCGGATATTGGCCCGAACGGCCTGTGTGACGAGCGCATCGGCGTCATGCCTGAGCTCGGTCGCCAGCAGTTGTTCGACCGATGGACGAACGCGGTCGACGATCGCGTGCAGGTTGGCTGACTGATTCTCCGTTGGTCTCCGCAGCTCTTCGAGAGTGGCCAGAATCGCGCCGCATTGCGAGTGACCGAGCACCACCACGAGTCGCGTGCCATATCGTGCTGCCGAGAATTCGACGCTGCCAACCTGGGATGGAGCGACGATATTGCCCGCGACGCGAATGACGAACAGGTCCCCCAAACCCTGATCGAACACGATCTCGGCCGGGACGCGCGAGTCGGAACATCCGAGAATTATGGCGAAAGGTTGTTGGCCGGTCGCCAGCTCGACGCGTCGTGTGTGACTCACGAAGGCGTCTGAGCCTCGCACGTTCGCGGCGAACCTGAGATTTCCCTCTCGCAGACGCTCGAGTGCTTCGCGCGCGGGGACCATGGCTTAGTGGCGAATCAGGATAAGCATCGGTGGCCATCAATTTGACCAACGCGGAGGAAAGGCGCACCTTCCCACGCGTCGAATTGGTTCAACGAGCGTAGCTGCGGAGCAGTGGGCAATATAGACACCAGGAGATGCCGTGAAGCAGAATAACTTCTCACGCCGTGAATTTCTCGGGATCAGCGTAGCTGCAGCGGGTGGAACTCTCGCGAGCAAAAGCATTCTCTTGACGCCAGAGCATCTTCAGGCCACTTCCCGACCGGTTGCTCCAAGTGACACGGTGCGCTTCGGGATGATCGGCGTGGGCATGCAGGGATCCGGTTTGCTCGGCGCATCTATCAGGCTTCCGGGAGTTGAGTGTGCTGGTGCGGCCGATCTTTACGACGGACGACACGTTTTGGCACGCGAAATCGTGCGGCCGGATCTCCCCGTTACCAGGCGTTACAAGGAGCTTCTCGCCAACAAGGATATCGACTGCATCGTGGCGGCGGTTCCGGATCACTGGCACAGGCAGGTAGTCATCGACGCTGTGAGCGCCGGCAAAGACATCTACTGCGAAAAGCCGATGTCGCACACCGCTGCCGACGGCGTGGCGATGGTGGACGCCGCGAAAAAGAGTGGCCGCATCGTGCAAATCGGCTCGCAGCGTGTGAGCTCACTCGTTTGCGCCAAAGCGAAGGAAATGATCGCTCAGGGGATGCTGGGCGATCTGATGCTCGTGGAAGGTTGGCTCGGGCGCAACGATCCCACCGGAGCGTGGCAGTATCCGCCACCGTTTGATCTGTCGCCACAGAACCTGGATTGGGATACGTGGCAGGGGGATGTCCCCAAGCGGCCGTTCGATCCGATCATCTTCGCGCGCTGGCGCTGCTGGAAGGAATACGGCACAGGTGTCGCCGGCGATCTGTTGGTCCATCTGATCAGCGGCATGATGTTCATGCTCGGAATCAACGAGCCGCCGAAACAGGCGTCGGCGGTCGGAGGGATCCGTCACTGGAAGGACGGCCGGAACATGCCGGATGTGCACTCCACGGTTTACTACTTCGGCGACCTGCCGGTTTACATGAGGCTCAATCTCGCCACCGAGATGCCGGAGACGTACCGCATTCAGGGGTCAAAGGGGCTTCTCGAAGTAACCGGATCCAGCGTGACTTTCTCGCCGCAGACCGGCAAGGATTCCTACCCGAGCTATTACACGGGCAGCTTCCCGCGCGCTATGCGTGACGAATATCTGAAAAAATGGCACGAGGAGAACGACGCGCGGCTCGCCAGTGAGGCGATGGGGGAGACGTCACAGACCTTTCGCGGCCCCGACTTCGACGACATCAGCCCTCATCTCTTGAATTTCTTCAATGCCGTGCGATCTCGCCGGCCGGTTGTCGAGGACGTCGTATTCGGTCACAACGCGGCCCTGGCCTGCCACATGGCGAACGAGTCATACTTTCGTAAGACGAGCGTGCACTGGGACGAGACTTCGAAGAGCATCAAGAGCTGACGCTCGGGATTGTCCCGATTTCGTCGACGAGTCCTCGCATGCCTGTCTCGTCGACGAGTCGCGAGTGCACTTCGCGAACTCCCGTCCGTGCGATCACATCGCGCACGTTGTACTCGCGAATCCCGCCGCCGGCCATGATCGCGATCCGCTCGCGCGCCTGATCGACCAACGCGGCAATTACGGAAGCACCCTCCAAGGCTGTCGGCGCGCCTCCTGAGGTGAGCACGCGGCTAACGCCGATCTGAATCAACTGCTCGAGTGCGTCCGGGAGATTTGCCGCGGAATCAAACGCGCGGTGGAAAGTCACGGGCAGTCCGGCAGCTGCGTTCACCAGAGTGCGTGTGCGCTCGACGTCCACACGAGCATCGGGCGTGAGCACACCGGTGACTATTCCGGCGATACCGGTCCTTCCGACATGCTCGATGTCACGAGTCATCGCGTCGATTTCGTCGTCCGAGTAAACGAAGCCGCCACCTCGGGGTCGAATCATCGCGAACACCGGAAGTTCTATTTGGCCGACAACGGCGGCGATCAATCCGGCGCTCGGAGTAGTGCCGCCATCGCTGAGATTGGCGCAAAGCTCGATACGGTCGGCACCAGCACGCTCGCCAGCGAGAGCGGATTCGAGCGACTCTACCGCTGCTTCGATGAGGATCAGCTGGGCCCCAACGGCCTTGCGGCATCCGTGTCGCTCCATATCTCGCGAAGAGCGCACTCGTGAATCACGGTTGCCGGCCAATCCGGCTCGTAACGGTCGGCGCTCAACATTCGCGTAAGTGTCAGACGCTTCCCTCTGCCAGAGACAATCATCACCGCTTCCCTTGCCGAGGCGATTGTCCCAATGCCGACGCTTATACCATAACTCGGCACCTCCGCCAGAATTCCGAAGACGGGAAAGGTCTGCAGGTTGTCGCGACGTGTCTCTTCAGAGAGCTGGATGACGCGGGTGCGACTGTCGCGAGCGCTGCCCGGTGGATTGAACGCCACGTGCCCGTCGCTTGCGCCTGAGGCGAGGATGAAGAAGTCGATTCCTCCGACGTCCGCAACCTTTTTTTCGAATGAGTCCGGATAGCGCGGATCGGGGAACAAGATAGAGTCCTCACGCAGACGGCGCGCGGGCGGGAGGCTGTGGTTGAGCGGACCAGCGATTTCCTCGCGCGCGAAGTGATGGCACGACCAAAGGTTCTGATCGGCGGCGTATTCTAGCCCGCGTTCTCCCTCCACGAGATATTCATCCATCATCGTCAGCACGAGATGGCTGATGTCCTGTTGCGTCTCCCCCAGTTGTCGTGCCATCGCGCGGTATACCGGGCGCGGAGTGCGGCCGGTAGGGCATCCGAGAAGAAATCGTGTCCCCGCAATGCGCGCGCTCTCGATTCTGCCGAGGATACGTTGGGCAAGCTCCTCCCCGATGGCGTCGGGGGTTGGAAAGACGCGCAACGGTGTTCTGGCCATGGATCGCTAGGCGAGCGGATCGAGAAAGAGACTGGCTGCGCCAATCATCCCCTCCCATCCCTCGAACGACGACCCCACCACCCGAGTGTGATCGCGGAACTCGGGGCGGGCGTGCGTATGATAGCTCGCCCGGACCGACTCGAGCAGAAGGTCTCCGGCTGCGGAGATTCCTCCGCCGACCGCGATCGTGTCGGGCGAGAAGAGTGGCGAGAGAGACGCGAGGCCAAGTCCAAGCCACCAGCCGGTCTCGGATATTGCCTTCAGCGCAACCTGATCCCCGTCGCGTGCGCTGGCAATGATGTCACGGACCGTGCGGCCACCACCCCGCTCCGAAAGAGCTGCCACGTTGACCATGGCTTCGAGGCAGCCGCGCGCACCGCAGGTGCACAGGCGCCCATTGCGGTCGACGATGATGTGCCCGATATCGCCCGCGCATTCGCCCGTGTAGCGCAGCAGCTGCCCGTCGATGATCACCCCGCCGCCAAGACCCGTCCCGAGGGTCACGCCCAGCAACCGCGTCGAGCCTCGAGCGGCTCCGTGCCGGTGCTCGGCGACAACAGCGGCGTTCGAGTCGACCTCGAGCGGACAGTCGAGCGAGAATCGGTTCTCGAGAGCGCGGCGCAATGGAAATTCGCGGAGGGCCGGCAGGTTCGCGTTGTGGATCATCCCGAGGCGTTCGGGGTCGAGAAAGCCGGCGACCGAAACGCCGATCCCTGACACCGGGTTTCTCTCACCCTTCGCTGCATCCATCATCGGTCGCAGCGAAGAAACGATGGCATCGACGAGCGCTTTGGGCTCGCCATCCCGGCTCGTTGGAACGCTGTCACGCCTGATGATGGTGCCGTCCTTGTCGACGATCCCGATCTTGACGGCGGTCCCACCGATGTCGATCGCCCCGGCGAATCGCATTCAGAGTGCGGCTTGCGCCAGCTCCGGTTTCTTCCAAAGGTCGATTGGCTTGGCGATTCCCTTTGGGCGGAAGGGGAGCATGATTTTGCGTCCCAGCCCGGCCGACGCGTACGCCGCATAGAGAACTTCCTGCACGACGCGCCCCGTCTCGCCGTCCGAGATCGGCTTCTCCTTCCCGCGTACGCACCGCGCGAAGTGCCGCATCTCCTGGGGGAATCCGTAGTTCCAATGTTCCTCGAAAACAGGATACGTCCACCCTTTGGTCGACGACGCCTTCTCCACCGCATAGCCGAACCCGATCTCAGAGTAGGTCGGTAGCGCGTTCCCCATCAACATGTCGGCGTACGTCTGTCCCTTGTCGCCGAAGACCTCGATCGAGTCGTCCATTCCGCCCGGCCGGTTCCAGCTGCTCTCGACCAGGCCGATCGCGCCACTCTCGAACTCGATTATGGTGACCGCTTCGTCGTCGCCTTTCGTCCGCTTGCTGTTGACCTGGA
>DHJO01000217.1:2095-2546 GCA_002404375.1 Gemmatimonadales bacterium UBA4718 | reverse complement strand
GGGCGGGGCCGAGGGGGGCGATTGTGCGAACAACATTACCGCGGCTATAGGAGCCAGCGGCAGTGCCAACAGGATGCGCGGTACTCTTGTCATGGGGGATCGTTAATAGTACTACCGAGGATGGCCCATGCCATCGAGGGTTGCGCTGACGAAGGGGCACGCGCGCGTATATTGCGGCAGGTACCTACCTGGATTAGAACGCCGCACCGACCGGACGTTCAGTCGTCGATCTGCAAATGATCAAACAGCTCAAGCCGTACTTAGCAGCCACTCTGATCGCGTTTGCCGCGCCACTCGGCGCACAGAACGCTACGGCGCCGAGTCCACCGGCGGCCGCGAAGACCGGCAAGGGACAAATTGCGGGTGTAGTCCTCGACACCCTCAACGGCAGATATCTCTCGGGCGCCGATATCGTAATCGAAGGTGGGAGGACGGCGGCCGAGACTGACTC
>DHJO01000217.1:0-2029 GCA_002404375.1 Gemmatimonadales bacterium UBA4718 | reverse complement strand
CAATTTCGTGTGGGGCCGGATAGCTCGAGCTTCGTGGTGCTCGCCGTGCCATCAGCGGCAACGCTCATCCGCCGGTCGTGTTCGGTTCAATCGGGCCCGATGGGAGCATCCGCGGTGATCGGTCACGTCAACGATCCGGAAACTCTGCAGCCCGTTGCTCGCGCCGAAGTATCAATTGCATGGACTGAGATCGAAGTCTCGAAGACGTTTGGCATGCGTCGAACTCCGCGATTGGTACGGGATACCACCGACGCCTCGGGCGCGTTCAGGATCTGCGGGCTGCCCAGCTCGCTGGACGCGACACTGCAAGCGCGACGCGGGTCAGCCGCTACCGCGGAAATTCCGATCTCCCTTGGAGACAGGCCAATCGAGCTGCTGGCGCGAACCGTATTGCTTTCTCCCGGCGATTCGGCGGCGAAGAGCGGAAATGCCGCGGTCTCGGGCCAGGTGGTGCTCGAAGGCAGCCCGACGAAGGCGGGGAGCCGGGTGGAGCTGGTGGGAACAGACATTGTGGCCATGACCAATGAGAGGGGAGAGTTCAGCATGCGGGGCCTCCCCTCGGGCAGCAGGGTTCTGCTGGCGCGTCACCTTGGCTTTGGCGCGGAGGCTGTCGCGGTCGATCTGTCGTCACTCGCGGAAAAGCGGGTGACGATCAGGCTCCCGAAATTCGTCGCGATGATGGATCCGGTGCTCATAACGGCGCGGAGATCCGTAGCCCTCGACAAAGTCGGTTTCAATGCGCGGAAGAAAAGCGGGTTTGGCTACTATATCGGTCCGGACCGACTCGAGCAAATGCACCCATTTAAAGTCACCGACGTTCTCCAGCTGGTGCCGGGAATTCGCGTGAATTACGGGCCCGACGGCGAGACGGTGTCGAGCTCGCGTGACGTGGGGAGTACCGGATGCGTGCAGTACTATGTGGATGACATGCCGTTTCTGGAGATGACGCCCGGCGACGTCAACCGTTTTGTGACGGGAGGCGAGCTGGTTGCAGTCGAGGTCTATCAAGGCTACAACACGCCCGCGCAGTACATGCGCACCGGAGGGTCCTGCACTACGATCGTCATCTGGACTCGATTCAAGATTCGCAGCTAGCGCGCTAGTCTCGGAGCTCCACGAGCGAGGCTGAGCCGAGGCCGATCGCAATCCCTGCCATCCACCCTCCGACGACATCGTCGATCCAATGCTCGTCGAGGTAGAGGCGAGACCACCCGACGGAAATCGAGAACGCGGTTACGGCTGTCCATAGCAGCTTACGCTCTCGAGCTGAAAGCCGGTCTTCGATTTCTACGGCGCTCGCGATTGCGATTGCGGTCGCTGCCGTCACGTGTCCGCTCGGATAGGCGTAGCGGTTGCGCCCGTGATGACGGCCCGCCTTGGGTGGGCGGCGCTGATGCACGAACACGCGTGTCGCGTTATCGAGCGCGAGTGCTCCGAGTGACGCCGCGCCCGGGCCGAGGCCGCCCGTCCCCTCCATTCTGTTGATCAGGAGTCCGAGTGCGGCGGCGGTGTATGGGTGCGCGCGCGGACCAGCGAAATAGCTGATGGCTGTTGCCACGGATCTCAGGGCGGCCGATCGTCTCGGATGAATCCGCCGGCGTACTGCACGATCTATGGTCGTTGTGGAATCGCGCTTTACGCCGACTCCGATTCCGCCGGCGATTGCGGCGCCGGACAACGCAGTGATCGCGCGTAATGATGCCATGCGCTAATGAAGAGCAAGGGATGTACCCGCTGCTTCGCCTTGATGGCCGACGACGTTAGCCTAACGAGGGCGAAGACGTCCGCGCGATCGAGCGACCGCATCGAGTGAATCGTAGACCGCGCGCTTGACCAGCGTGCGTGGCTTGATTCCGGGCCCGATCTCGAGCAACGCATCCGTCGAGGATTGATAGCGCGGCCAACGCGGCCACTTGCCCGCCGTTGGCGCACCGTTGGGATCGCCACTGGTAGCGAACGCCACCCAATAGTCGCTCATCGCCTCGGCCACCGTCGAATCGTAAGGCGTCGACCCCGCGCTCGGCTGCAG
>DHJO01000210.1:3464-5541 GCA_002404375.1 Gemmatimonadales bacterium UBA4718 | reverse complement strand
GCCATCCAGGAGAAAGCTGTGATTTTCACGATTGAAGAGTTCGGCTACAGCCGTCAGGAAATCCTGCCGTTTGTGATCGATTCGACCAAAATGAGGCCCCGCCAATGAGCTTTCTAAAAGCGCTGCCAGCTGCAGCGCTCCTGTTCCTGCCCTCTTCGGCAGTAACCGTTCACTCACTCAGTGTAGTCCCGTCTTCCGGGAAGACTGAAGTGGTGATCGGGGTCAACGCCGCCGTGGACGTGCAGAACTTCACGCTCGATGCGCCCGCACGGGTTGTCGTCGATCTGAAAGGAGCCAGTCTGGCAATGTCGCAGCGCACCTACGACAGGATCTCGCGCGGCGGCATCACGAACATTCGCTACTCACAGTTCCGCTCCAACGTCGTCCGCGTGGTCATCGAAATGGATGCGAAGCACCCTTACGATGTGAAGCGCACCGACACCGAAGTCCGGATCACCGTTTCCGGTGGCAAGACCACGGACTATTCCTCGTGGTCGTCGAACAAGAATGGATACGTCGCCTCGCCGACGCCTCCGCAGGGACGCCCGGTTAGCGCGACAGTGGATGCAAAGAAGGCACCGGCAGCAGTCGCTACAACGAGTCCGATGCAGACGGCGACGCCGAAAGTGGTCGCCCAGGTCGAATCGCAGTCAACCCAGGCCGAGCCACAGTACGATCCGCCAGCGGCCGTTCGTGCGCCCGTGAAAGCGGCGCGCACCGATGATCTGCCGGTCGCGCTCTTCTCGCAAGCACAGCAATCGCAACAGCCTCTGATCAACGTAACGTTTCAGGATACGGACATCCGCGACGTCATCGCTTCCTTCGCCGCTTTTTCCGGCCGGACGATCGTCGTCGGCAAGGATGTGGCTGGAACCGTCACCGCCGAGATCCGCAATCAACCGTGGGATGTCGCGCTGCGCGCGATCCTGCAGGGCCAGGGTCTCGCCGCATCCGAAGATGCTGTCTCGGGCATCATCACCGTGGACAGCTACGCGAACATCCTGAATCGCCAGGCGTCAGAGCCTCTCCAGACTCAGCTCGTCTCGATCAATTACGCTCGCGCCAGCGGGCTCGTGCCGACTATCCAGCAGCTTCTTCAAAAGGACTGCCCGACGATACCGAGCAGCGGAAACGTCATCAGCAACGCACGGCCGACTTGCGCCGCGCGTGGGCTGGTCGCCGCAGACAGCGTCACCAACACACTTATCATCACGGAGACGGCTTCACGCCTCGCCGACGTGCTGCAGTACGTCCGCAACCTCGACGTTCGCACGCCCCAGGTCGGCATCAAGGCCAAGATCATCTTCGTCAACAGAACGAACATAGAAGACATCGGACTTTCGTACGATCTCGGCACCGGGTCGGACCAATTCTTCAGCCAGCTCGTGAAGCGTACGGATCCCTCGACGCTCAAGCCCATCGATACCAACGGCGACGGAGTTCCTGACGCACTTGGCGGCGGCACCCCATTCAGCGGCGATCGAGTTCTTCTCGGCGGAAATGCGCTGTCGGCGATCGCCAATGCGAACGCGCGCGTAGTCAATCCCGCGCTCCAGGTAGTCTTCTCGACCGCACTCGGCAAGTTCCAGCTCACCAGCTTCCTCGACGCGCTCCAGGAAGTTCGACTCGCCGATCTTCAGGCCGAGCCGAGCATCGTGACGCTGGATAACCGGCAGGCATCGATCCAGGTCGGCCAGGAAATCCCGATCCGAGTGCTCGACGCCGGCACCGCGAATGTTGGCGGCGCGACCGGGAGCGCAATTCCCCGCGCGACCGTCCAGCTCAAGCAGGTCGGTATCATCCTGACCGTTACGCCGCACATCACCAATAACCGCCAGATCCTGCTCCTCCTGCACGCTGAAAACTCCGATGCACAGCTCGCCTCGTCGGACGTCGGATTCATCTTCGGCAAGCAGTCGGGAGACACTCAGCTTCTGGTCGGAGACGGCGAGACGGCAGTCATTGGTGGATTGACCGTAACGCAAACCACGCAGTCCAAGTCGGGCATTCCGCTCCTCGTCGATCTGCCGATCATCGGCAGGCTGTTCGGCGAGACGCGCACCGACGACGAAAAGCG
>DHJO01000210.1:0-3380 GCA_002404375.1 Gemmatimonadales bacterium UBA4718 | reverse complement strand
CCCGGTGCCTCGTCCAATCCGATACCACCAGCCACCCGTTAAAGGTGACTCGCATGCACATAGATCTTTCTGGCAATCTGCGCCGCGGCTTCGTACTGACCGCGACAGCAGTGTCGATCTCTCTCGGAGTTGCGGCGTGTAATGACACGACGTCGACGAACGGCACGAGGGATCGCACGCCGCCGACCGTAACGCTGACTCCCATCACGGGACTCGCCGATACGGTGATCTCCTTCACAACCGGGGCGAAGGACAACCTGGGTCTGAAATCGATTCACGTTCAGGCAATCGGCGCGGTCGGCGTCGTCTTTGACACGGTATTTACGAGCGCTGTCACCAACATCAGTCTGCCATTTACTCTTTTTGCGTCGCGCTCAGTTCCACCGGGGACGCCGGTAATCATCACTGCGTCGGCAATCGACGGGGCCGGGAACTCGTCTGGTGTGGACACGCTGCGGATGGCCACGGGCAACGTACCGCCGCCAGAGGTCAAGGTCCTCAGCCCCTTCTCCGGAAGTTCGGCCGTCGTTGGCAAATCCATCCTCGTTACGGTGATGGGCAAGACCGCGATCAAGGTTCGTTCGCTCGGCTTGAGCACTACGGGACCGGTCGTTCGGACTGACTCGACGCTCTATTCGAGTCCGCTCAGGGATTCGCTCACGATGCAGGACACGATTGCGATTCCCGCCAACGCTTTACCGGGGACGCTCACGATCACGCCCTTCCTGAGAGATTCTCTCGGTCAGCGCGCTGTCGGTCCAAGCATTACGATAACCGTTCAGACGGCGGCTCAAATCAACTCGGTACCGGTAGTCAACCTGTACTGTGTAGGCAACTCCGCTTACGACAACGCCTGCGGACACGCCATCCGCGTCGAAGTCGGCGACACCGTGCACGTCGAGGCTGATGACCCGAGCGGCATAGCGCAACTTGGTTACGAAGTTCGTAGCGCCGTTGGCGGGCCAATCGATGATTCTGCTACGTTCGTATCGAATGGGCAGCTGACGTTCCAGCCTCATACCTTCTCGATGAAGCTTCCGTACACGACGTTTCCAACGACCGCGTACATCCAGGTGTTCGCTCGAAACGCGAATGGCGTGCGAGCGTACGCGAAGCTGGCAAGTGGTGCGGACCGTATCGACACCGTGACAGTGGTCGCCGGCGTTACGCGGGCGCTGCCGGCTGGTGGTGTCGTGGCCGACGCCATGTATCACCCCGGCAAGGACCGGCTCTACATCACCAACATCGCGCAGAACCGTGTCGAGGTGTTCGATCTCGCCACGCTGGCCTTCCAGGCCGGAATCAGCGTTGGTTCCCAGCCTTGGGGAATCGCCGGCTGGCCGCTCGACAATACAGGCGCGATGCGTGACACCGTCCTCGTGGCGAACTCGGGTGGAACGAATATCAGTTACGTGGGGTTGGACGCCGGTGTTGACGGCGCCGAGGTAAAGCGTTATCAGCTCCCGAATATCATCGCCTACACGATTACCACAACCACTTCGACGACAAGCAGCCTGCCGATTCAGGTTCGCACCAAATACGATTTCAGTGATCGTCCGCAGTATCTCGCGGCAACCTGTATTGCGTCCGGTGGAGCCTGCGGGAATGTCATTCTTGCGTATTCAACGACGCCCACCGCAGGGCAGTCCGCTCCCTTCCAGAGCAACAATGGAACGTTGCGGTGGGAAAATCTAACCGATAGCACGTCGCACTTCTTCTTCGAACAGGCCATTGGCCAAGGCGGAGCGCGGAGTGACACCCTCGAGATCATTCGATACGACGCCAATGGTGTCAATCAGACGACGCTGGTGCCCTACAAATACACTGATCCCGTAACCGGCGCCGTGACGTCGACAGTCGTCGACATCACCAAGCTCGGATTCCGCGACACGACCTTTGTACGCGGCTCCGGTAACTTCAATCGTGCCATATTCGGCGAGGGCGGAGCCGTCAATGGGAGCCGCGCGATGACATATAACGTCTCGCGAGGTTTTGATCCGAACTTCCCGTTCATTGACCTCGGCGTATCGCCGGCGTCGGATGTATCTGACTTTATCGCGAACGCATTCACAAAGGTTCAGGGCGTGGCTATCAATTTTGACGGCTCGCTTGTCGCGATCAGAGGGGATTCGACCTATCTGCTGAACGGGGCTCTCAGACTGCAGGGCGTGCTTGCCACTAGCGCCGGCAATGCCGGCATCGACTTTCACCCGCAGAACAACGCGACAATGTTCCCGCTTAGCACCCGTCTGATTTTCGCAGCTTCTTCTCAGCCGTTGATCGACGTCTATGACACCAACTGCTATCAGAAAGTGGCCCAGATTCAAATACGAGATCCGATAATCGGGCCGGTGAAAGCCGCACTGCGACCGACCGGGCAGCTGGTGCTCGTCGGTGCCACGGCGCGAGGGGTTGTCATCGCGACGCTTCCGAATACGTTTACCACGACCTGCCCGTAAGATTCCCGCAGGACGCGGGTACGAGTTGGAAAGCGAGCCCGGTCAAAAACCGGGCTCGTTTCTTTTTTGGAGGCGCATGCTGCGATTCACCACCGCCGGCGAGTCACACGGGCCTGCCCTTGTATCCATCCTCGAGGGTATGGTAGCTGGCCTGCCTCTCCTGACGGCTGACGTGGACATCGAGCTCGCCCGCAGACAGCAGGGTTACGGACGTGGCAGGCGCATGAAGATCGAGTCCGACCACATCGAGCTTCTTTCCGGCGTACGGGCGGGCGAGACGCTGGGCTCTCCGATCGCCATGCTGATCCACAATCGCGACTGGAAGAACTGGCAGGAGATCATGGATCCTGCTCCCCGGGACGGCGATCCCGAGCGTAAGCGCGCCGTCACCCGCCCACGGCCTGGACACGTCGATCTCTCGGGAATGCTCAAGTACGATCGGGACGATGCGCGGGACCTCCTGGAGCGTGCATCCGCGCGCGAAACTACCGCGCGCGTGGCCGCTGGAGCCGTTTGCAGGCGATTCCTCCGGGAGTTCGGCATCAGCGTCGGCAGCCACGTTGTGCACCTTGGGGGGGTCGACGCCAAGCCGCCCGGCAAAATGCCCGCGGACCTCAATGCCGCGGCCGACGCGTCGCCGTTGCGCACTCTGGACGGCGGGGCAGAGAAAGAGATGATCGCGCGAATAGACGCCGCGAAGGCGGACGGCAACACCCTTGGCGGAATCGCCGAGGTGATCTGTGACGGCGTGCCGGTCGGGCTCGGGTCCCACGTATCGTGGGACAGAAAGCTCGATGGCAGACTCGCCGCGGCCATCATGTCGATTCCGGCGGTGAAAGCGGTGGAGATCGGGTTGGGCGTTGAGTCGGCGCGCAGAAAGGGATCCGATGTTCACGACGAGATCGACGCCGACGAGCGAAA
>DHJO01000166.1:8800-15397 GCA_002404375.1 Gemmatimonadales bacterium UBA4718 | reverse complement strand
AGGTCCATGAGCGCTCCGCCGCCGGACTGCTCGACGTCCCAAAACCAGTCCGAGTGCGGCCCGGAGTGTTTCTCGCCTTGCTTTACCAGATGAACGCGGCCGAACGCGCCTTCATCAGCCATCTGCTTCGCCTTCACGTATTTCGGCGCGAAGAACAGCTCCTCGGCATAGAGCAGAAGAACACCCGCTCTGGCACACGCGTCGATCATCGCGTCGGCTTCTTCGAGCGTAACGCACAGAGGTTTCTCGCAGACGACGTGCTTTCCGGCCCGAGCGGCGTCGACTGTCATCTGCGCGTGCAATCGATTCGGTGCGGTGATCGAGATCATCTCGACCGCGGGGTCGCTCAGCATTTCCCGGTAGTCGGAATAGAAACGAGGAATACCGTGACGCCTCGCGAACGCTTCCGCGTTCCCGTTCGTCGGAGATGCAACGGCGACGACCTCCATTTCCTCCGGCATCGCTTGGACCGATGCCGCAATGCAATCAGCCTGGAAACGCGAGCCGATGATTCCGATTCTTACTTTCGACACGATGTTTTCCTGCAGCGATAGAAGCTCGGCGAGCGGGAAAAATACACCCGGGTGGATTTCGGCTGCAACGTGCGTTGGACGAGTTGCAGCTCGCCTTGCTATTTCTTGCGGAGGAAGTCCGTCGAACCCTGGTTGTCGAGAGGGGGTACTCCTTTCGGGCGACATTGCGAGGGAGGACGCGTCTCGACAGGACGCGGGGTAACTACAGTACTAACTGTTGGAATGACGTTGACACGCCAGAACGGTCGGGACGCTAGTCGTCGTGGCTGTGCGCGTAGGCGGCAATCTGAAGGCGGCTGTGAAGAGCCAGCTTCTCCATCACGTTGCGCACGTGGCTCTTAACAGTATCGCTGGCGATGTTGAGGCGGTGCGATTTCCTTGTTGCTCAATCCAACGGCGATGAGGGCGATGACCTCGCGCTCGCGCTGCGTCATTCGCACCGATTCGAGCGCAGCCTCGCGCCCTCGGTTGACGGCGACCTTGGCGATCTGGGAGAAAAGTGTCCCCGTCATTGGCGCCGGCAACACACGCGCGCCATCCGCCACCGAACGGATGGTTCCTACGAAATCCTCGAACGTGGCGTCCTTGAGAATGAAGCCGGCGACGCCGGCATTCACGAACTCAGCGATTTCCTCGTGCATCGGCAGGAGATCCATGACGATTACCCGGCAATCAGCCATCTCCTTGTTTACCGACTCCGCAAGGCGCAGGGAGTTCTTGTCGTGGAGGCCGACATCGAGGAGGACAACGCGCGGTTTGGCCGCCTTCAGCATCGACGACTCGAGGCTGGTCGCGGCGAGCACAACCTTCACGTCGGGCAGCTCGTTGAGCATGTCCGTCATGCCTTCGCGAACGAGGCGATTGTCTTCGATTATGGCGACAGTTATCACTGGCTCACCACCACTCCGATAATTTCCGCCAGGTGGTCCCCGTATCCTCCGCGAAAGGTGTAGGTCCCTGGCGATAGCGCGAATCCCTCGCCGCCTTGGCCGGGAAGCGCGCGAAATGCCGGGAATCCATTCGGCGCGACAGCGAGATCGACGACGTCACGTTTTGTCTCTCCCGCCAAGAAATAAGTGACACCGGAGTCAAAGGCCAAATGAGCTCCCCCCGACCCACCGCTCACTCCTTGGACATCGTACGGATAACTACGTGGTGTGGTTCCGGCAAAGCTCCGAAGCAACGCGATTACCGGATGCGTAAACGGATTCCGAACCGTGATCGTGAAGGTGAAAAGCCCGCCATCCGTCGAGGAATTGGGCGTCGTAGGGGAAACGATGCCAGTCACTTCGAGCTCAACCGGCATGACCGTTGGTGTTCCAGCATCGGGCGCGGGGGCTGGACCGGCTTCCTGCACACAATCCGGCCCGCAGGCGACGATGCCGCCGCATCTCTCGAGAAACTCTGCGCGCGGGTGCCCTCGAACCCGGATGAGTGCGTGCAGCATCTCATGTCGAACAACGCTTCCATCAATCGTGTCGTTGCCGGCGAGGACGATGCGGTTACTCGCGAGAGAATAGTACCCGCCAACCTGTTCGCCGCCACCGTCAGGGTTTAGCAACACTCCGCGGGCGGCGAACCACTGAACGTTGGCCAGGGGACGGCTGATTCCGGAGCACGCTTCCACCATTGCCCACCAACGCGCGTAAGCGGGGGGAGGGACGAATGGTTCCGCGTCGCTTTGCAGCGGCGGATCGGTGAGATGGCCACACGCCACTCCCGCAACAAGGGCAAGCACTACCAACCACGGTGCTCTGCGAAAGATCATCATGAGCGGCACTGGACGTTTTCCGTGCGAACTCCTCCCGCCAGAAAGATAGGCGCGCGCACAGACTCCCGTTTAAAACTGCTCGCGTCTCTCGAGATGTTTTTCGATTTCAGCGCGCGTCCGCCACACGGGCTTTAGCTCCTCACGCGCGAAGAGTGCGAGCTGGTCTGTCCGGTGCGGCGATCCTGCGCGCGAGGCATTGCCGTAACCGACGAGCGAAGCAGCGCGTACAGGCTTGGCAAACTCGATGGCGGCAACCCACGATGCGCCGGAGTTCGCCCTGAACTTGCCATCGACTTCTCTGCTCGAATACCCCACAACTCGAAACACTCCGTACTCCCCGCTGGCGCCGCTCGCCGCGAAGTCGAGTCCGTCGCGTCTTACGCGATAGACTTTACCCCAGGCGACATCGGCGGAGCCGTAGCGTTTGCTGACCGAGTCGGCGGCAGCGCCGAGCGCGGCCACAGCGGTTGCGGTGTCAGCGAGACCATCAGGGGTGGCGCGCGGCGATTGTTCGTTCCACGGAACTGCGTACAGCGGCTGACCGCGCCGCCGCCGGCCGTACTCTGCCCACCATTCGGTAAAGAGAACCGCCCCTTTGCTCGACGAGTCCGCCTGTCGATCCCACGTCGCGAGGACGCTCGCTGCCGCGCGAACATTCCCAAGCGAAGAGGCCTTCGCCGTGGGCAGCAGGTCGTGCAGAACCCGATCAGCGAGCAACATGTGCGTGGAATTCTTGTAACCGAGAAACTCTTTCCAGGTGATGCTGGAATCGGCATCGAGAAGCTGAACGGATTGCTGCGGGCGGAGCGGCATTACACGCGATGCCAGATACGGGGGAAAGTTCTGCGGCCGCACGACGACGGGGAAAGTCGCCCACCAGGGTGGATCGTTGGCATTCTGCACCCAGCCCGTGGGCGGATCCACGGTTTTCGGCATGTCCTCGAACGAATGCAGCGAGGTCCAGAGCGTGGAGGAGCTGTCGCCGCGCACGACCCCCGCCCAATACGCGCGGTCGCCACGCGATCGCACCGGCGTGTTTCCGCCGTAGAACATCATGATGTGCCCGTCCCGGTCACCGTAAGTGATGTTCTGGCCGGAGATCTGGTTGGGGTGAATCGCTCTGAGGAACTCGTTGAAGTTCGTCGCCCGGCCCATCTCCCACCACTGCGCATACGTTCCGTGAAGCGGAGGCCCGTGGAGACCGACCACCGCGAGTGCTACGGCTTTGCCTGGTTTTTCCTCCAGAACCGGTCCCTGAACCGATCGACGAACGCGCACCGTGTCGTCGCGAAAGGAGCCGTCGTTCTGTCGCACGCGAATGACGTGAGTGCTCACCTCGAACGGTCGCACCACTCCATCGAAGAGATATCCGTTTCCCGAGAGGGTGAGCTCGTACAGATCTTCTCCGTCCTGCGTGTTCACCGTGTGAGTCCAGCCGAGGTTGTCGTTGAACGCGATCTCCAGCACCGGCGACAGAACGAGGGCGGCTCCAGTGAGGTTGACACCCGGGGCCACGTACTGCGCCTCGAACCAGGTGAACACATCGGACCATGGAAGATGCGGATTCTGCAGAAGCAAAGTGTGTCCGCTCGCCGAGCGTTTGGGCGCCACTGCCCATGCGTTGGAGCCTCGATCGCGCCAGGCGCGCGCGGCGTCGCCTGTAGCTCCGGGGCTCGACACGAATCGTGCGTAGAGTACGCGATTGGCGTGGGCGAGCACGTCAGCCGATTGCACCGGAAGCACCGCCCGCACGGAGTCGCCGATCAGATCGGGATGTGCTTTGGCGAACGCGTTGATGCCGGCGACGAACGACTCGATGTGGGCGCGCATCTCCGGCGGCTGCGCAGCCAAGGAGCGCTCGGCGTCGCCATACAGGTCGAGCTTCCACACCCAGCGATCTTCATCGAGATAATCGGCGCTCAGATACTCAGACGCTCGACCGCGTGCCTGAGCGACGAGGCGCAGGAGCAGGTCGCCGTGGTTCTGCATCTGCGCCCAACCGAACGCGTACGCCAGGCCATTGCGATCCTTGGCGAAGATGTGCGGCACCCCGTAGGTGTCCCAGAGGATCTGCGTACCCCGCGCCACAGTCCTTGACTGTGACGCGATGGGCGTCGCGTAAAGGCACGCGAGCGAAGCCAGGGAAACGAGAAGTTTTCTCATGACTTAGCTCGCTCTCGCAACACCGCCCGCGCAGGCGCGCCCTCGTGACCCCCTACCTTCATCGGCAGCACAATAAGATCATAGTCCCCGGCACGCACCCCCTCGAGCGCCAGCCCCTCGACGATCGGAATTCCCTTGCCGAGAAGAATCCGGTGCGTCATCGGCGCGGGTGCGCCGAACTGCTCGGCAGAGAGGTAGTCAATCCCCACCAGCTGCACGCCCGCGTCCGCCAGGAGCTGCGCGGCATCGGGAGCGATGTAGGCGAAGTCGTGATGAAACGTGGGGGAATGCATCCAGCCGCGAAGCGCGCTCCGGGTGCGGAAGATTACGCGCGGGGCCCCCCTCCACCCGTGCCGGTTTAGCTCCGCGGCGGTTATCGCCTGTACGCCGTCGGGGATGTCGATCACCCGCGCCGGCCCGATCAGACGCTCGAGTGACACCCGGTCGATCGATGCGCCGTCGCGCACGAAGTGCATCGGCGCGTCGATGTGCGTCCCGCTGTGCGCACCCAATGAATAGGTGGATAGCGTCAGCGCGTCGCCTTTGCGCATGTCCTTGAGGAACTCGAACTTCAGTGGCGCATTGCCCTCGTATACCGGCGTTGTGCCGGGATCGAGTGTCGCAGTCGCGTCGATCCACCCGTTCGACAACAGCGACCCCGATGTGGCGGCGTGAGACGCCGCCTGCCGCTGCGGCGTCCAAGCCACTACGCTCAGTACCGCTGCTGCGGCGATCGTCGACCAACCCATTGTTCTATTCGTTCGCATGTAAATCCCCTATGAGAGAGCAAAACTCAGAAGCATCGTGAACGCCAATCCTGCCACGCCGATGATCGTTTCCGCGACGGTCCACGTCTTCAACGTCTGCGGGACAGTCATGTTGAAGAATTCCTTGATGAGCCAGAAGCCGGCGTCGTTCACGTGCGAGAGCATCAGCGAACCGGCTCCCGTCGCGAGCACCAGCAACTCGGCGTTTGTGCCGGGAATCGCCGCCGCAATGGGCGCGACGATTCCGGCGGCGGTCGTCATCGCCACCGTTGCCGATCCGGTGGCCACCCGTATGAGTGTCGCCACGGACCAGGCGAGGATGAGTGGCGAGGCGTGTGATCCAATCGCCAAGTGGGCGATGGCGCCTCCCACACCGCTCTGCACCAGCACCTGGTTGAAGCCACCGCCCGCGCCTATGACCAACAAGATCGTTGCGGTCGGTCCCAGGCAGTCGTTGCAGAACCTCATCACTTCTTCTCGCGTGAAATGTCGCGACCTTCCCAAAGACCAGAATGAGAACAGCAGCGCGAGGAGGAGCGCTACAATCGGGCTTCCGACGAAATGCAGCGCTGAGCGCACCGGGCTCGCCGGATCGAGCGCGATGTCAGCCGCGCTGGCGAGGAGCATCAGGATCACGGGAATCAGCACAGTGAACACCGAAATACTGAAGCCGGGCATCTCCTCCACCGATTCACCTTCCAGTTGTCTTGCCAGCGGATTCTCCAACGGAAGCGCTATCCGCGGCGCGATCCACGTCGCGAAGACAGGCCCCGCCAGCGAAGCGGTCGGGAGACCGACGAGCAGGCCGTAAAGAATCGTGCGCCCTACGTCTGCGTTGTATGCAGTCACGGCGAGCATCGCCGCCGGATGGGGCGGCAGCATCCCATGCACCACCGAGAGTCCGGCCACCAGCGGGATGCCGATCTTGACGAGCGACATTCCCGTGCGTCGCGCAATCGTGAACACGAGCGGAACGAGGAGAACGAAACCCACCTGGAAGAAAACAGGAATCCCGACGATGAACGCGACGAACATGATCGCCCAGTGCACGCGCCGTTCGCCGAAGAGGTCGATGAGAGTGGTCGCGATGCGCGTAGCAGCTCCGGACTCCGCCATCATCTTTCCGAGCATCGTGCCGAGTCCGACCACGACCGCGATGAAACCGAGCGTATTGCCCACGCCGTCCTGAAACGCTTTCACCGCGGCGGCCGGGGACATACCGGCTACCACGCCCATGGCAAGCGAGACGGAAACCAGAGCGATGAAGGGGTGCAGCTTGAAACGCGCGATCAGCACGACAAGCGCGCTGACCGCAAGGAGGGCAAAGAGGAGCAGGCGAGCGTCGGGCGTCATGTCGACGCGC
>DHJO01000166.1:5856-8693 GCA_002404375.1 Gemmatimonadales bacterium UBA4718 | reverse complement strand
AGTGAGCGAAGCCATCGCGCCCGGTCATCGTCGGTGAGTGGAACGCCTCGAGACATGCGCTCCACGTTTTCGGCGGAGTGGTACTCATCGCCTTCGACAAACTCGATGCCCAACGCACGGGCGAGTTCCGCGCCGATCAAGCTCTTGCCCGAGCCTGCAACGCCCATCACGACGTAGAGACCTTTCTTCACGCTACTGCGTCAAGCAACAATCACGTGCCCTGGTCGACGCTAACCCACTGTAGACCCGTCCGCAGTGCCGCGACGAACGACGGCTCTGCGGTGATTTCCGTAATTGGCCGTGGCGGGCGAACTTCAGTCTTGTGCGGACCGAGCGCGCGCTCGAACCACGCCACATCGTGCCAGCGGCCGAATTTGTAACCGATGTCGTGGTAGACACCAACTGGCGTAAACCCGACCGCCTCGTGAAATCTGACGCTCGCCACATTTGGAAGCGTGATCCCCGCGTAGGCGCTGCGAAAGCCCTGAAAGGCAAGGACGGCGAACAGGGAGGTGTAAAGCGCCTTCCCCACGCCAGCCCGCTGTGCATTCGCTTGCACATACGCCGAGACCTCGGCGGACCACGCGTACGCTGCGCGGTCCCGATGCTGGGCGCCATACGCATACCCGATGACAGCGCCCCGCTGCACGCACACGATCCACGGCGTCTTGGCTGTCACTGCGGCGACCCGACGCCCCATTTCCGAGGCATCGGGTGGCTCGAGCTCAAAGGAAGTCGCTTGGCTCTCGACCGCCGGAGCATAGATGGCCGCCAACGCGGCGCCGTCGGCGGTCGTGGCCAGACGAATTTCGGTTACCGGAGATTCCTCCAGTTAGCCCCCAGGAGGAGCAGGGCACCGAAGAGGAAAAAGTTGCCCTGTGCAGGTTGGTGATTTAGAACGGCGACCGCGACAGGGAGTGCCCAGGCGAACAACATTACTAATACGCCAAGCCGCCGCCGCCGCCAAACGAGGTATGCTGCCGCGCACACGCCAATACCATCGATCACACCAACGGCTACAGGCAGAAGAGAAGCGTTAAAACCAGTAACACCGCGAAGACCGAATACGAACGCGCCAAGAATCGTCGCAATCCCGACGATCCAGCAGAGCGTCGAAGCGATACGAATGCCGGCCGGAACGGGTGTGATCGATGGCTCAGAGGCAACAACGGGTGGGGTCGTAATCGCTTGGTCCCTCCGAATTGTGGTTGACTACGTGGCTGCTACGGGAGCGTCCCCACGATCTTCTTGAACTCTGTCTCGGTGAAGGCTCGCATGGTCTCGCTGCGAATGTTGCCTTGCGTTCCCATCCCCAATGCCATTCGAGCTACGGCGTCGTCGTTCGGCATCTCGCCAATCGCGACGAGGTCGTACTGTCCCAGCGTCAGATAGATCGCCTTGAGCTCGCCGCCAGCCTTCTTGTACGCTTCCTTGGCGGCGTCAATGCGCGAAGGCGCGCTCTTGACGCTGCTGATTCCCTGCTGAGTGTACCGCAACATCGAGATGTACGTGGGCATACGGTCCTCCCGAGAGGTGAGCCGCTACGTTATCACGATTCTTTCATTCCGGTAACTCCCCTGTAATGCTGTCCGCCCCTTCCTAAGCTCGCCCATTAGTTCGCCTAACGCTTTCGCGCGATCTCCCTCTGCAGCGCGATGGTGCTGGCGACGGAGATCGTCGACCACTTCAATTCCGCGATCACGCTCACGCTGCCGTCGGCGCGGCTCGACGTCACTGGGCGGGCAGTGTCGGGCGACGGGAGCGAAGTGTCGTCCAGATGCCGCGGGCTGACAGGATCGCCGTGAACCAGCCCGTTGTGCTGAGCGCGAACATCGTCCACACGAAGAAGAAGCCGCCGGAATTGCTGACCACGCCTGCCTTCGAGTGCACAATGATCATGGCTGCCCCGATCAGCCCCCCGAAGAACATGATGATGTACCCCCAGACCCGGTCGGAGAGCATGAGCGTCCCGTACAGCCACACGGCAAAGACCACGACCGGAATAGGGAACTTGACCGCTCCCTCAGCCTTGAGCATGACGTCCTGCGTCAGGTGAATGATCGTGAGGAGAAGCGAGAGCAAGGACGCGACGGTCAGCATGACGTTCTGCTTCATCGGGCGTTACCGGAATGGTTGGGGTTCGCCCATTGGTAAGCCATATGAAGAGCGCGCGCAATGGCGGTGGCGGTCCGGCCAGGGCCAAGACGGAACGACGCTCGGGATATTCATGAGGCGCCGGATCTTTAGTCGTCTGTCTAGCGCCTTGGTTCAGCTGCGAGCGCTTGTCTGCTGCAATTACCGTTAGATCGCATCATCGGGGCGCACGTACTTTCGCTGCTGGCAAATCGTATTTTCGCGAGGCAGGGCACGCTCCGCGCACGCCAAATCCCTCGCACAACTGGAGCTTCAAGTCCGCAATTCGTGCCTCTGTGAGCGCGGTGAGGCACTGCGAGTACACCGTAGGTTGAATGGAACCTCCGGCAAAAGCGTCTGCCTGCCACTTACAATCACTGTCGCGGAACGTCTTCCACTCTGCTTGAACGGTCTCGAGTTGGACACGGCGTGCGGGGCCCGCGCTTGACGAGATCTCTGCGAGCAGCCGCTTGAGACGCTGATCCGACATTTCCGCTTCGTTCGCAGTACAGATATTCCACGCCCGCTGGTCAGGGCTGTGGTTGCAATCCTGTGCATTGGCTGGGAGAAGCGGCCAAACCAACAACGCAGTGATAATTCCTCTCGAAACGACGCGTGAAATGAACACGTTATCAACACCGTGAAGGACAGAGAGGCTGATGCGATCTAACGCCCAAGTTCAGCTGCAAGCACGTTACAACCAT
>DHJO01000166.1:4892-5747 GCA_002404375.1 Gemmatimonadales bacterium UBA4718 | reverse complement strand
GCTGCAACGTTCGTTAGGTGGCGCTCACTGCGAACCCCGCTTTGCAGCCAGCGCGTTCCATCGTGCCATGACATCCTTGTACTGCGCTCTCGCCTTCGTCACGGCATCTACCTGTCTCGCGGTTGGAGCGACATCGGCTCCCTGCATCGCCATCGCCGCCGCCATCATTTCCGCTCGTACACTCTCCAAAGTGGGCGCCCCGCTCGGTGCCTGACGTTGACCGAACCCTGGCCTCGCGCCCCGTGTTGGTGCCGGCGCGATCGAGTCGATCTGCGACTTCAACGCAGCGTCGCCGGCACTCGTCAGTCGATCGGACATCGCGCGCGCCGTCACGTACGCCGAGCGCAGCGCGACAGCTCCGTCGTACATCTCACGCGAAAGGCTCGCAACCTGCGCCATCGCTGACGCGGGAGTTTTCACACGAGGGTCGAGCACGAGCTTTAGCGGCTGCGTGTAGATCTTGCCGTCGACCTCGAGGCGCACGGTGTATGCACCGGGCGGTGCCCAAGGCGTAGTCGTAACGATGTAGGTTCGATGCGGGACCGCTCCGCCCTCCGACTTACTCGTGCTATCGATCGGATCGAAGCGCATGTCCCAGCTGAAGCGATGCATTCCCGCGCGCGATGAGAGCGCAAAATTCGGAGCTGCCCAATAGAGCGGAACGGAACAATGCGGCGCGTTGGTATTTCGCTGGCAGATCTTGTTGTACTCGTCTGAATTCAATGTCGGATCTGGCCCGGGAATCGTATCGCTACTCGAGTACCTGCGAATGACTTTCCCACCCGGGTCCACGATCTGGAGGCTCACGATACCGGCATTGGGCCCAAGGTAGTAGTCGATGACCGCACCGGCCGG
>DHJO01000166.1:4528-4756 GCA_002404375.1 Gemmatimonadales bacterium UBA4718 | reverse complement strand
AGGCTTCACGAGATATGATGAGGACCGCGCGTTGCCCGCCGTCGCCATCGCCCGCAGCGGTGTCACGTTGTCGAGAATCCAGAAACCTCGGCCGTGGGTCGCGGCGATGAGATCCGAACAGAGACAGGCGGAGTCGTCCTTCAATTGAAGATCGCGCACGGAGATCGCCGGCATGTTGATGCGAAGCGATTGCCAGTGGTCGCCATCGTCGTAGGAGACCCATACCTG
>DHJO01000166.1:3903-4334 GCA_002404375.1 Gemmatimonadales bacterium UBA4718 | reverse complement strand
GTCCGCCACAAGTGGGGATTCATGTCGTCGACGCGCATCGTGTTGGCGGCTGCGTACGCCGTGTTCGCGTCGAAGTGCCCCGCTTCGATGTTGAAGATGCGCGTCCATGGCTTGATCTGCGGCGGCGTAACGTTCGTCCACTTCGCGCCGCCGTCAGTCGTTACTTGAATGTTGCCATCGTCTGTGCCCGCCCAGGTGACGTTGATGTTCTTCGGCGAGGGCGAGAGCGCCGTGATCGTTCCGAGCGGTGCGGGCGTGACCCCGCTCGCATACTTGCCCGCGTTGGCGGGCACGGCCCAGGTCTGCCGAGCGAGATCGGGGCTGATGCGCGTCCAGTCACTGCCGCCATTTGTCGTTTTCCATACCGCGTTGGAGACGTAGTACAACGTGTTCGGATCGAGCGGCGACCAGTTGATCGGCATCGTGCGAAC
>DHJO01000166.1:2942-3730 GCA_002404375.1 Gemmatimonadales bacterium UBA4718 | reverse complement strand
GCGGAACCCGAATCCTGCTGTCCGCCGCACACGCGATACGCGAAAGTATTGTCCGTCGACACGTGATACATCGCCGCCGTCGGTTGCGTGTACCAGTTGCTCCACGACACGCCACGGTTTGCCGAGACGACGGCACCCTGGTCGGAGACTGCGAGGATGATGTCGGTGTTGTTCGGATTGACCCACACGCGCTGATAGTCATCGCCTCCCGGCGAGCCGCGCACGGCGGTCCACGTGACGCCGCCGTTCTCGGAGCGCCACATGACGACCGATGCGCTGTAGATCACGTTCTCATTTTTCGGATCGACGGTCACTGTCGGGAGGTCGCCGCCGCCGATGCGCGCGAGCGGGCGTTGATCCATGGCGCGAGTCGAATCGCTTATCACTGGAGCCCAGTGCTCCCCACCGTCGGTTGTCTTGTAGAGGTTCACGACGCCCGTGACGCTGTTGGTCGGTGTCGCCGTCGCTGCGAGCGCATAGATCACCTTCGAGTTGCTCGGCGCGATCGCGATGTTCGCCTGAATCACACTTGGGAGGCCATTAGTGAGCTGGTTCCACCTCGTGCCGCCGTCGGTCGACTTGAAGACGCCGTTGGCCGCGCCTCCGAATCCCTGTCCTTCGATGAAGCTTTGCTGTTGCTGCCACAGCACAGCGTAGACGATGTTCGGATTTGCCGGATCGATGCGCACGTCGTTGCCGCTCGTGTACTCATCCTTGTAGAGGACCTTCTCGAACGTTTGTCCGCCGTCGGTGGAGCGGAAGATTCCGCGCTCCTCGTTTGGCCCGTA
>DHJO01000166.1:0-2757 GCA_002404375.1 Gemmatimonadales bacterium UBA4718 | reverse complement strand
CCGATCGATCCCGTGGGCTGGTCGTCGAAGAGCGGGAACCAGTTGGAGCCGAAGTCGGTCGACCGCCAGATTCCGCCATTGTCGAAGGAGATGTAAAAGGTGTTCGGTTGCGACGGCACGCCTGCCACGGCGCGCCCTCGGCCCGCGCGAAACGGTCCGATGTGGCGCCAGTGCATCTCGGCGGTCGGATTGACGAGGGACTGCGCGTCAACAGCCGAGCCGAAGGTCGCGAGGGAAAGGATGAGAAGGCCTGAGCGTAGGGGCAACGCGTGCACGGGTGAACTCCACTGAAAGGGACCGACCGTCGAGATAACCTGACGAGAGGGGATGGGCGTCGCCAGAGTGTTTATGGTCCCGGTGAACATCATCCGGCTCGCGTGCGTATGATTCACGGCCCATCTGCATGCGTCCCTTTCCCTCCTACCGCAAACACCGAGACCTTTTGTGACAAACCGTTCCCTCCTACGTATCGCGCTGGCGGCGTCGCTTGCGCTCGTTGCGACATCGCAGATGCTTTCCGCCCAGCAGAGCTGTCCGGCGACGACGCCTGGCGCGGCGATGCCGCTCACGTATCAGGGTGGCCCCACCGTCACCGCCATCACGGCGTGCGATCTGATGACACGTCTATACATCTATGCCGCGGATTCCCTGCGCGGCCGAGAGGCGGGGACTCCCGACGCCATGCACGCCACCACCTGGGT
The DNA here is from genome assembly GCA_002404375.1 of Gemmatimonadales bacterium UBA4718. GTDB lineage: Bacteria > Gemmatimonadota > Gemmatimonadetes > Gemmatimonadales > Gemmatimonadaceae > UBA4720. Next base: position 2,056 of record DHJO01000166.1, on the reverse strand, counting down.
CGAGCGCGAGGTACGCCGCCTTGGGTTGCGTGCCGCGGGCGACAACGGCACGTACTTCCAGAACATGCCGGTATCGGCGCGTGTCGTTTCCAGCACGTCGACGATCGTGAGCGGCGGAAAAACCTTCCGCACGGATGTGGACTTCTACCCTGGCGGCGCGACGGCCGACCGGAGGATCGCGGCCGATGCCGTATTCGGCGGGACGCTGGGTGACACCGTCAACGCGCTCAGTGCGGAGGATGCGCGCGGAAAGATCGTCGTAGTGACGGGACCGGCAAATGTGCGTGGCGTCCGTGGTTTCGGCGCGGCCTTAGCCGGCGCTCAAGCGATCGCCCTCGTCAGTCCCACGATCAGTCGGCCGCGCCTCCGATACGTCCTCAATGACACGGTGCAGAACGAGGGACGCGTCGCCTATGCCGCGGCAGCCAACGGAGCGGCGGGCGCTGGGCGCGGTGGTCCGGGTGCCGGTGGTCCGCTCATCCTCGCGGTGTCGTCCGCAACCGCCGCAACGATGCTTGGCGAACCAGTAGGAGATGCCAAACTGGGAGACAAAGGCGGTTCCACCACGATCGACGTGAAGGTGGAGTTCTCTGCGCAGCCCACGCGTAACGTCGTCGCGATTGTCGACGGCAGTGACCCGAAGCTCAAGAACGAGTACATCGTGATCGGCGCGCATTCTGATCACATCGGCGTGGCGAACGCCGTAGCCGAGCACGATTCGATCAAGGCCTACAACATCGTCGCACGCGTGGAGGGTGCGGACAGCCGGTCTGCCACGCCTCCGACTCCCGAGCAGTGGACCCGCATCAACATGATCAAGGATTCTCTGCGCCGCGTCTATCCCGCGCGCCTCGATTCCATCAGCAACGGCGCCGACGACGACGGTTCGGGCTCCGTGTCCATCCTGGAAATTGCCGAGGCATTCGCAAAGGGCTCGGCCAAACCAAAGCGCTCGCTGATTTTCATCTGGCAGATGGGCGAAGAGAAGGGATTGTGGGGCTCGGAATGGTTTACCAACCATCCCACCGTACCACGCGACTCGATCATTGCGGACCTCAATCTGGACATGGTGGGCCGTGGTGCGGCGACGGACGTCACCGGCAAGAACAAGGACGGTCAGGAGCTGTTCGGGGCCGAGAACTATCTACAGCTCGTTGGCTCGCGGCGTCTCTCGACCGAGCTCGGCGACATCGTGGAGCAGGTGAACGCGACGGAGAAGATGCCGTTCAAGTTCGATTACTCGATGGACGCGAACGGACATCCGCAGAACATCTATTGCCGCAGCGATCACGCAAACTATGCGCGATACGGTATTCCGGTCGTCTTCTTTACCACGGGTGGGCATGCCGACTATCACCAGGTAACGGATGAACCGCAATACATCCAGTACGGTCACATGGCTCGCGTCGATCAGCTGGTCTATGACATCGCGCTGAAGTTGGGTAACCTCGACCACCGCGTCGTGGTGGACAAGCCGAAGCCCGATAGCCCGTTCGCGCGCTGTCAGCAGTAGGGTGTCGTCAGCAGGTCGGGGTGGCGCGTTCGTTCGGCTAACGCCTGAGCTCAATCGCCCGGCCGCATGACCACACCGGCAGCCATCATCGCGAGGCCGAGAAGCGCCTCGAGCAGGCGAAAGAATGGGCTGGCGGACACGGGTTGTAGCATTGATGATGATGCGTGTTGTCGGCCAGACGCGTTTAGTGAGCTGCCCCGATCATTTCAGAGGGCTATAGTTGGTCGCCACCATGAAGGTGTTATCGACCTCCACGTTCACCTGCATCTCGGTACGCGTTTTCACCCACTCCGGATCCGCGTTAAACGCCGCCCATGCCGAATCCCTGGCAGCCGCATCGCGGTAGGCGAGTATGTACACCAGTTGATCAAGCCTGGCGACGGGCTGCCAGAATCCGATGACGGTCATTCCGTGCTTTTGGAACAGCGCGATCGTATGTTCACGAAAACGGGCGTGCAGCACATCGGCCGAGCTGCCTTCTCGCAGCGTGTACGTGCGGAGCTCGAAACAGCGCGAGTCTCCTGCTGTGTTCTTGATGTCAAC
>DHJO01000134.1:930-2746 GCA_002404375.1 Gemmatimonadales bacterium UBA4718 | reverse complement strand
GCTGGCATGAGCCGAATGACGAACGGAAACGTGTCAGCATCGCGTATGACCAACGGGACGGCGTCGCAATCGCGGATGTCGAATGGCAACGTAAGCAGCACCAACGGATCGAGCCTCGTCGTCCAATACGCGGGCGGTTCTCAGAACATTACAGTCCCGCCGAATACGCCCGTTACGGAATTGAAGCGGGCCTCGAAGAATCTGGCCGTCGGGGATCAAGTGGCCGTGCTGGCGAAAAAGGCTCCTGATGGATCGCTCACGGCAGACAAGGCCATATCCACAGCGAAGTGAGATGGGCCCGACGATCTCAATATCTCGTCGTTGGGCACTGATCAACTGCCTCTCGGTGATAACGCTTGGGCAGGTTGCCAACTCGCAACAACTGCCAACAAATCCACCGCCTGATGAACGCTTCAAGGCCGACGTTCTCGTGATCGCGCCACACCCTGATGACGAGTCGACCATTGCGGGTTACCTCGCCAAAGCCGTACTCGACGAGCACAGGCGCGTCGCCGTTGTAGTCACCACCCGCGGCGATGCGGGTCAGAACCTCGTCGGTTACGAGCAGGCCCGTTCATTGGCTGAAATCCGCGAGATCGAGACGCGACGCGCATTAGCGTCCATTGGTATTACCAATGTCTTTTTTCTCCGCGCTCCGGACACGTTCGGACAGGATCTCCCCGACGTACTCCGCTCGCTCGAGACGTCGAACCACGGCAGCTCGCTCGGCGAGGCGGTGCGATTCATCAGACTGACACGCCCGGAAGTGGTGATCACGATGTTGCCTGCCACAGTCGTTGGCGAAAACCATGAGGACCATCAGGCAGCGGGCGTAATTGCCACCGAGGCATTCGACCTCGCGGGCGATCCGACGTGGTTTCCTGAACAGGTCGCAGCGCCAGAAGACCGGCTGTGGTACGGCAACCTGATGGAAGGATTACGCCTCTGGCAACCGAAAAAACTCTACTACTACACTGATGCGTCGCACCTCGACTTCGTAAAGGGCAAAGGTCCCGAATACTCGATGACTGCGGTGTCGCCGTCGCAGCACGTCTCATACGCGCGCCTCGCGGCCCGTGAGCTGTCGTTCCATCGCACGCAGTATGGCGGCGAACCGGCGAAGGCCCTGGCGACGAACAACCTGCATGATTTCGAACAGCCACTGGCGTTTGTACTCGCCAAGTCACTGGTAGGCGGCGCAGTTACCGGCGACATCATGGAGCGAGTTGGCTCAGGGCAGATCCCATTCGCACCCGTGCGCGGATATCGGCCCGACGATACGCCCGCGCTATCGATGGAGCTGGGCGAAGGATGGGCGTTCTACAGGCGCTTCTATCCGGCGCACAATCTCGACATCATGCCCGGGTTGCTCTCGCCGGAGCTCGGAGTTGGAGGCGGACAGCATTTTCCCGTGCTGCTCTTGCTTCACAATACTACGGACAAGCCTGTGACCTTCCATTTGCGGGCACAGCTTCCGCAGGGCTGGATCGTAGACAGTACTTCAGCCCAGCACTCGCACCCCTGGCCGATGAGCGATTTCATTGCCGCTCCGCATGACGACTTCGCCGTGCGGATCCGCCTCGTGGCACCGAGACTTGAGAAATCTCAATGGCAAACGATTACCTGGACTGCCGACGCTGACGGACGTGAAATTGGCCCGGTGTCGCTCAGGGTTTATGTCGGAGGGCAATGAAATCCAAACAAAAAGCCTCGGCGGCTGGCCAAGTGATGTTCTTGGCCAGCTCCGCACCGATGGTGACCTCCCGAAGCAGCCGAGGTCGCCTCACGGTCATCAATCGCTCGTCATGATGAACAG
>DHJO01000134.1:501-836 GCA_002404375.1 Gemmatimonadales bacterium UBA4718 | reverse complement strand
GGTGCGCCGTCGAACTCGTAGATCGGCCGCAAGCGATCCGTGTTGTAGTACTTCTTGACGTCGACGACTTTCTTCTCCGACGTCACGCTCGTGATCGGAACGCTGTCGTAAAAGCCCTTGTGAACGCTCACGAGGCGGCCGAATTGCTTCTTCAGTATCAGCGCTAGCGCCAGATTGCCGAATGCCATCGGCACAATCGAGTCGAGTGCATCCGGATCACCCGAGCGAACGAGATAGCCGAGCCGTTGGTTGACGACGTCGATACGGCGGCCGTTGTTGTACTTGGGTGAGTACTCCTTGAGCGCGGCGGCGACCTTGTCACCGATGCCGCCGAG
>DHJO01000134.1:0-299 GCA_002404375.1 Gemmatimonadales bacterium UBA4718 | reverse complement strand
CCCTCCGATACGAGCGCCACCGAGTACTTGCTGGGATTCCTGTTGTGGTCGTAGACCATCAGCTCGGTGAGATGCTCGACGTCGGCCGCATACTCGGGGATGAGGCAGCGGTCGGCTGCACCCGCCATCGTCGGCAGGAGCGCAGTGAAGCCGGCGTACCTGCCAAAGACCTCGATCACGAGGAATCGCTCGTGTGATCCGGCCGAGGTGCGCAGCCGGTGCGTCAGCTCGATCGTGCGCGTGACGCAGGTACTGAAGCCGATGCAGTAGTCGGTGCCGTACACGTCGTTGTCCATCGT
>DHJO01000030.1:3321-11086 GCA_002404375.1 Gemmatimonadales bacterium UBA4718 | reverse complement strand
GACCCTTCATTACCTACGACGATTGCCAGGCGCTTAACAGCACGCGTTCTGTCGAGCGCCTCTCCACGCGCGTCTGCGGCCCATAACTCGATCTTCTCCCGCTCCAATAGTCGTAACAGCTCTGCCCATTCGGCGTGAAATGCCGGGTGGTGAAACTGAGCCCCCATGGAGCTTCTGATCACCTTTGGGTTCCACAGATCCACGGTTCCCGGCAACGCGATCGTTGCCGTCGCCCCGAGGGCCGCGGCTGTGCGAAGTATCGTTCCGACATTTCCTGGATCCTGGACCGCGTCGAGCACAAGAATGCGGCACACCGGAGGTATTTCGAGTGTATCCAGAGAGCGGGGCGGAACCTCGCCGATCGCGATGACGCCTTGTGGCGACTCCGTCTCCGCCGCGCTGCGGAAATCCTTCTCGGAAACCTCCGAGATTTCAACGCGCGACTGATCGAGCTGCCTCCGCAAGGCTTCGCCTCGCGGAGCGGAGACAAGTTGAGGTGCTACCAGTGCGCCGCGAACGGTCAAGCTGGAGCGAAGCAGTTCCTCGACTGAGCGTACGCCTTCGGCGACGAAAAGAGAGTGTTTTTCGCGCGCCTTTCGTCGGTGCAGATCACGCGCAAGCGTAAGTAATTTCACAGGGTACGAGCAGGGTGATTCTTGGAATAGGATTTGCCTTTGCGTCTCGGAAGCAATCTCCTCGCCGGAGTATCAATGAAGCGATTTGTCATAGGCGTTGCCGTCACGTGCTCCCTCGTTGCTTGCGGGATCTCCCAGCAGCAGGAAGTGCAGATGGGACAGGAATATGCGCAACAGATCAACGCGCAACTACCGATCGTCCAGGATCCAGAGTTGAACCGCTACATCAATGTGCTTGGTGACTCGATCGCCGGGCTGACCAGTCGAAGGGATCTCGACTGGCATTTTTACATCGTCGACAGCAAGGAAGTCAACGCGTTCGCGGTCCCGGGCGGGTATGTGTACGTCAACCGCGGCCTCGTCGAGCGCTCTGACAAGATGGATGAAGTCGCTGGTGTCCTGGGGCACGAGATCGGCCACGTTCTTCGCCGTCATACGGTCAAACAGATGGAGAAGGCGCAGGGCGCAAACATCGGCATAACGCTGGCATGCGTGCTGACCGGCGTGTGCAACAGCCAGGCTGCCGGCGCCGCTATCCAGATTGGCGGTGGTGCTCTCTTCGCGCGGTTCAGTCGGTCGGACGAAGCGGAGGCCGACCAGGAGGGATTCAATAACGTCGTGCGCGCGGGCATCAGTCCGGAGGGAATGGTGAGCATGTTCCAAAAGCTTCTGGAGGAACGGAAGACCCGCCCTGCCGGAGTGGAAGCCTGGTTCCTCACGCATCCCTTGGAGGAAGATCGGATCACAGCGATCCAGGCGCGGATAAATCAGCTTCCGCCGGGTACGCTCTCAAGCCTGGGAACCGATTCGCGAAACTTCCATATGTTCAAGGCGAGGCTCCAGTCGCTGCCTCCGTCACCGCCGCCGCGGCAGATGCAGTAACGGGTTCAGTCCCCTCTTAAACTCGTGGTGCGCCGTGAGACGTCACGGCGCATCTTTCGTTTCATGCGCATTGCGCTCACTATCGCGGGCTCCGATTCCGGCGGCGGCGCCGGCATTCAGGCCGACCTCAAGACCTTCCAGCGGTTCGGAGTCTTCGGAACGTCGGTGATAACCGCGATCACAGCCCAGAACACCCGCGGAGTCAGCCGGTGGGAGCCCGTGTCCACTGATCTCCTTCGCGCGCAGATAGACTCCGTCTGCGAGGACCTTGCTCCCTCGGCGTTCAAGACCGGAATGCTGGCGACCGCCGCGATCGCGTCAGAGGTCGCAGCGGCAATCGAGACGCATTCACTGCCCAACTATGTTCTCGACCCGGTGATGGTCGCCAGCTCCGGCGACGTTCTGTTCGGGCGCGATGCCATTGATGTGATGCGGAACCAGCTGGTGTCGAAAGCGTTCCTCGTCACCCCGAATGTCCCTGAAGCGGAGATTCTGATCGGGCAAAAGATCGAGGACGAAGATGGAATGGCGCGCGCCGCCGAAAAGATCGTGAGCGAAATGGGCGCGCAGGCGGTGTTGCTCAAGGGTGGACACCTGAAGTCCGGTGATAGAGTCGTCGACGTACTCTACGACGGAAACGTGCGCACCTTCCGGGGTCAACGTCTGGAGACCACGAGCACGCATGGAACGGGCTGTACTCTCTCCGCGGCGATCACGGCACAGCTCGCGAAAGGTGAATCGCTTCACGCGGCGGTGCGCCGATCGATTCATTACGTGCACAACGCGATCGCGAGCGCGCCGGGACTTGGATCAGGTCACGGACCCCTGAATCACCTCGCTGAAGACAGCTGACGCGCGGCCGACCGAGCGAGATACTCGGTAACCAGCGCCTCGAAAGCACCGCTGACGCGATGCGTGGTCTCCAGCACTTCCGCGTGACTCAATGCGGACCCGGTGACTCCAGCAGCCGCGTTGGTGATGCAGCTGATCCCCGCGACACGGATGCCGAGCGCCCTCGCCATGATCACTTCGGGCACCGTGGACATGCCGACCGCATCAGCGCCCAGCAGTCGCAGCATCTTCACCTCGCTCGGCGTCTCAAATGAAGGGCCGAGTAATCCTGCGTACACACCTTCCCGGAGCGGGATGCCGAGCGTCTCCGCCGTGGTGCGCAGCACTTTCCGCAGCCCGGGGTCGTAGGCGTCGGTCATGTCTGGAAAGCGGGTCTCCCCTTCCTGCGCCGGACCCACCAGCGGATTCGTGCCCATGAGATTGAGATGATCCGAGATCATCATCAGATCCCCGACCGCGAGCCTGGAAGAAATTCCGCCCGCTGCGTTCGACACGAACAGCTCACGCACTCCCATCGCGTGAAACACGCGCACCGGGAAAGCCGCGAGCGCAGCCGGATGGCCTTCGTACATATGAAACCGCCCGCTCAGCGCAACGACCTCTCGACCTCCCAGGCCGCCGACGATTGCCGCGCCTTCATGTCCGACTACCGTGGCCTCTGGGAATCCGGGTAGGTCGCCGAAGGAGATACGCACGGCGTTTTCAACCGCGGCGGCGAGTCCGCCGAGTCCTGAGCCCAGTACGATGGCGACGGCTGGCCGGCGCGCGCCCGCACGCTTGCCTATCGCTTGCGCGGCTTTGCGGGCAGCCTCGGCCGAGTATTCGTTCTTCACGCTTCGGACCCGATCATCTCGTCGATCTTGTCCGAGACTTCTTCGATGAGCATCAAACGCTCCTCCCACGGAAGAAATGCGCTCTCGAATCCGTTCAGCGCAATCCCGGCGAGCTCGTCCATGGTAAATCCCATGTGCTCGGCCGCGTAGACGTATTCGTCGGTGAGCGTGGTGGCGCTCATCAAGCGATTATCGGTATTGAGCGTGACATTGAGGCCGCGATCGAAATACTCCCGGAAGGGGTGCGTGGCGTACGAATCGGCGACCCTCGTCTGAACGTTGCTGGTGAGGCAAACCTCGAGGGCGATTCGCCTGTCGTTCACGTACTGCGTAAGATCCGGATCTTCGATCAGCCGCGTGCCGTGGCCGATGCGATTTGCGCCGCAAATGTGCACTGCCTGGCGTATTGATTCCGCTCCATCGCCCTCACCAGCGTGGACAGTGACCGCAAGATTCTGCTCTCGCGCGTACCTGAACGCCTCCGCGTGCAGCGACGCCGGATTGCCCTTTTCGCTTCCCGCCAGGTCGAATGCGACCACGCCATCGTTCTTGAATTCCACGGCGAGCTTTGCCATCTCGAGCGAGTGCTCGGCAGGGAACTGTCTCAGGGCAACGATGATGAACCGGCCCGTTATTCCGAAATCGTTTTCCGCGCGACGAAGTCCCCGGAGCGGCGCCTCGACAGCCTCCACCAGCGTTAGACCCTGCACGACGTTCAGGATTGGCGCGTTCCTTACTTCGATGTATCGGACGCCGTCCTCCGCGGCGTCTTCGGCTAGCTCGTAAGCGATGCGCTCCAGCGCATCGGCGGTTTGCATCACGGATACCGTGACGTCGAAGAGGCGGAGGTAATCCTCGAGACTCCTCGCGTCGTCCGCCCTCATGACTTCAGCCAGCTCCTCGGCGGTTTGCTTGGGCATCGGGATCCGATATTCGCGGGCGAGATCGAGAAGCGTCTCCGGGCGAAGCGACCCATCGAGATGGCAGTGCAGCTCCGCTTTCGGCAGCTGGCGGAGCTTGGTGGAAAAAATCGAGAGGGGCATTACAGTTGGTTTGAGTCCGTGTCGTCGTCCGACGCCTGCCGAGCGCGAACGATGCGAAAGATCGCACCATTGTGCACTCGAGTGTCGTTAGCTGTAACTATACCGCGACTGTCGGTGATCAGACGCTCGCCACGGCGGATTGCAGCCGCGAGTGTCGCGTCCCAAGCCTCCACCGCATCGAGAGCCGTCGCCGACGCGGCGATTTCGATCGGCTTGGCGTTGATATAAATCCGGACTGTCTCGCTCATTGCGTAACGGGCGCGATTCGTATCTCCGCCGGCGCCGTGATCGGCGCGGGCAATGTTCGGAGATAGTTGATGAGCGCGTCGAGGTCGACGATGTTGAGCGGCCGAGAGGCACTCGCGCGCCCACCGGCATTGTAGCCTTCGCCACCGGTGGCCAGGAAGTCATTCATGATGACGTTGTAATCGCGTGTGTCGGACAAAGGAGTTCCGTCGGCCATCGTCGCTGAAACGATGCGTGAGCCTTTTTGTTTCGACGGATCGTAGGTGATGGTGAGACCGCTCACATGGTCGTTGACTGGAGATTTGCCGAGCATTTCCTCGAGCAATCCACGAAGCTCTTCGCCCGTCATCGTGAGAGAGTAAAGCGTGTTGCCGAACGGCTGGACCTCGAATAACGAACCGTAGGTCGCCTCGCCCGCTCTCAGCTCGGTCCTGATGCCGCCGTTGTTCATGATCGCGACATCGCCCTTCCCCGCCCATCTCTGTGCATCGGCGATGAGGTTGCCAAGCGGATACTGGGGTCCCCGCCGAGCGAGCGTGACCGGGATAGTAGCAACGCGGCGCTTCACCAGCGGTGCAACACGCGCGACCGCTCTGCGCACAATCGAGGCGATGGCGGGAAGCGGCTTGATGGTGTCGACCGCCAGCTCGCGGACCTCGTGTCTCACTGCTCGGCCCACGTCAGGACCCGTTGGCAAATCGAGTATGTCGAGCGCCCTTCCGCTCGAGCGTGCCTGCACGATTGGGATTCCGTTGACCTCTGTATTCACCATCGTATGAGTGTGGCCGCTTACTATCGCATCGATCTTCGTTTTTACTTTTCGGGCAAGGTCGATGATCTCGCCGTTGCAGGCGGTTGCCCCATCCGTCCCGCACGTCGCGCCGGCGTGAGCGATGACGACCACGAAATTCGCGCCGCGTCTCCTGAGTGCCCTGCCGATACTGTCGACGATGGGAGCGGGATCATCGAAGCGGAGGCCGACGACATTGGAGGCGCGGGTCGTCGTGGGGGTGTTGACCGTCGACACTCCGATGATACCAACTTTGATTCGGCCACGGGTAACGATGGTGTCATTCGGAATCCATTTCACATCCCGCCCGGCGGTGTCGCGCACGTTGGCCCCGAAGATTCCGAACGTCGCCTGACGCATTCGGGCCTGGAGGGTGTCGACTCCCCAGTCGAACTCATGATTTCCCAAAGCAGACGCGGCATAGCCCATTCTATTGTAGTACTCGACCACCGGCCGCCCGTAAGACAGGTTCGAAGCGAGGGTCCCCTGAAAGAGATCGCCGGCATCCAACAGGATGGTTTCGCACCCGGGGAGGCATTCTCGCCGCGCCCGATCCAACGCGGTCGCAACATAGGCAGCGCCGCCGCGTCTCACCCCTGAAGCATCGGGTCTTGGCTCCAGTGCACCGTGAAAATCATTGGTGGCGATGATGCGAAGAAACCTGGTGCCGGGAGGGAATGCTGGTTGCACGGTGGGCAGCGCGCCAACAAGCGGCACTATTCCTCCCCGGTCATTGATCTCTAGCCCCGGCCCGCGCACCAGCTGCCAGTTGGGCGTGAAATAGTCCTCCTGCTTCAGAACTCCGCGCCGTTTGACTTCATCGATGAGAAGCTGCCTGATCTCCTGTTGCTTGTCGTACACTACCGGGGCGCCGCTCAGCATTGAGTAACCCCCCCCACCAGTCTGCCGGTAGTTGTTGAGCGCCATAGTAAACGTGTCCGCGTCGCGCACGGGCGCCCCTTTGTAGTCCAGACGCGTGAGTCGAAATCCGACCGGCCTCGAGATGTCAATTGCGTAGTCCACGCCGGAGACTATGTCGAAGTTGTAGCCAGGAACCTGTGGATTTGTCTCCAGCGGCGCCGTTGGAGATGGAATGGTTTTGTAGTATCGGCTGCTGAATTCGAGATAGTCTCGAAGCTGCCGACCGGTGATGCGCACCGCGCGCAGCGTGTTGTCGTACGGGTAGAGCTGCGCGACCTGGGCTATCGTTACCGGGCCCAGCCCCATCGTAACGTCAGTCGAGAACGCGGCCGTCGATGCCAGATCGGACCCGGCGGCATTGCGTTCCGTCTCCAAAATGAAGTCGATCAGCGGCGTGTCCTTGACGCGCGCGGAGTCTGCGGTCCACCGCTCAGGCGTGGTCCCGATTGGTGTTGTGACGTACGCCACCGTTTCACGGTGAATTGAGGCCGTAGCCGCCAGCACAGCAGGATCCTCAGCGTGGCCAGCCGCCTGAACCAGATCACTCCGATTTTCAGTGACGCGCCAGCCGCCGCCCACTGGCGAAACGGCCAGATGCGCGACATCGACGCTCGTCGCCCAATTCTTTGGCTGAATGAGCAGAGTCTGGCCGATCGTGGTGCCGCGGACTTCCTTGTGCGAATGTCCGTAAAGAACGAGATCGATCCCCGGCACTTCACGGGCTACTCTCGCCGCTACGTTCTCGCTGGGCACTCCAGTCGTCACGGTGTCGTAGCTCGACGGCTCGTCGAAACCGGAGTGCAACGTCAAGATCACGATATCCGCGCCAGCGCCGCGCGCTTCCTGCACTGCCTGGCGTACGGCCGGAACTATGTCGCCGAAGCGAAGGCGTCCCTTGATGTTCTCGGCGTCCCACAGTGTCACGCCTGGGGTCGTCGCGCCGACCACTCCAACCTTGATTCCCGCACGATCGATGATAGTCCACGGGCGGTACGCATGAACGTCGGCGGGATCGAGCCGGTAAGTGTTCGCGGAGAGGAGCGGGAAGCTCGCCTGTTTCACCGCGGTGTCGAGGTACGGAACGCCGTAGTTGTACTCGTGATTCCCGATCGCCGCGGCGTCGTAGTGCATCGCGTTCATCGCCGCGATAATGGGATTAGCGCGACTCCTCGAGACCTTCGCCGCGACGTACGCCAACGGATTCCCCTGGAGCAGGTCGCCGGCATCCAGAAGGATCACGCGACCGAGATTGGCGGCTCTTACAGAATCCACGATCGTGGCCGCGCGAGTGAGGCCGCGAATTGTCTCGGGCTTGTTCGCGTAGTAGTCCCAGGCCGTCACGCGCCCGTGTACATCAGTCGTAGTGGCGATCACGAGATCGACAGGCTCCGTACCGTGCGGCAGCTGCGCGGGCGCGCAACCAATCAGTGCAGTTGCAAGCGAAGCCAGCGCGAGACGTCTCATTCCATTCAGCAAATGCCTGTAGCTCGGGTCAGCGATCACCCAAAGCTAGCGCCGCAGGCCACGATCGTGTAACGGATGGGTCAACGCGGCTTTCTTTGG